>DASTYO010000230.1:0-10392 GCA_035764875.1 Acidimicrobiales bacterium | reverse complement strand
GCTGCGCCCAGGCGCACCAGCAGCCGGCTCTCGAGCTCGGCGAGCTCGGCGCGCAGGAACTGCTTCGTGACGAGCTCGTCGGCTTCGACGGAGGGGAACTCGGACATGAGGGCGTTGGCGTTGTGCTCGCCGATCAGCGGCGCGAGCGAGTCGTAGATCGACGAACGGGTACGGGCGTCGAGGGCCATGGTGACGGAACACCTCCAGGAGGGCAACCAGGAGGGGGAAGTGATCGAAACCCTACGACGCACGTCCGACAGCGAGGCCCTTGCGTCAGCGGCCCGGGTCCGGTAAACCTACAACCGAATGGTTGTAAGTCTGCTGGACCGACCGGAGACCGACCGGGTCTTCCACGCCCTCGCCGACGCCACCCGGCGCGACATCGTCTCGACGGTGCTCGTGCAGGAGCTGTCGGTGTCGGCGCTGGCCCGGCGGTACCCGATGAGCGTCACCGCCGTGCAGAAGCACGTGGCGGTCCTGGAGGAGGCCGGGCTGGTGACCAGGCGACGGCGAGGCCGGGAGTCGCTCGTGCAGGGCGACATCAGCCGGGTGCAGGACGCCCGGCGCGCGCTCGACGCCTTCGAGCAGCTGTGGCGCGACCGCGTCGCGCAGATGGACGAGATCCTCGCCGAGGATCCCTAGAACCGAGGAGACACCGATGCCCATCACCCGAGTCGACAAGGACCTCGACGCCCACACGATGACCGTCATCGCCGACTACGACGCCCCGGTCGAGCGGGTGTGGCAGCTCTACGCCGACCCCCGCCAGCTGGAGCGGTTCTGGGGCCCGCCCACGTGGCCGGCCACGGTGGTCGACCACGACCTCTCCCCCGGCGGTCGGGTCACCTACTTCATGACCGGGCCCGACGGCGGCAAGTCGTCGGGCTACTGGGACGTGCTCGAGGTCGACGCCCCCCGCCGCTTCGTCGTGGTGGACGGCTTCGCCGACGACACCGGCGAGCCGAACCCGGACATGCCCACCACGCGCATGGAGCTCGAGCTGGCGTCGCGACCCGACGGCGGCACGACGATGACCGTGCACTCGACCTTCCCCTCCACCGAGGCCATGCAGCAGATGCTCGAGATGGGCATGGAGGAGGGCATGCGCGAGGCGATGGGACAGATCGACGAGGTCCTCGCCCAGGGGTAGCGTTCGCCCGTGGCGACCGATCCGCTGACCGAACCGATCGAGCACGGCGAGCACCAGGAGTTCGCGGGCATCCGCATCGACCTGTTCCAGGCCGGCGACGCCCGCGTGAAGCGGCTCGTGTACCAGCCGGGCGGCCGGTGGTCGCAGCACGTGAAGCCCCACGTCGGCACCGACCTGTGCGAGCACGCCCACGTGGGCTTCCTCGTGCGGGGCCGGCTCGCCGGCGAGTACGCCGACGGCTGCGCCTTCGACTTCGTCGCCCCCACGGGCGTCCACATCGACCCCGGCCACGACAGCTGGGTGCCCGGCGACGAGCCCGCCGTGCTGATCGAGTTCGACTTCGGCCCCGACACGGTCGAGCGCCTCGGCATCGCTGCCACGCACCAGCACTGACGGCGGGAGCCGGCGGCCGTTCAGCGGTCGGGGCGGGGCAGCGGGCCGCGCGCTCGCAGCCCCGCCACCCGGGCCGCGACCTCGTCGTCGGTCAGCCCGAGGTGCGGGCCGATGCGCCGGAGCAGCGCCGGCACGCGCATCTCGTCGATCACGGTCGCCAGCTGCTCCTGCGCCGCCGGCGAGCCGATGGCGCACAGCGCGTCCACCGCGGCGACGGCGAGCTTCGGGCACAGCATCCGGTGCGCCGGCACCACCCACACCATCGCCGCCGAACGCAGGGCGACGCGGCCGAGCACCTCGCACGCCTCGTCGCTCGGCGCCAGCTGCAGCGCCCAGGCCAGCCCGCGTGCCAGCAGCTCGTTGGCCGGCGTGAGCAGGAACGGATCGGGGACGTCCCAGCCGTCGCGCTCGTCGTCCCGCGCCGTGGCGTCGACCGTGGTCACGGCGTCGAGCAGCTCCACGGCCAGCCCGGTGAGCCCTGGCACATCGCCCAGCAGCACCGCCGTGCGCGCCCACCACGCCTTCGACGGCTTGCCGCCCCGGGGCGAGGCGAGGTGCAGCAGCGCCCGCCCCACGGTCGCCGGCTCGGACGACGCATGCACGGTGGTGACGACCGCGGGCGCCCAGCGGTCGTGCGGGTCGAGGAACGCGAGGTCGGGCAGGTCGGCCGGCGTCGTCGCCGCCACCAGCCGCAGCACCCACGGCAGCACCTTCGCCCGGAAGAACTCCGAGCTGTGCAGCCGGTCGCACTCCAGCCGGGCCCGCAGCTCCAGCAGCGCCGACACCAGCGCGTCGCCGGGCGGCCCCTGGGCGAGCGCCCGCTCGGCCAGCTGCAGCGCGGCCCGGATCTCGTAGTAGGCGCACGCCGGGTCGGCGGCGAGGCGCACCACGAGCGCGGCGTCGGCGGGGTCGGGCGCCTTCGGCCAGCGCACGTCGAGGTCGGCATCGAGCGGCCGCACCGTCTCGTCGTGGATGAGCCGGTGCATCCACGCCACCAGCAGCGCCACCGGCTCGCCGCTCTCCCGCACCGACGCCTCGAGCGTCGACCGCCGCGCCAACCGGTCGTCGGGGTACGGGTACGAGCCGAGCGCCGCCTCCACCGCCCCGCCGTGCCCGTCGTGGCAGGCCAGGATCCGCAGCTCCTGCTCCAGGGTCAGCCCACCGCCCACGGGCGGAGAGGGTAGGACGGCACCCTCCGCCACCCGCTGTCGGAGCGCCAGCCGTCGCCACGGCGGTTCCGCTCCCGGTCCCGGCGGCGTACGATCGCAGGCACACGGGTGCAACGAGGGGGCGAGCCATGTTCGACGTCGACACGTTCATCGACGACTGCGTACGCGCCGGTGCCGAGGACCACCCGCAGCTGGCGGTGCGCGACGTCCTGCACCGCGAGCTCGAGCGCCCGACCGCCATGGCCGAGGCGCTGCAGCCCCAACGGGCCGGCATCACGCGGCTGCACGTCTCGCCGGAGCTGACGATCCTGCACGTGGTGTGGGCGCCCGGCATGCACTTCGGCCCGCACGACCACCACATGTGGGCGGCCATCGGCATCTACAGCGGCGGCGAGGACAACGCCTTCTACCGCCGTGACGGCGAGACGCTGACGCCGTCGGGCGGCAAGGAGCTGCGCCCGCGCGACGTCGCCCTGCTCGGCGACGACGTGATCCACGCCGTCACCAACCCCACCACCGAGCTCACCGGCTCGATCCACATCTACGGCGGCGACTTCTTCGCCACGCCTCGCAGCGAGTGGCGCGGAGACCCGTACCGGGAGGAGCCCTACGACGTCGAGCGCGTGCTGCAGTACTTCGAGGAGGCCAACCAGGCACACCGCCTGTGACGGGCCGCGCCGGCGTCAGATCCCGTCGGCGGCGGCCGCTGCGTCCTCGTCGACACCGCCGCCCTTGGGCAGCGTGGCGAACACGGCCGGTGGTTCGCGCCACGGGTCGGCGTCACCACGCCGGGCCGCGTCGATCGCCGCCCACACCCGCTGCGGCGTGCACGGCATGTCGATGTGGCGCACCCCCAGGTGCGACACGGCATCGATCACCGCGTTCTGGACCGCCGGTGTCGAGCCGATGGTGGCCGCCTCGCCGATGCCCTTCGCGCCGATCGGGTTGAGCGGCGACGGGGTCTCGGTGGACAGCACCTCGAAGCTCGGCATCTCGGCGGCAGACGGGAACCCGTAGTCGGCGAAGTTCGACGTCAGCGGGTTGCCGTCCTCGTCGAAGCACATCTCCTCGTACAGCGCCTGGCCGACGCCTGACCCGATGCCGCCGTGCTGCTGGCCCGCCACGAGCAGCGGGTTGATGACGGTGCCGCAGTCGTCGACGGCGACGTGGCGGAGGAGGCGGGCACGCCCGGTCTCGACGTCGACCTCGGCCACCGCGATGTGCGCGCCGAACGGGAAGGTGGCGCCCTCCTGCTCGAACAGCGCGTCGCCGGCGAGCGAGCCGTCGCCGTCTTCGACCGCTCGGGCCGCGAGCTCGGCCCACGAGATCGCCCGGGCGGGGACGCCCTGCACGCCGACCGTCCCGGCCGCGGTGTCGACCACGACGTCGGCCTCGTCCGCCTCCAGCAGGCGCGCGGCGAGCGACCGTGCGGCATCGACGAGCGCCTCCGTGGCCCGGTGGACGGCCGAGCCGCCGAGCTGCATCGACCGGGAGCCGCCGGTGCCGCCGCCCCGCGGCACGAGATCGGTGTCGCCGTCGACGAGCGTGATGTCCTCCACCGGGATGCCCGTCTGGGCGTTGACGAGCATCGCGTACGACGTCTGGTGGCCCTGCCCGTGGGCGGACGTGCCGGCGTAGACGGTGGCGGTCCCGTCCGCGTGCACCTCGACGCGGCCGTTCTCGCTGGCGCCGCCGCCGGCGGTGATCTCGACGTACACGGCGACGCCGATGCCCAGCTGCACGGTGTCGCTGCGCTCGCGCCGTTCGGCCTGCTCTCGACGCAGCTCGTCGTAGCCGACCGCCTCGGCCGCCGTGCGCAGCGGCAGCAGGTAGCGGCCGCTGTCGTAGGTGTTGCCGGTGAGGGTGGTGAACGGGAAGACGTCGTCGCCGAGCAGGTTCTGCTCGCGCAGACGGATCGGGTCGATGCCCAGCTCGTGGGCGGCCTGGTCGACGAGGCGCTCCAGCAGCGCCGTGGCCTCGGGACGCCCGGCTCCGCGATAGGCGCCCATCGGCGTCGTGTTGGTGACGGCGACCGCGACGTCGAACTCGATCGCAGGGAAGGCGTACGTGCCCTGCGACATCCGCCGCGTGCCGCCGGGCAGCGCAGCGCCGACGCCTGGGTAGGCGCCGGCGTCGCCGACGAGGTGCACCCGCAGGCCGGTGAACGTGCCGTCTCGCCGGCAGCCCAGCTCGGCGTACTGGATCTGGCCGCGCCCGTGCGGCATGGCCTGCATCTCCTCGCTGCGGCTGGGGACCCACACCACCGGGCGCCCGAGCCGGTGCGCGGCCGCGGCCACCACCGTGTACTCGAACTGCGGGCCGGCCTTGCCCCCGAACCCGCCGCCGACCCGGGGCGTGATGACGTGGACCTGGTCGGTCTCCAGCCCGAGCACCCGGGCGATGCCGACCTTGATCAGGTGGGGGAACTGGTTGGCCGGCCACACCGTGAGCCGGCCGTCCTCCGCCGGAGCCGCAGCGAAGCAGTGGGGCTCCATCGGCGCGACCGCCACCCGCTGGTTCACGTACCGACCGCGGACGACGACGTCGGACACCGCATCGAGGTCGACCGGCGCATCCGACGACTCCGACACGGCCAGGTTGTCGTCGCGACCGGGGATGATCGGCGCGGCGCCCGGCGCCAGCGCGTCCTCGGGATCGACGTAGGTGGGCAGCGGTTCGATCTCGGCCCACACGAGCGCCGCCGCGTCCTCGCCTTGGGCCAGCGTCTCGGCGAGCACCACGGCGATCGCTTCCCCCACGAACCGCACGCGATCGGTGGCGAGCGGGGCGCGTGCGAAGTCGTCGCCCAGGCGGACGAAGCCGTGGTGGGGCGCGATGCCGAGGTCGTCCGCCGTCCACACGGCAACGACACCGGGCATGGCCCGGGCCTCGTCGACGTCGATGGAGCGGATCATCCCGTGGGCGGTGTCGGATCGCACGAACACCGCGTGCAACGGGTTGTCGAGGGGCAGGTCGGCCACGTAGCGGCCGGCACCTCGCAGCAGCTCCGGATCCTCGGTGCGCACCACGCGGGTGCCGAGGATCGAGCCGCGCGGCTCTGCGCTGGCGGTCGTCATCGCCCGGACTGTACGGGCCCCACCGAGTGGCTGGCCGCGCCTCAGCCGTCCGCGTCGAACAGCGGCGGCGCCACCCCGACGTCGTAGACGACGTGGTCGCCGGCCCGGCGCGCCTCGGCGGTGGGCTCGTGCCGGCTCAGGCGGGCGTCGTGGAACAGGTGCTCGACCACCGCGCCCTCCACGAGCACGAGGTGGTCGGCGAGCAGCCGCCGGTGGCAGCGCCACCACACCGACTCGGAGCACATGACCGCCACGCTCTCGCCCGCCGCGATGTCGAGCAGCTCGGCCACGCCGGCGCGGAACTCGTCGGTCGCCATGTGGTCGGCATAGGCCCGGAACTGCTCGTTGCGCAGGCCGATGTTCGGGGAGTCGGGCCCGAGCTTGCGCCGGCCGCCCAGCGACTCGAGGTGCCGGTAGCCGACGCCGTGCTCGGGCAGCCAGGCCGCCATCGCCTCCGACGAGAACTGCGGGTGCCGACGGCTGCCGGGGAAGCGCCGGACGTCGACCAGCTCGGTGACGCCGGCGCCACGCAGCAGCTCACCGAGCTCGTCGGCCTCCGCCGTGCCGTGCCCCAGGGTCCGGATGGTGGTCACGGCCACCCATCACAGCACGCGAGGTCAGGGAGGCGGACGCGCCGCTCAGGTGCCCCGCAACCGGGCGACGATGGGCGCCGCCGCCTCCATGGCGTCGGCCTGCACCACGAGGTAGCTGGCGTCCCACCGCTCGCGCCGGGCCTGCAGCGACTCGACGATCTCGTCCTCGGTGCCGATCCACGCCAGCGGGTAGTCGGCCACCTCAGCGGGGTCGAGGCTGAACAGCGGCGCCATCATCTCGGCCGTGCCCGTGGCGTCGTCGGTGATCACGACGGCGAAGACCAACATGTTGATCTCGATGTCGTCGTAGCGCTCGCCCGCCGCCTCCCGGACCCAGGCGATCTTCTCGTCCGTGCGGGCGGCCGCACCGTTCTGCGCGGTGGCGCTGTCCACCCGACCCGAGGCGATCTTGGGGTTGATGCCCACGATGTCGGCGTGCTGCGCGGCGAGGGTGAGGATCCGCTTGCCACCGCCGCCGATGAGGATGGGCGGGTGCGGCGACTGCACCGGCTGCGGGAAGCCCTGGTAGCCGGTGACGTCGTAGTGCTCGCCGGTGAAGTCGACCGTCCCGCCGGCGAAGATCGCCTTGCAGACCTCGAGGCTCTCGGCCAGCCGGTCGATCCGCACGCCGGCCGGGTCGTGGGCGATGCCCGACTGCTCGTAGTCGGTGTTCATCCACCCGGCGCCGATGCCGAACTCGACCCGGCCCTCCGACAGCACGTCGAGCGTGGCCACCTCCTTCGCGAGCACCACCGGGTGCTTGTAGTCGTTGGCGAACACGAGGGTGCCGATCTTGAGCTCGGTGGTGGCGTCGGCCGCCGCCATGAGGGCGGGCACCGGCGCCAGCTGCTCGCCGAAGTGGTCCGGCATCATCACGCTGTCGTACCCGAGCTCCTCGGCCCGCCGGGCGAGGTTCGCCCACTCCTCGGCGGACGGGGCGTTGGCCAGCTGGACGCCGAAGCGGAAGGGACGGGGGTGGCTCACGGGTGCTCCTCGGGGGGTCGGACAGCGCCGGCGAACCTAGCCATGCGATGATCCGCGGGCGTCTGCACCGTCGGAGGGACATGCCTGCGTTCGATCCCGACCTCCCCAAGCGGCTCGACGAGCTGATGGCCCGCCACGTCGAGACCGGCGAGACCGGCGGCGTCGCCTGGCTCGCCTGCCGTGACGACGAGGTGGTCGCCGGCTCGGCCGGGGTGCTCACCCGCGGCGAGGCGACGCCGGTGGCGAGCGACAGCCTGTTCCGGGTCGCGTCGAACACGAAGCCGCTCACCGCCGTCGCCGCGCTGCTGCTCGTCGAGGAGTGCCGCCTGCGCCTCGACGTCCCCGTCGACGAGCTGCTGCCCGAGCTCGCCGACCGCCGGGTGCTCGTCGACCCCCTCGGCCCGATCGACGGCGAGACCGTGCCGGCCGAGCGACCGATCACCGTGCGGGACCTGCTCACCATGCAGTGCGGCCTCGGCATGGACTTCACCGCTCCCTGGCCGCAGCCGCTGTTCGACCGGATGGCCGAGCTGGGACTGGGCCCGGGCGCACCCGAGCCGGGCGCGACGCCCGAACCCGACGAGTGGATGCGCCGCCTCGGGACGCTGCCGCTCGTGCGCCAGCCGGGCGAGCGCTGGCTCTACCACACCGCCTCCGACATCGTCGGCGTGCTCGTCGCCCGGGCCGCCGGCCAGCCGTTCGACCGGTTCCTGCAGGAGCGGGTGCTCGACCCGCTCGGCATGTCCGACACCGGGTTCGCCACCACGGCCACCGACCGGCTCGGCACGTCGTACTCGGTGGACGGCGGCACCGGGGAGCGCACGCCCTACGACGCTCCCGACGGGCGCTGGTCGCGGCCGCCGGCGTTCCCCTCCGGCGCGGGCGGCCTGGTGTCGACCGTCGACGACCTCGCCGCCTTCGGCCGGATGCTGCTCGAGGGCGGTCGCCTCCCCGACGGCTCCCGCCTGCTCAGCCGGGCCGCCGTGGACGCCATGACCACCGACCAGCTCGGCGTCGCCGGCGGCCACCCCGGCATCACGCCGAACGGCGACGGCTCGACGGGCTGGGGCTTCGGGGTCGGCGTGCAGGTGCGCCGCACCGGGCTGATCCGCAGCGTCGGGAGCTACGGCTGGGACGGCGGCCTGGGCAGCTCGTGGATCAACGACCCGGCCGAGCGCCTGGTCGGCGTCGTGCTCTCCACCGACATGTTCGCGGGCGACGGCGCCCTCCCCCGGCCGCTCGCCGACTTCTGGACCACCGTCTACGCCGCCGTGCCCTGAGCCCGCCCGCGAGGCCAGCGCGGGCTGTCGCTCCGAAACCGCTCGCCGGGCGGTGACGGCCGTGGCAGCCTCGGGTGATGCACGGGGAGCAGCTGAGCGCGCCGGTCGTCGCGGCGCGAGGGGTGCGGAAGCGCTTCGGCGACGTGCAGGCCGTCGACGGCATCGACCTCGCGGTCGCGAGCGGCGAGCGGGTCGGCATCGTGGGCCCGAACGGGGCGGGGAAGACCACCTTGCTGCTGATGCTCCTCGGCGCCATCGACCCCGACGAGGGCGACGTCCAGCTGATGGGCCGGCGCCTGCCCGACGGTCGCAGCGCGGCGATGGAGGACGTGGGCTTCGCCGCCGGGTACCTCCCGCTCCCCGACCGGTTGAAGGTCCACGAGGCGCTGCGGTTCTTCGCCGACCTCCACGACCACCCCGATCCGGGTGCCGATGTCGAGCGGGTGATCGAGGAGCTCGACATCGGCTACCTGCGCGACAAGACGTGCATGAGCCTGTCGTCGGGGCAGGCCACGCTCGTCGGCATCGCCAAGGCGGTCATGCACCGGCCGCGGCTCGTGGTGCTCGACGAGCCCACCGCCTCGCTCGACCCCGACATCGCCCTCCGTGTCCGCGACGCCCTCGCCCGCTTGAACGACGAGCACCGCACCGCCCTGCTCCTCACCAGCCACGACATGCGCGAGGTCGAGGCGCTCACCGAGCGCGTGGTGTTCCTGCGCGACGGGCACGTGCTGGCCGACGGCGCCCCCGCCACCGTCGTCGCCGACGCCGGCCACACCACCCTCGAGGAGATGTTCCTGGCCGAGGCGGTCCGCATGCGGGGAGCCCGGCTGTGACCGCCCTCGCCGAACCGATGGCCGAGCCGACGCCCGGCATCCGCTGGCACCGGGTGAAGGCGGTGGTGCGTCGCCACGTGCTGGTGCAGGCCCGCAACCCGGGCCACTGGTTCCTGCTGCTCGTCCTGCCGGTGGTCGACGCCCTGCTGTTCTCCTCGATCGGCGTGGCCTTCGGCGAGTCCGACCGGGCCGTCGAGATCCTCGTCGTGGGGATCCTCCTGTTCCACGTGATCTGGCAGCTCACGCTCGCCGGCTCCCTCGGCTTCCTCGAGGAGGTGTGGTCGCGCAACGTCCTCAACCTGTGGACCACGCCGCTCACCGAGTCCGAGTACGGGCTCGCCCTGCTCGTCACCGGCTTCGTCCGCGCGCTCGTGTCGATGGGCCTCGTGGGCGCCGTGGCCGCCGGCCTCTACGCCGTCGACCCCACCGGCGCCGGCTGGGTGCTCGCCGTCGGCGCCGCCGCGCTCATGGTGTTCGGCTGGGCGGTCGCCCTGCTCGTCATCGGCCTGGTGCTGCAGTTCGGCGAGACGGCCGAGGTCTTCTCGTGGGGCACCATCGTGCTGCTGATGCCGCTGTCGGGCATCTTCTACCCGCCCGACGCGCTGCCGGGGTTCCTCCAACCGGTGGCCGAGGTCATCCCGCTCACCCGCATCTTCGAGGCCACGAGGGAGAGCCTCGAGGGCGGAGCCGTCCAGTGGATCGACCTCGGCATCGGCGTCGCCGGCTCCGTGGTGTGCGTGGCGCTCGGCGCCTGGTTCGTCCGGCGCCAGCTCCGCCGCTTCCGCGAGCAGGGCTGGATCACCCGCTTCTCCTGACGGGTCAGCCGAGGCGCACGGCAGCGAACACGAGGCCGACCAGCGTGGCGTTGCTCGCCACCATGCCGAAGAACAGCTTCAGCAGCAGCTCGGCG
>DASTYO010000229.1:0-2472 GCA_035764875.1 Acidimicrobiales bacterium | reverse complement strand
ATCTTCACCAAGGCCGCCGACGTCGGCGCCGACCTCGTCGGCAAGGTCGAGGCGGGCATCCCCGAGGACGACCCCCGCAACCCCGCCACCATCGCCGACAACGTGGGCGACAACGTGGGCGACTGCGCCGGCATGGCGTCGGACCTGTTCGAGAGCTACGAGGTGACCCTGGTCGCGTCGATCATCCTCGGCGTGGCCGGCTTCTCCGCCGTCGGCGCCAACCCCGCGCTCGGCCTCATCTTCCCGCTGGCGGCTCGTGCCGTCGGCGTCGTCGCCTCGATCGCCGGCGTCTACGCCGTGAAGGCCAAGGAGGGCGAGACCGATGCCCTGAAGCCGATCAACCGCGGCTTCCTGACCGCCGGCATCATCACGGTCATCGGCGTCGGCGCCGTCGGCCTCCTCTACGTCGGTGACGGCGTCCAGGGCAGCGGCGAAGCGACCCTGTCCAACGTCGGCCTCCGGTGCGTGGCCGCCGTCGTGATCGGCCTGGTCCTCGCCCAGCTGGTGAGCCGCCTGACCGAGTACTTCACCGCCACCCACTACGCCCCCGTGAAGGAGATCGCCGAGTCGACCCGCAGCGGCCCGGCCACGGCGATCCTGTCCGGCACCTCCGCCGGCCTGGAGAGCTCGGTCTACGCGATCCTCGCCATCGCCCTCGCCATCGGCGTGTCGATGGCCCTCGGCGGCGGCAACCTGCAGTTCTCGCTCTACCTCGTCGCCCTCTGCGGCATGGGCATGCTGGCCACCACCGGCGTGATCGTGTCCGAGGACACGTTCGGACCGGTGTCCGACAACGCCGCCGGCATCGCCGAGATGTCGGGCGAGTTCCACGGCGAGCCGGAGCGGATCATGGTCAGCCTCGACGCGGTGGGCAACACCACCAAGGCCGTCACCAAGGGCTTCGCCATCGGCTCCGCCGTCATCGCCTCGGTGGCCATCTTCGCCTCGTTCATCGAGACAGCGGCCACCGAGATCCTCGGCAACGAGTTCGTGGAGACCGTGAAGTCGACACCTCGCGGCGTCTTCGACCTCATCCCGATCAACGTCGCCGACCCGAAGGTCTTCATCGGCCTGCTCATCGGTGGCGCCGTGCCGTTCCTCTTCTCGGCCCTCGCCATCAACGCCGTCAGCCGCACCGCCGGCGTCGTCGTGCAGGAGGTGCGCCGCCAGTTCGCCGACGGCCTGATCATGAAGGGCGAGAAGAAGCCCGACCACGGTCCGGTCATCGACATCTGCACCGCCGCCTCGCTGCGGGAGCTGGTCACCCCCGCCCTGCTCGCCGTGCTCACCCCGGTGATCGTCGGCTTCGGCATCGGCTTCACGGCCCTCGGTGCCTTCCTCGTCGCGGTGATCCTCGTGGGCCAGCTGATGGCGAACTACCTGAGCAACGCAGGTGGCGCGTGGGACAACGCGAAGAAGTACATCGAGGACGGCAACGAGGGCGGCAAGGGGTCGGAGGGCCACAAGGCCGCCGTCATCGCCGACACCGTCGGCGACCCCTTCAAGGACACCGCCGGCCCAGCGCTCAACCCGCTGATCAAGGTGATGAACCTGGTGTCGCTGCTCGTCCTGCCCGCCATCATCAGCATGTCGGAGGTGAAGCGGGTCGTGAACGGCGACCACGTCAGCTGGACCTCGACGCCGAACGGCGCCAGCATCGCCGTCGCCGGCGTGGCGCTCGTGGTGCTCATCGCCTCCATCGCCTACAGCAAGCGGGACAAGGAGGCCATCGGCGACGCTCCGGTGGCCGCCCACGTGGAGGAGCCCGAGCCTCCCGTCCCCGCCAACGTCGACTGATCGCACCACCGCACTGCAGCTGATCGAGGCCCCGGCTCCGGCCGGGGCCTCGATCGCGTCAGCGGTCGGGCGCGGCGGCCGGGGCGAAGATCTCGAGCTGGATGTTGTCCGGGTCGCGGAACACGAGGACGGCGCCGTAGGCCTCGTCGGCGATCGGCGACTGGGTGAGCGGCTGGTCGGCAGCGACGGCCCGGACGACCCCGCACGCCTCCAGGTGGGCCTGCCACCCCTCGAGGTCGGCTCGCGTGGGAACCCGGAACCCGACGTGGTCGAGCCCGGTCCCGACCTCGCTGAAGGGCCCGCCGTCGTTGCCGTCGTGCCGGTGCAGCACCAGCACCAGTCGCCGGTCGTCGTCGGCGAGGAGCCGCCCGACCCCACCGCTGTGCGGCACGTCCAGCCGGTGGGTGAGACCGAAGACCTCCTCGTACCACGCGACGCTGGCGTCGACGTCGGTCACCGTGAGGGCGACGTGGTGGAGGTCGGGGACCGCCGGCATCAGTCGCCGTGGGCAGCTCGGAGGAAGGCGGGCCACTCGCCGCCGCCGTGGAGGAGCAGGTTCGCCCCGGTGACGTAGGCCGCCAGCGGGCTGGCCAGGAAGACGACCGCATCGGCGACATCGGCGGGGGTGCCGAAGCGCCCTGCTGGGATCGTCGCCGCGACGCGGGCCAGGCCATC
>DASTYO010000228.1:0-51960 GCA_035764875.1 Acidimicrobiales bacterium | reverse complement strand
CCGCTGTCGTCATGCAGTCGCCGAAGAATCAGCTTCGCGAGGCGTTCGACGTGGTCGGCACGAGAAGCGGCCTGCCATGCGAGCTCCAGCAGCCTGTCGACCTTGTCTGAGGCAGCGTCGCTAATGCGGTGGGTGCAGAGGTCCTCAAGGAGGACGAGCGCGATTCCAAGGTTCACCTCGGCGAGTTCGGTCGCCGCTGCGTCACAGATGCGGGTCTCCGACACGGTCAGCCGGTCGACGTCGTTGACTGCCCTGGCGAGCTCGTGCGCCCGGATGAGCGAACGACACCGGTCGTGCGACTCTCGGAGGAGGTCCGCTGCGTCGAGGTATGCGTCGACGGCACGCCGAGCGTGAAGGTGTGCAGTGCCGTGGCGCACGGACCAGAGAAGATCGGAGAGGTGGGCGACCACGCTCGGGTGGGCGGCGGCCTCTGCTACAGCTGCCCACGCAACTGGCCATTCAGGGTCGATCTCCGCAAGCGCGGTCTCTTCGTCGAGCCACCAGACGCGAAAGTCGCGACTGCTTTCCTCGGTGTCCCAATCGAGGGTTCGCTCGAGGGCCTGTACGACGGCGACCTCTTGTGCAGTCATCGGCCCGTCGCTGGTCAACTCTTTGGCCAACTCATGCCCGATCTGCCAGGGGCGAACGCGACCAGCGATCGCATCCACTCGTTGGGCCAGCTCAGCCAGCAGGTCGGGTGCTCCGGCCGTCGCCATGGCTCCATGGAACTACAGCCATGTCATTCATGCGACCTCGTTCGCTCAGTCGTTATGTCTCTCGCTGACACCACGCAAGCGGGCCGTCGTATCACCCCGCTCCTGCCGACCGGAGCCGCCCAACGCTCGAGCCCCAAGCGAGCGGTCGCTCTGGCGCGGACAGCGCACCTATCGACGCTCAAGCTGGCCGAAGCCGGACACCGCCGCGCGCAAGAGATCCGGCGATCGGCCGCCCTCGATGTTGTCGCTCCGAGGTGGGACCGCGCGCCTCTCGACGCTCGTGCAGGCGACGCCAGCTACGCCGGCGCCAGCCCGAGCACCCGGGCGGCGGAAGCGCCCAGGAACTCGGCCATCGCCTCGTCCGACAGCGGCAGCTTGCGGGCGGCGTCGAGCGCCTTCCCCACGGGGAGCACGGGGTGGTCGGAGGCGAACCACACCCGGCCTCGCCCCCGGGAGCTGTCCATGAACCGCACCAGCGACTCGTCCATGTACCGGGCCAGGTAGGCGGACGTCATCAGGAACAGCCGCTCGAACTTGAGCATGTACTGGATGAGCAGCGCCTCGTAGGGGTGGCCCATGTGGGCGCCCACGACGGTGAGCTCGGGGAAGTCGATGAGGACGTCCTCGAGCAGCTGCGGGTGCTGGCACTGCGAGCGGACCTTGGGCCCCGGGATGCCGACGTTGATCGACACCGGCAGGCCCAGCTCCTCGCAGGTGGCGTACACCGGGTAGTAGAGGCGGTGGTTCAGGTCGTACTGCTCGACGAGCGGCGTGACCCGGGCCATGACGACGTGCTCGCTCCCGGCCAGCTCGCGGATGCGCCGGGCGTTGGCGGTGGGCCGCTCGGCCTGGTCGACCGTGACCGAGACGGCGAACCGGCCGGGGTGGGCCTCTGCGACGGCGATGAAGTCCTCGGCCGCGTGCATGCCTCGCCGGTGGGCGCGCTCGGGCGTGCGGAGGCCGCTGGTGAGCACCCCGACGGCCACGCCGGCGTCGTCCATGGCCTCGAGCAGGTCCTCCACCGTGCGGCCCTTGCTGAGGTCCTCGCCGAAGAGCTCGCTGACGTCGCTGTTCTCACGCTGCGCCGTCCACTGCTGGGCGAACCGCTCCGGGAAGATGTTGACCCACGCGTCGACGACCATCGGCTCCGGCATGGGCGGCGATCCTACCTGACACGAGTGTCAGATTGTGCGAGGATGTCCCACATGGCCGATCTGGACTTCCGCGCGTTCGACGCGGACAACCACTACTACGAGGCCGAGGACGCCTTCACCCGCCACATCGACCCCGCGATGGCCAAGCGGTGCATGCAATGGGCGATGGTCGACGGCAAGAAGCGGCTCCTGGTCGGCGGGAAGGTCAACAAGTTCATCCCGAACCCCACCTTCGACCCCATCGCCCAGCCCGGCAGCCTGGAGGACTACTTCCGGGGCCGGAACACCGACGGGCTCGACCTGAAGACGATGTTCGGCGACCTCGACCCCATCGCCGACCACCCCGAGTACCGCGACCGAGCGGCCCGGGTGGCACTGCTCGACCAGCAGGGGATGGAGGGGGCGCTGCTGTTCCCCACCCTCGGCGTCGGGATGCAGGAGGCGCTGAAGCGGGACGTGCCGGCGCTGCACGCAGCGTTCGAGGCGTTCAACCGCTGGCTCGACGATGACTGGGGCTTCGACCGGGGCGACGGTCGGCTCTACGCAGCGCCGATGCTCACGCTCGCCGATCCGGAGCGAGCGCGCGACGAGGCGGCCCGGGTCATCGAGGCCGGCGCGCGCATCCTCGTCACCGTCCCGGGCCCGGTACCCGACGGCGAGGGCTACGTGTCCCCCGGCCACCCGCGGTTCGACCCGTTCTGGGCGGTGCTGCACGAGGCCGGCGTCCCGCTGGTGCTGCACGCCGGCCTCAGCGGTGTGCAGCAGTACGGAAAGCTCTGGGGCACCGGCGGCGCCCGGGGGCAGTTCGAGGGCTTCAAGCACTCCACCTTCCCGCTCGTGGCGTTCCAGGACCGGGGCATCTCCGACACGCTCGCCGCACTCATCTGCCACGGCGTCCTCGAGCGGTTCCCGAACCTGCGCGTCGTCTCCATCGAGAACGGCGCGATGTGGGTCCCCGACCTGCTGCGCAACCTCCGGGACGCGCACGGGAAGATGCCGATGGCCTTCGATCGCCACCCGGTCGAGCAGTTCCGCGAGCAGGTCTGGGTCGCGCCGTACTACGAGGACGACATGGACCTGCTGAAGGAGGCGGTCGGCGTCGACCGCCTGCTGTTCGGCTCGGACTTCCCCCACACCGAGGGCCTCGCCGAGCCCACCGACTTCGTCAAGGACATCCCCGGCTTCACGGACGACGAGGTGCGTGCGGTGATGCGGGACAACGTGCTCGACCTCATCACCCCGAAGCCCGCCTGACGCCTCGACGGCCGGCGTCGGACCGTCAGGGGCGGGAGCGGAACCGGGGACCGGCCAGCCCGACGTGGCTGGACACCGCGCGTCCGACGGCGCCCGTGGCCAGCTGGGCTGCCGCCACGAGCCCGTCGACCGAGACGCCGGTGGCGATGCCGGACTCCTCCAGCACGTGCGCCAGGTCCTCGAGGGCCAGGTTGCCCGATGCGCCGGGCGCGAACGGGCAGCCACCGAGGGCACCGACGCTGCCGTCGATCCGGCGGACACCTGCGTCGATGGCGGCCAGGGCGTTGGCCACGCCGAGCCCGCGGGTGTCGTGCAGGTGGACGCCCAGGGGCACGTCGACGGCCCCCTCCACCGCGGCGATGAGCGCGGTGACCTCCTTCGGGATGGCCACGCCGATCGTGTCGGCCAGGCCGACCGACGTGACCCCGGCCTCGACGCAGCGCTCGGCGACGTCCACGACGCGGGCCGGGTCGATGCGGTGCTCGTAGGGGCACCCGAACGCAGTGGCCAAGGTGACCTCGACCGCAGCACCGGCCGGGGCGGCCAGCGCGACGACCTCGCGCAGGCCGGCGACGGCGTCGTCGGTCGACGCGCCGGCGTTGTGGCGGGAGTGGGTGTCCGACACCGAGACGACGTACTGCAGGTGGCGGAGGTCTGCGGACAGGGCCCGCTGCGCGCCGCGCACGTTCAGCGCCAGGCCCCAGCGGACCACGCCGCCGGTCTCGGCTGAGCTCGCGGTGCTCGCGCACAGCTCCTCGGCGTCGGCCATGGCCGGCACCCGCCGGGGGTGCACGAACGAGGTGAGCTCGAGGTCCCGGATGCCGGCGGCGACGAGCGCCTCGTAGAGCGCGACCTTGGTCGCGGTCGAGATCGGATCCTCGTCCTGGAGGCCGTCGCGGAGGGTGACGTCGCGGAGGACGATCTCGGCGGTCATGCGCCCGGCGTCTCGAACAGGTCGGTGATGCCGCCGAGGTCGGAGAGGCGGGCGAGGAGCACGTCTCGGCCTTGGAGCACGTGCTCGGCCATGAGCCGCTCGGCGCGGTCGGCCTCCCGGGCGGCGACGGCCTCGGCGATGAGCCGGTGGAAGGTGGCGGACCGCTCGAGCTCCCGGGGGGCGAAGCGCTGCAGGGCCTGGAACACCAGGGGGGCGTCCACCGCGGCGTGCACCAGCGTCCGGATCCGGCTGTGCCGGCTCATGACGAGGAGCGCCTCGTGGAAGGCGCCGTTCGCCTCGTCGAGCTCGCGCACCACGGCCTTGTCGGCGTGGGGGCGCATGCCGGACTCGGCGGCCCGCTCGAAGCGATCCACCGCGTCCTGGAGCGCCAGCAGGTCGCCCGGATCGTGGCGCGCGGCGGCCAGGCCGGCGGCGTAGGACTCGAGCCGGGCGCGCAGCCCGTAGAGGTCGGCGATCTCGTCCTCGCTCAGCGGGCGGACCCGGGCGCCCCGGTTGCGCTCCACCACGACCAAGCCCTCGGCCTCCAGGCGGCGCACGGCTTCGCGCACCGGAGTGCGCGAGCACTCGAACGCCTCGGCCAGGCGCTGCTCGACCAGGCGGGAGCCGGGGGCGTAGTCACCCTCGACGATGCCCCGCCACAGCCCCTGGTACACCCGCTCGTTGTCGTTCGACGCGCGTGGTTCGGGTGCGTCGGCGCGGGCACGGCGGAGGGCCATCGGCTTCAGGCGTCCTCGGCGGCGATGCGCAGCGCGCCGTCGTCGGCGCCCTCGACGAACACCTCGGTGACCCGCTCGTCCACGTCGTCCCACTCGGTCCGGAGCGCCCGTGACATCACGGCGTGCATGAGGTACAGGCTGGCCACGTAGGTGAGCTCGAGGATCTCCCGGTCCGAGAACCGGTCCTGGAGCCGGGCGAACAGCTCGTCGGGCACGCGGCCGAGGTCGTAGACGAGGCAGTCGGTGTAGGCCAGCACGAGACGCTCGGTGTCGTCGAAGCAGTCAGCCACCGGCCAGTGGGGCACGCTGGCGATCTTCTCCTCCGGCACCCCCAGGCCGCGCAGGGCCTTGCAGTGCTGGGAGAACACGAACTGGCTCTGCGCCGCGAAGCCGGCCCGGGCCTGGGCCCACTCGCGCAGCACCGGGTCGATGCTCACGCCGCGGTACACGCCGAAGCCCTGGACGGCGTGCTCGAAGACCTTCTGGTCGTTGGCGAAGGCGGTCCACCAGTCGCCGGGCGTGCCGGTGGCGGTGCCGGGGTCGGTGACCGGGTCCCGATCCTCGAACAGCAGGCCGTACATGGCCTCGACGAGGGGGTCCTGGTTCTCGCGGCGGGAGACCGGGTGCAGGCGGGGCATGGCGTCTTCCTCCGGTGGTCGGGCGGTCAGCTGGGTGCGCCGACGCGAACGGGATCGTGGCGCACGTCGTCCGGTCCGAGCTCACGGGTCCAGGCGGCGAACTCGAGCATGATCCCGTCGGGGTCCATGAAGTAGATGGAGCGCACGAACACGCCGTCGTGGACGTCGGCGGCGATGCCGAACTCGGAGTCGTCGTGGTTGGCGACCTCGGTGCAGTCGATGCCCTTCTCCCGCAGGCGGGCCACGTACTCGTCGATGCGCTCGGCGGGCACGGCGAACGCCACGTGGTTCATCGACCCGTGGGCGCTGCTGGAGTCGCCCTTGTCCACCCGATGGGCCGGGGCCGCGATGCCCGGGGCGTGCGGTGCGGCGTTCGGGAACCAGAAGAAGGCGAGCGAGTCCCCTCCACCGCAGTCGAAGAAGAAGTGCTGGCCGCCACCGGGCAGCGCGATCGTCTTGGTGAGGGGCATGCCGAGCACGCCCTCGTAGAAGTCGACCGTGCGCCCCATGTCCTCGCAGACGAGGGCCAGGTGGTTGATGCCGCGGAACTCGAAGTCAGGCACGACGTCGATTGTGCGCAATGGATCCGTGCGATGTCAACGTTCAGGCGGTTTTGACAGTTCGAGGCTTTCACTTGTATGCAATTCATCGTGCACGCTTCGACCGGACCCCTCGACGGCATCCGCGTCCTGGAGCTCGGCAGCTTCATCGCCGGCCCGTTCGCAGGCCAGCTGCTCGGCGACTACGGCGCGGATGTGATCAAGGTGGAGCCACCGGACGTCGGCGACCCCATGCGCTCCTGGGGCGTCACCACGGCCGAGGGCGACAGCCTGTGGTGGCCGGCCATCGCCCGCAACAAGCGGTCGGTGGTCGCCGACCTGCGGGATCCCGGCGACCTGGCCATGGTGCGGGCCCTCGCGGACACCGTCGACGTGGTCCTCGAGAACTTCCGTCCCGGGCGCCTGGCCGAGTTCGGGCTCGACTACGAGACGCTGCGCGCCACCAACCCGGGCGTCATCGTCGTGCACGTGTCGGGCTTCGGGCAGACCGGCCCCCGCGCCGGCGAGGCCGGCTTCGGCTCCATCGGCGAGGCGGTCGGCGGCATCCGCCACACCACCGGGGACCCCGACCGCCCCCCGGCCCGGTGCGGGATCAGCCTCGGCGACTCCCTCGCCGCCATGCACGCGGTCATCGGCACGCTGGCCGCCCTCCACGAACGCAGCCGCAGCGGCGAGGGCCAGGAGGTGGACGTGGCCATCTACGAGGCGGTGGCTTCGTTGATGGAGTCGACCATGGCCGACTACGAGGTGGGCGGCGTCGTTCGGAGCCGGTCCGGCGGTGTGCTGAAGGGCGTGGCGCCCGCCAACGCCTACCCGTGCGCTGACGGCTCCGAGGTGCTGATCGCGGCCAACGCCGACACGGTGTTCCGCCGGCTGTCGGCGGCGATGGGGCCGGACCGAGACGGGCGCGAGCCGGTCGAGGATCCGCGCTTCTGCGACCACGCGTCCCGCGGCGCGAACGCCGAGGAGCTCGACCGGGTCGTGGCTGCCTGGACGGCGACGCACGACTCCGCATCGCTGCTCGCCCTCCTCGCCGAGCACGGCGTGCCCTGCGGGCGGGTGTACACCGCCCCCGACATGCTCGCCGACGAGCACTACGCGGCCCGCGACATGGTCGTGCGACGCACCGCGCGCCCCGGCTTCGAGGTGCCCATGACCGGCATCGTCCCCCGCTTCTCCCGCACGCCCGGCTCGATCCGGGACGTCGGCCCGGACCTCGGCGAGCACACCGAGGCGGTCCGCGCCGAGCTGCGATCCACGCCGGACGGTCCGGGACGCGACGACGAGGGCGTGCGGCCGTGAACGCCCGGGCCCTGCAGCGCTACGCCCCGCTCCTGGTGGTGGTCGCCATCCAGGCGCTGTTCATCGCCGTGCTGCCCTCGACGGCGGCGGACCGGGCCGGCACGAGCACCACGGATGGGTTCTCCTCGCCCTTCGCCGACCAGGGCGCCGCCCAGGGCGCGGGCGCCAGTGCCGGCGCCGGGCAGGGCACGGCCGCGTCCGGTGCCACGGGTGGCGGTGCCGGCTCCGCCGGCGACCAGGCGGGGCCGAGCGACGGCGCGACCGCCACGACCGTTGCCGGAGAGCAGGCCGCCGGGGGCGCCGACACGGCGCACTGCGTGGATGGCCGCCAGTTCGACCCGGCCATCGACTTCTTCGCGCCGCCCTGCGTCCCCGCCTTCACCGGCGAGAACCCCGGCGCCACCTACCTCGGCGTCACCGGGGACACGGTCCGGGTCGTCAGCTACATCGGCCAGGAGAACCCCGCCGTGCAGGCGTCGCTCGCCGCCCAGGGGCTGGCCGTGTCGGCCGAGCAGCGACGGGCCTTCCTGGACGGCGTCGAGGACTTCGTCAACCAGCGCATCGAGCTGTACGGGCGAGAGCTCGAGATCGTCGTGGTGCAGGGCCAGTGCTCCACCATCCCGCCGGACAACGCCTGCCTCCGACAGGAGATGCGCTCGATCGTGGCCGAGGTGGAGCCGTTCGCCTTCGTGTGGATCTCGCCCCTGACGAACGCGCCCTACGACGAGCTGTCGAACCTGGGCGTGCTCAACCTCGGCGGGTCGATGTTCATGGACTCGTTCTCCCAGGCCCGTCGCCCGTACCACTGGGACGTCCACATGAGCGGCACCGAGATCGCCCGGCACTTCGGCGAGTGGTGGTGCAAGCAGCTCTCCGGCAAGGAGGCGGCGTACTCGCCCAGCCCGTCGCCGGCGGGCACGCCCGGCAACACGAACGGCGGGAAGCGGGTGCTGGGCATCATCGGCACCAACGACCCGGAGAACATCAAGATGCGCGAGGAGGTGGACCGGGTCCTGCGCACCTGTGGCGACTCGGTGGCCCACACCTACGACGCCTCCAACGACCTGTCGACGGCGGCGGCGCAGCGCTCCGCGAGCGTGGCATCGATGCGCCAGAGCCCGGAGGCCACGACGGTGCTGTGCCTGTGCAACCCGGTCGGCGCGCAGTTCGTGTACTCCGAGATGCAGACGCAGAACTACTACCCGGAGATCGTCTACGCCGGCACCGTCTACACCGACCTGGACGACATCGGGCAGACCAACATGGAAGGTGCCGGATGCCCGTCCGAGGCCCGGTGCAACTTCGCGGCGGCCTTCGGCCTCTCCTCGAGCGAGCCGCGCGAGCCGGTGGGCCAGGACCGGGCCGCCCGGATGTGGCAGGCCTCCGGGCGGACGGGCAACCCGCCGTTCCCGGGCGCCGAGCTCGAGTGGGACTACTGGTTGCTGCTGGCCTCGCTCATCCAGAACGCCGGGCCCGAGCTGACCCCGGTCAACGTCGAGGCAGGCGCGCACGCCGCCGGGCTCCGGGGCGGTGCGGGAACCGGCCACGCGCTGCGCGGGTTCGAGCCAGGGGTCTACTCATGGAACCGGGACATGGCGATCTCGTACTGGGACCCGACCGCGCCCTCGGCGTTCAACGGCGAGCCCGGCACGTTCGTGCGCCTCGATCGGTTCCGGATCGGGGAGTACGGCTCGTCGCTCCCCGCCATCCCCACCGACCGCCGATGATCCTCGGCGAGCAGCTCGGGCACGGGCGCCTCGTCGCAGTGACGACGAGGCTGCTGGCCGCGGTGCTGTGCCTCGGGCTGATCGCGGCGATCTTCGACCCGCCCCGCGAGGTCTACGGCGCCGGCCTCGGCAACGGCGTCCTGTACGGCCTCACCGCCATCGGGCTGATCCTCGTCTACCGCACGAACCGGATCATCAACTTCGCTGCTGCCGGCCTGGGGGCGGTGCCCGGCGTGTTCGCCGCCCTCCTCGTGGCGGCTCGGGGCGTGCCGTTCCTGGTCGCGTTCGTCGTGGCCATGGCGGGTGGTGCCGCCGTCGGAGCGCTCGCCGACGTGGTGGTGGTCCGGCGCTTCGCCGCCGCGCCCCGGCTGATCCTCACCGTCGGGACGCTGGGTCTGGTGCAGATCCTCGCCTTCGTCGCCGTCTTCGTGCCCGGCTGGGTGGGCGGCGCCGAGAGCACCGGCTCGGTGATCCCCACCCCCTTCGACGACATCGAGCTGCTCCTCGACGGACGGTCGATGATCGACGGCGCCCAGCTGTTCGCGGTGGCCGTGGTGGTCGTCCTCACCGCCGGGCTGGCTGCCTTCTTCCGCTTCACCCGCATCGGCATCGCCGTGCGTGCCTCGTCGGAGAACCCCGACCGGGCCCTGCTGCTCGGCGTCCCCGTCCGCCTCATCGGCACGATCGCCTGGTCCGTGGCCGGGCTGTTCGCCGGCACGACGATCTTCCTGCGCTCGGCGCTCATCGGGATCCCCTTCGACGGCTCGCTCGGCTTCGCGGTGCTCCTGTACGCCCTGGCCGCCGCCGTCGTGGCCCGCATGGAGCGCGTCGGTCTCGCCCTCGCCGCCGGCGTGGGCATCGGCATCCTCGAGGCCGCGGCGGTCACCAGCACGGGGGCGCCCGACCTGACCTCGGCGATCATGCTCGGGGTCATCCTCGTGGCCCTGCTCGCCCAGCGCGGTGCGCTGTCGCGGGCGGCCGACGCCGGCGCCGCGACCTTGCAGGTGGTGAAGGAGTACCGGCCGGTGCCGCTGGAGCTGCGCCAGCTGCCCGAGGTCCGCGTGGCGCGCCTGGCGCTCGGTGCCCTCGTCGCGCTCGCGGCCGTCGCGGCGCCGTTCCTGGTCTCCCGCGGCGACATCGGCTTCCTGACCCTCACCCTGCTCTACGCCATGGTCGCGGTGTCCCTCGTGGTGCTCACCGGGTGGGCGGGGCAGATCAGCCTCGGGCACATGGGCCTCGTCGGGGTGTCCGCCGCGGTGGCCAGCGGTCTCGCCGCCGACCACGACCTCGACTTCTTCCTCGTGCTGGCAGCCGGCGTGGCGGTCGGGGTGACCGTGTCGGTCCTGGTCGGTGTGCCCGCCGTGCGGGTCCAGGGCCTGTTCCTGGCCGTCACCACGCTCGCCTTCGCCGGCGCCGCGCAGTTCTACCTGCTGAAGGAGGGGTACCCGCTCGCGGACGCCCTGCTGCCCAGCGTCGATCCGCCGCGGGTCCAGCGGCCGGTGCTGTGGGGGCGCGTCGACCTGGCCGACGATCGGACCTTCTACTTCGTGTGCCTGGCCTTCCTCGTCGGGTCGATGGTGCTGGCCCGGCGGTTCCGGCGATCGAGGAGCGGCCGCGTGTTCCTGGCTGTGCGCGACAACCCACGGGCCGCCCCCGCCTACGCGGTCGACGTGGTCCGCACCCGGCTCGCCGCCTTCGCGCTCTCGGGCGCGGTCGCCTCGGTGGCGGGCGTGCTGTTCATCTACCAGACCCTCACCTTCGACGCGTCCACGTTCGGCATCGGACCGAGCGTGGAGGTCTTCGTGGCCACGGCGATCGGCGGCCTGTCCTCCGTCGGGGGTGCCGTGGCGGGGGCCGTGATCGTCTACTTCGTCAAGTTCCTCGGCTCCGACCTCGCCGTGGTGCGTGCGCTCGGCGACGACGTGGCCGAGAACATCTCCCTGCTGGTCACCGGGCCCGGCCTGCTCCTGGTGCTCTACCTGTTCCCAGGCGGCTTGTCGCAGCTGCTGTTCGGCGTGCGGGACCGCTTCCTGCGCTGGGTCGCGGCGCGCCACCGGCTGCTGGTGCCGTCCCTCGTCGCCGATCGCCGGGTGGTGGTCGACGACGACGGTCCCGACCTGTCCGACGCGGCGGCCTCCGCGGCCGAACACGAGCTCGTGGGGGCGCCGTGAGCGATCCGATCCTGGTGTGCGAGGGCGTCGAGGTCGCGTACGGCCCCGTCCAGATCCTGTTCGGCGTCGACCTCGCCGTGGAGCGGGGCGAGATCGTCGCCCTGCTGGGCACCAACGGCGCCGGCAAGTCGACCCTGCTCAAGGCCGTGTCCCAGCTCGTGACCCCGATCGGCGGTCGCATCACCTTCGACGGCCGTGACCTCACCACCGCCGGCCCGCTCGCCGCCGCCAAGGCCGGCATCGTGCAGGTGCCCGGCGGCAAGGCCACCTTCCCGACGCTCACCGTCGCCGAGCACTTCACGATGGGCACGTGGCTCATGCGGGACGAGGATCCCGAACAGGTGCGGAGCCGCATCGACGCCGTGCTCGAGCGGTTCCCGCGCATCCGGGAGCGGTGGAGCCAGCAGGCCGGCAACCTGTCGGGCGGCGAGCAGCAGCAGCTCGCCCTCGGCATGGCCTTCGTGGCCCGGCCCGAGCTGCTCGTCATCGACGAGCTGTCACTCGGGCTCGCCCCGGTGGTCGTGGAGCAGCTCCTCGACATGGTCCGGGCCATCCACGCAGAGGGGACGACGATCATCGTCGTCGAGCAGTCGGTCAACGTCGCGCTCACGATCGCCGAGCGCGCCTACTTCATGGAGAAGGGCGAGGTCCGCTTCGAGGGGCCCACCGCCGAGCTGCTGGGGCGCACCGACATCCTGCGCTCGGTCTTCCTGGAGGGTGCGGGCACGTCGGCGGGCCCGGCCGGCGCGGGTCCGCCCGCGACCCCGGTGGCGCGCCCGGCCATCTCGGACGTCGCTGGTCCCGTGCTGGTGGCTGAGGGCCTGCGGAAGTCCTTCGGCGGGATCACGGCCGTCGACGGTGCGCACTTCACCCTCCACGAGGGCGAGATCCTCGGCCTCATCGGCCCGAACGGAGCCGGGAAGACCACGATCTTCGACCTGGTGTCGGGGATCCTCGACCTGGATGCAGGCACGCTCACCTTCGCCGGCGCCGACATCACCAGCACCAGCGCCCACCGTCGGGCGCAGCTCGGCCTGGGCCGTTCGTTCCAGGACGCGCGGATCTTCCCGTCGATGACCGTCGCCGAGAACATCGCGTTCGCCCTGGAGCGCCACCTCGAGCACCGGGACCACGTGGCCGCCGCGCTGTCGCTGCCCGCCATCGCCCAGATGGAGGATGACATCGCGTACAGCACCAACGACCTCATCGAGCTGCTCCACCTGGGCGCGTTCCGGGACAAGTTCGTGTCCGAGCTGTCCACCGGGTCTCGGCGCATCGTCGACCTGGCCATGGCGCTGGCCCACGACCCCAAGGTCCTGCTCCTCGACGAGCCGTCGTCGGGGGTGGCGCAGAAGGAGACCGAGGCGCTGGGGCCGCTCCTGCACCGCATCAAGGACGAGACGGGCTGCTCGCTGCTGATCATCGAGCACGACATGCCGCTGATGACCGCGGTGTGCGACCGCCTCGTCGCCCTGGAGCTGGGCGCGGTCGTGACCGCCGGCCCGCCCGACGAGGTCCTGGCCGACGAGCGGGTGGTCAGCGCCTACCTGGGCTCCGATCTCGACGTGATCAACCGGAGCGGCGCGTGATGGCCGCCCGACGCGCTGCGCTCGCGCTGGCCGCCGCTGCTCTGGCGGGCGCGGCCATCAGCCTGCCGGCGGCCGCCGCGCAGGGCGAGGCGCCGGAGGTCGGCTGGTGGACGGTCAACCAGATCGCCGGACTCCCGATCGGCCGGGCCGCACTCGTCCCACCCGGTGGCTCGCAGGTGGCGTCCGGCTCCGACGGCCCCGTGTCGGTGGCGGCGGTCCGGTTCCCGGCCGGTGGCGGCGCGACGTACGAGGTCGGCATCGAGCTCGGCTCTGACGCGGACACGGCCACCGTGGTCGCCTGCCCGATCGTCGAGGCGTGGGAGCCGGTCTCGGGCGGCCCGCTCGCGGATGCACCCGCGTGGGACTGCACCCTGGGGGAGGCGACCGGCACGATCGACCCCGACGCCGCGACCGTCACGTGGCAGCTGCCCGCCGAGCTGGTGCGCGACGGCGTCCTCGACGTGATCCTCGTGCCGACCGACGGCGGGGCCTCCTTCACGCTCACGATGTCGGCTCCCGCCGACGACGCCGTGACGCCGAGCTCCGAGCCGGCTCCCACGACGACGTCGAGCCTCCCGCAGGCGGGAGCCCCGACCGGTCCCACGGCCACCACCTCGCCCCCCGGTCCCACGCCGGTGCCGGTCCGGGTTCCCGCACCTGCGCTGGCGCCCGGTGCGGCGCCGACGAGCAGCGCGCCGGTGGGCCTCCCGTCACCGCTGCCCACGACCACGGGCGCGCCGGGCTCCGGCACCGAGCTGGCCGGCGCCGCCGTGCCGGTGCCGTCGTCGACCACCGGTCGGGTGCTGGGCGGGCTGGTCCTCGCGCTCGTGGTGGCGGCGGTCGCGGCCCTCGCTCGCCGGGCACCGGTGGTGGCGACCGGACCGCAGCCCGACGCGCGGGGCGTGGGCCGCTTCGTGCGCCCGCGGGACGAGCCGCCGCTGGCCATCTGAGCCCCGTCGAGGCGGGTCAGGTCAGGCGCCGCCGGGCGCGACGAGCACCTTGCCGGCGATGCGGCCGGCGGCCAGGTCGACCATCGCCGCGCCGAGCTCGTCGAGGCCGACGTCCTCCGGCTCGATGAGCGCCCCGACGTCTGCGGTGCCGGAGGCGAGCAGGTCGAGCGCCTCGGCGATGCCGTCGGCGTCGTACTCGAACGCTCCGGTGACGACGAGCTCGTTGAGGATCATGCGGTTCGGGTCGAGCCGCGGCGCCTCGATGCCCGTGCCGACCAGCACGAGCGTCCCGCCCCGACGCAGCTGGGTGAACGCGGCCTCCATGGCGGGCCGCTTGCCGGAGCACTCCAGCGCCACGTCGACGGCGTCGGTCACGATGCGGGCCGGCTCGGCGATGTTCGGGACGTCGAAGGAGGCAGGGTCCACGACGGTGGCGCCCAACCGCTCGGCGAGCGCCTGGCGGGCGGGGCTCGGCTCGCTGACGAGCACCTCCCCGACGCCACGGGCCCGGAGCGCGACCACGGCGAGGGCCCCGATGGGCCCGGCGCCCGTGACCAGGGCCCGCTGGCCGGGGCGGACACCGGAGCGGGTGACGGCGTGCAGCGCGACGGCGAGGGGCTCGGCCAGGGCGGCGATGCGCAGGTCGAGCCCCGCGGGCACGGGCACGACGGCGTCCCGGTGGGCGCGCACGTAGCGGGCGAAGGCGCCGTCGCCGTCCTCGTCGCCCGGCTGGGCGCGATCGAGGCAGAGCGACGGCTGCCGGGCGTGGCACGGGGTGCAGGTGCCGCAGCCGGGAGGCGGTCCGCCGACGACGGCATCGCCCACGGCAGGCGTGGAGACGTCGGAACCCACGGCGACGACCGTGCCCGACCACTCGTGGCCGCCGACCGATCCGGGCCGGCCCCAGCCCTCGACGACCATGTGCAGGTCGGTGCCGCACACGCCGCAGTGGCTCACCTCCACGACCACGTCGTGCGGGCCGGGCACCGGCACCGGTCGCTGCTCCACGCGCAGGTCGCCCGGCCCGTGCAGCACCGCCGCTGGCATCGTCCCGTCGTGCACGCCGCGAACGTACCCAAACGTGACGCAGGTGTCAGGTTCGGTCATGATGGGCCGATGCGCGGCGAGACCGGCATCGGCATCGACGACGACCAGGTCGCCCTGCGCGACACGGTCCGCCGCTGGGTCACCGACCGTCGGCCGGTCCGGGATGCCCGGGCCGCGCTCGACGCGGACGCTGCGGTCCTGCCGCCGTGGTGGGCCGAGGTTGCGGCGCTCGGCTGGCTGGGCCTCCACGTGCCCGAGTCCGACGGCGGCGCCGGCGCCGGCCTGGTCGAGCTCGCCGTCGTGCTCGAGGAGCTCGGACGCGCCTGCGCGCCGGGGCCGTTCCTGCCCACCGTGGTCGCATCGGCGGCCGTCGACCGCTTCGGCGAGGCCCCGGCGCTGCGGAAGGCCCTCGCCGGCCTCGCCGACGGGACCGAGCGGGCCGGGGTCGCGCTGTCGCTGCCCTCCGCCGCCGTCACCCACGACGACGGCACCGTCGACGCCACATGGGATGTGGTGCTCGGCGGAGCGGCGGCCACCTGCCTGCTCCTGCCGCTCGAGGAGACCCCGCGGGGGGAGCGGTGGTGCGTCGTGCCGGTGGAGGACGTCGAGGTCGAGGCCCTCCCCGGCGTGGACCGCACCCGACGTCCGAGCCGGGTACGCGCCGAGGGCCTCGCCGTTGGATCCGACCAGGAGATCCGCTGCCCGCGCGGCGCGGCCGGCGTCCGGGGGATCGCCGGGCTCCTCGCCGCCGCGGAGGCGGTGGGCGTCGCCGCGTGGTGCGTCGACACCGCCGCCGAGCACGCTCGCACCCGCGAGCAGTTCGGCAGCCCCATCGGCCGGTTCCAGGCGGTGAAGCACCGGTGCGCCGACATGCTGTGCTCGCTCGAGGCGGCTCGCGCCGCCTGCTGGGAGGCCGCCGGGGCGCTCGACCGGGGAGCAGAGGGCGCCGACCTGTCGGTCGCCGTCGCCGCCGCGCTCGGCCCCGAGGCGGCCTACCGGGCCGCGAAGGACTGCATCCAGGTGCTCGGCGGCATCGGGTTCACCTGGGAGCACGACGCCCACCTCTTCCTGAAGCGGGCCATGGCCACCCGGCTGCTCGTCGGCCAGCCCCACGCCTGGCGGGCCGAGGTCGCCGCACTGGTGCAGGCGGGCCGCCGCGCCGAGGTCCGCGTCGAGCTGCCCGCCGAGGCCGAGGAGCACCGACGCGACGTCCGGGGGTTCGTGGACGACCTGCTGCAGCAGCCGAAGCCCGAGTGGAACCGGCGGCTGGCCGACGCCGGCTACCTGGCACCCCACTGGCCGGCCCCGTGGGGGAGGGGTGCCGGCCCCCTCGAGCAGCTGGTCATCGACGAGGAGCTGCGACGGGCGCGCATCCGCCGCCCCCACCTCGCCGTGGGGGCGTGGGCGCTGCCCACGATCATCGTGCACGGCACCGAGGCCCAGCGGGAGCGCTTCATCCGGCCGACGCTGCGGGGCGAGCTCACGTGGTGCCAGATGTTCAGCGAGCCCGGCGCGGGTTCCGATCTGGCGTCGCTGGGCACCCGGGCCGTGCGCACCGACGGCGGCTGGCTGCTCACCGGCCAGAAGGTCTGGACGTCGCTGGCCCATGTGGCGGACTGGGGCATCTGCCTCGCTCGCACCGATCCCGACGTGCCGAAGCACGAGGGCATCGGCTGCTTCCTCGTCGACATGCGCAGCCCGGGCATCGACATCCGGCCCCTCCGGGAGCTCACCGGCGCCGAGATGTTCAACGAGGTGTTCCTCACCGACGTGTTCGTCCCCGACGACTGCGTCGTGGGCGGCCCGACCGGCGGCTGGGAGGCGGCGCGCACCACGCTCGGCAACGAGCGGGTGTCGATGGGGTCCGGTTCCTCCATGGGGCCGGGCGTCGAGGCGCTCCTCGGCCTCGCCGACCAGGCGGGAGCGTTCGACGACCCCCTCCTCGCCGACACGCTCGGCGAGCTGGTGTGCACCGCCCACGCCGTGGCGGCGCTCGGCACCCGGATGACCCTGCGCGCCCTCGCCGGCGCCGCACCCGGGGCCGAGGCCAGCGTGCGGAAGCTGCTCGGCGTCGAGCACGACCAGCGCGTCCAGGAGGTGGGCCTCGACCTGCTCGGGCCGGCGGCCGCGTCCGGTGAGGGCGCGGGGTCGCTGTGGGTCGGCGGGTTCCTCGGCAACCGCAGCCTGTCGATCGCCGGAGGCACGAGCGAGATCCAGCGCAACGTCATCGCCGAGCGACTCCTCGGCCTGCCGCGCGACTGATCTGCGACCAGCGGACGGAGGGATCCGCCCTGGCGGCGTGGAACATTGATCCAAGGGGACGATCCCGACGAATCTGACATCTGCGTCATACTCGGGGCGTGGGGCTGGGGGCCTCCGTGGAGGAATGGATGACCGGCAAGCAGGGGGACTCGAAGCTGCGGAGGCGGCTCGCACGGCTCGTCGCTGCTGGCGCGGTCGCGTCGCTGGCGCTCGCCGGCGTCGGCACGGTGGCCGCCCAGGAGCCCGCGCCGGACCAGCCGGACGTGTTCCGCTCGTCCGCGTCCGCGCAGGCGGTCTCCGCCTTCCTCGACCGCGACGCCCTGCTGCCCGTCGACGACGCGTTCCGCATCGTCGCCGTCGACGGCGTGGGCACCTACGAGTCGTCGAACCAGACGGCGCGGGCGTCGCTGCTGTACCCGGGCAACGGCGTGATCTCCGGGCCGGCGCTGGCGTGCGGCACGTTCGGCGCCCAGTTCCCACCCCAGTTCGCGCCGCTGCTCGAGGCCTGCTCCCAGTTCCGGTACCCGCTCACGGTGTTCGCCGACTCGCTGGCCCCGGACGGCCAGACCCAGGGGTCGCTCCAGCTCGGTGCCCCCGCCGACCCGGTCTCGGCCCGTGCCGTGCGGGCCGTGGCCCACGCCGCGCTCGACGCCTCCACCACCGACGTCGCGCTGGCCGACCTGCGCATCCTCGGGTTCCCGGGCGCCGGGCCCAGCGACCTGCCGGTGCCCGTGCCGCGCGGTGACGACCTCGATGCCAGCGTCGTCGTTGTCGAGTCCGCCACCGGCGAGACCACGCAGACGATCGACGAGGCCGGGCGCCTCGTCGTGCGCTCCGAGTCCGTGCTCGACGGTGTGCGCCTGCTCGGCGGGCTCGTGCGCATCGGCAGCATCCACTCGACGTCCAGCGTGCTCGACGACGGCCGGGGCGAGAAGGAGCGGGACGCGGCGCTCACCGTGCACGACGTCACCGTCGCCGGGCTGCCCGCGCAGATCACCGAGGACGGCCTGGTGCTCGGCTCCACCACCGGCGCCGAGGGGCCGCTGCGGCAGCAGCTCGCCGGGCCCGTGCGCGAGCTGCTGGACCAGCTCGGCGTCCGCATCACCACCCTCGACGTCGAGGACGGCGTCGACGACTCGGGGCTGGCCTTCGCCCGGTCCGGCGGCGTCATGGTCGAGTTCGACGTCGACGTGCAGGGCGTGCCGGTGCTGCCCGGTCCGCAGGGCGACGTGGACCCGAACGGCCTCTACACGGGCGTGATCGTCCTCGGCGAGACGGGTGCGAACGGCCTCGCCGCGCACATCGAGGACCCGGTGTTCACACCGGGCGACCCGTCCGGCCCGACGCCCGACGTCGCCGGCGGGCTCGGCGGCGCCGGCTCCGTGGGCGGGTCGCTGTCGCCCGCCGACGCGGGCATCGACGACGTCGGGGCGGGCGGCGGCGACGAGGCGGCCGGCCCGCCGGCCGTCCGCGACGGCCGGCGCATCGTGAGCATCGGCGAGGTGCTCGCCGCCGGGCGCGTCGAGCTCGTCTACCTCGCCTTCACCCTCCTGACCCTCGCCGTGTGCCTCGGCCCACGGTTCGTCCTGCCAGCGCGATTCTCCGGGAGCACGACGTGAGCGACGAGACCGACCTCCGCGACGACGAGCGACGGGCCCTGTTCTGGGAGGCGGCCGGGAACGCGTTCCGACCCTACGCCGGCTGGTGCTTCTACGGGTTCGGCGCCCTGCTGGTCGTCCTCGGCTACTTCGGGGTGTCCGGCGAGTCCATCGTCGCCAAGCAGCTGCCGTACCTCGTGTCGGGCGGTCTGGGCGGCGTGCTGCTCGCCGTCCTCGGGGCGTACGTGCTGGGCATCGACGCGCTGCGGCGCGACAGCGGGCGCCTCGACCGCATGGAGCGCCAGATCGAGGAGCTCCACCGGGCGCTCCTCGAGCGCATCGACGCGCCGGCCGTCACCGACGGCGGGTCCGCCCCGGACGCGGCCACCGGTTCGAACGGCCGCCCTGCGGGCGCCACCGTGGTGCTCGTCGAGGCGGGGGAGTCGTTCCACCGGCCGTCGTGCGCGCTGGTCGACGGCAAGCCCGGCACGTCGCTCCCCGCCGTCGACGCCGCCGGACGGGGGCTGCGACCCTGCCCCGTGTGCGAGCCCGCCGTGCCGGTGCCCTGAGCCGCCGTGTTCTACGTCCAGGTCGCCCTGCTCGGGATCATCGTCGGGTGCGTGTACGCGCTCTCGGCCACGGGGGTGGTGCTCACCTACAGCGCCACCGGCGTGTTCAACATCGCCCACTTCGCCATCGGGCTGCTGGCCGGGTACCTGGCGTGGCAGGCCAACGGGGTGTGGGGCCTGCCGCTCGTGCTCACCGTGCCGCTCGTCCTGGTCGTGTGCGGACCGCTGCTGGGCCTCGTGCTCGAACGGGTGGTGTTCCGGCCGCTGCAGCAGGCACGGGCGTCGAGCTCCGAGAAGCTCGTCGCCGCGCTCGGGGTCACCGTCGTGGTGCTCGCGCTCATCAACGTCGTGTGGGGCCCGGGGGTCCAGGGGACGGTCGACGAGCCGGTGCCGAGGCTGTTCCCGCTCACCTCCTTCGAGGTGGGGCCGCTCATCTTCGACCAGGAGCAGATCGGCACGCTGCTCGTCACGCTGCTCGTCGCGGGGACGCTCTACGTCCTGCTGCGACGCACCATGCTCGGCATCCGGATCCGGGCGGTGGTCGACCGTCGCGAGCTGGCCCAGCTGTCGGCCATCGACGCCGACCGGGTCTCGCAGGTCGCCTGGGGCCTCGGCTGCACCATCGCCGCCCTCACCGGCCTCATCATCACGCAGGGCACGCTCGAGCCGACCCGCATCATCTACCTCGGCATCGAGACGTTCTCCGTGGCCGTGGTGGCCCGCCTGGTCAGCATCCCGGTGGCGCTCGCCTTCGGGTTCGGCGTGATGGGCCTCGGCCGGAGCCTGCTCGACGCGTTCGAGCCCTTCGGGGCCACCGGCGGCGCGGCCGACACCTACCAGGCCGTGGTCACGAACCTGTCGAGCATCGTGCTGTTCGCCGCGCTCGTCGTCTACCGCCGCCTCGACGAGGTGGGGGGCGACGGCTCGAGAGGCAGCGGCCTCGCGCTCGGCCGGTTCGGTCGCAACGGCGTCACCGGCGCCACGGTGGGGGCGCGGCTCGCCGCACTCGCGGCCCTGGTGGCCGTGCCCTTCGTGCTCGACGGCGCCGACCTGCGCGCCGCCCACACCTTCCTCGCCCTGGCGGTCATCTTCGTCTCGATCGTGGCCATCACCGGCTTCTCGGGGCACCTCACCCTCGGCCAGGCGTCCATCGCCGGCCTCGGTGCCTTCGCGTCGGCCCGGTTCACCAACGCCTTCGACCTCCCGGTGCTCGTCGCGATGGTCCCCGGCGCGCTCGTCGCCGTGCTGGCCGGCCTGGTCGCCGGCTACCCGGCGCTGCGGCGGCGGGGGTTGTTCCTCGGGCTCACCACCCTCGGGCTCGCGCTCATCATCGACCGGTTCGTCTTCAACGAGCAGCTGTTCCAAGGCGGTCCCGGCGGCCTCACGGTCACCCGCCCCACCGTCTTCGGCATCGACCTCCGGGGCGACGTGGCGTTCTGGTTCTACGAGGCGGCGGTGCTCGCCCTCGCCCTGTTCGTGGCCCGCAACCTGCGCACCGGGCGGCTCGGCCGCGTCCTCGGCGCCATGCGCGACTCCGACGTGGGGGCGGAGTCGGTCGGCATCGACCTGCGCCGGGCGAAGCTCTTCGTGTTCGGCGTGTCCTCGGCGATGGCCGGCATCGGCGGCGCCCTGCTGACCCAGGCCAACCAGTCGTGGGACACCACCACGTTCAACCCCGTTCTGGGGCTGTTCTGGTTCACCGCGGTCGTGGTGTGCGGCGTGTCGAGCACGGGTGGGGCGCTGCTCGCCGCGCTGCTCTACGTCGGCGTCCCCCAGGTGCTCGGCCTCGACGTGCAGAGCGCCGTGGGCATCTTCGGCATCGGCGCCGTGCTCATCGGTCGCTCGCAGGGCGGGCTGGTCGCCCAGCTCGAGCGGCTGCGGGTCGCGGTGCCGCGCCGGTTGGACGACGAGTACCGCGCCGTCCTGGCTCGGCGTCGCCCGGCGCCGGTGCCGCCGCTGCCGCTCAGCGCCTTCGGCGCGCGCATCCTCCAGGAGCGGGCCCGCCGATGAGCGCCGTGCTCGAGGCACACGACGTGCGGGTGCGCTTCGGCGGCCTCGTGGCCGTCGACGACGTCAGCCTGGAGGTGCACCCCGGCGCGATCACCTCGCTCATCGGGCCCAACGGCGCGGGGAAGACCACGCTGTTCAACGCGCTCACCGGTGTGCGCCCGCCTGACCGGGGCGTCGTCCGGCTCGACGGCCGCGACGTCAGCCACGCGTCGGCGTCGGCCCGCGCCCGGTCGGGCATGGCCCGGACCTTCCAGCGACTCGAGGTCTTCACCGGGATGTCGGTGGAGGACAACCTCCGGGTCGCCGCCGAGGCTGCGTCGCCGGGTCGCACCTACACGGGGGTCGTCCGCCTGCGCGACCGCCACGAGCCGGCCGTCACCGCCACGGTCGACGCGGCGATCGAGCGGGTCGGGTTGGGGGCCGTGCGCCACGAGCTCGCCGGCTCGCTCAGCACCGGGACGCTCCGGCTCGTCGAGCTGGGTCGTGCCCTGTGCACGGGCCCGCGCGTGCTGCTGCTCGACGAGCCGGGCAGCGGACTCGACGAGGCCGAGACCGCCGCGTTCGAGGCGGTGCTGCGAGACATCGCCGCCGACGGGACGGCGATCCTGCTCATCGAGCACGACGTCGCCCTGGTCATGGCGCTGTCGAGCACGGTCTACGTCCTCGACTTCGGGCGGCTGGTCGCCCACGGCCCGCCCGACGAGGTGGCTGCCGACCCGCACGTGCGCGCCGCCTACCTGGGGGAGGAGGTGGACGGTGCCGCCGATGCTCGAGGTGCGTGACCTCCACGCGGGGTACGGGCGCATCGAGGTGCTGCGTGGCCTCAGCTTCCGCGTGCCGGCGGGCTCCGTCGTCGCGCTGCTCGGGTCGAACGGCGTGGGCAAGACCACGACATTGCGCGCCATCTCGGGCGCCCTGCCGGTCACCTCCGGATCCATCCACTTCGAGGGCCGGCGCATCGACGGTCGCCGGCCCGACGAGATCGCCCGGGACGGCCTCGTGCTGGTGCCCGAGGGGCGTGGGGTGTTCCCCGGCCTCACCGTGGAGGAGAACCTCCGGCTCGTGCACGGCGCCATGGGTCGTGACCGGTCGTGGGCCGACTTCGCCGACGAGGTGTTCGGCGTCTTCCCCCGCCTCGGCGAGCGCCGCGCCCAGCTCGCCGGCTCGATGTCGGGCGGCGAGCAGCAGATGCTGGCCGTGTGCCGGGCCATGGCCGCGAGCCCGAAGCTGGTGCTGTTCGACGAGCTGTCGATGGGCCTCGCGCCCCTCATCGTCGAGAACCTGTTCGAGCACGTCCGGGCCATGCGCGCCCGTGGCACCACCGTCGTGCTGGTCGAGCAGTTCCTCACCCACGCGCTGGCGCTCGCCGACGTCTGCTACGTGCTGTCGCGTGGCGTCGTGTCGTGGGCGGGCGAGCCCGCCGAGCTCCGGGCGGGCACGGCTGCCGTCGACTACCTCACTGCGTAGGCGTCAGTTCCCCTGCTCGCGGGCCGCCGTCGACACGTTCTTCGCGTCCGGGTAGCAGAGCGGGAACTCGCTGGCGAGCGTCCAGCCGTCCCCCTGCCACCTGGCGATGCCCAGGCAGTCCTTCGAGGTGGGCGACCGGTAGTCGTAGGCCTCGGGTCGGAAGTCCATGCCGACGACGATGCCGCCGACGTCGTTCGCCGGCATCGTGTTCAAGTGGTCGATGAAGCCCTTGCGGGTGGGCGCCGCAGCCATCGACTCGATGGCCTGGGCGGTGACCTCGCCCATGACCCACGCCTCGAGCGCCCACTGGTGGAGGGGGAGCCCGGGCTGGTAGCGGGCGTAGGCGTCGCGGAAGGCGGCGATCGGGGGGTGGTCGGAGGAGTACGGCCGGGCCTCGACGGGGACGTGCACGATGTCGCGGCAGGTGTCGTTGTAGTTCTCGCCGAGGCTGTCGCCCATCACCACGACGGTCGACACCTTCGCCTTCGGCTGGAAGCCCCGGCGGGCCATCGAGTCGCACAGCCTTCGGTTGGCGCCGTCGTCCATGGCGTCGAAGATGATGTCGGTCTTGCGCTGCTGCATGTCGGCCACCGCCTGGTCGAAGCTCGGTGCGGCGAACGACACCGTGTACTGGGTGACGTCGTAGCCCTCGGCCTCGAGGCCGGCGACGAACTGGTCGCCGGCCTGGCTCGACTCGCTGATGTCGTAGTTGAAGACGGCGGCCTTCGACACGCCCAGGTGCTCCTTGAACCAGCGGTACTGGCCGGTCATCGTCACGATGTTCCCGTCGACGCCGACGCTCTTGCCGTCCCGGGCGTACCCGGTGCCGTACACCGTGAAGAAGTTCGGGTAGCGGTAGAAGCTGTTCGAGATCGGGAAGCCGAGCACCGGCACCCCCTGGTCGGCCAGGTACTGCGCGGCGCCGCCGAGCGAGCGCGAGTTCGTGGCGACCAGCGCGAAGACCTGGTCGCCCTCCACCAGGCGCCGGGCGCACTCGAGCGAGCGGGAGCGGTCCTCGCGGTCGTCGCAGGTGAACAGCTCGACCTTGCGGCCGGCGACGCCACCGGCGGCGTTCGTCGCCTGCACCCAGGCCCGCAACCCGCGGACGGCGGGTGCGAAGGTGTCGCCGAGCACGCCGTTCTCGGCCGTGATGTTGCCGAGGCGGATGGTCGTCTCGGTGATGCCCACGTCTGATGCCTGGTTGGCCTCGCCGCCGCCGCCGCCCCCGGCACCGGCGCCGCCCGCTGCGCCGCCGGCACCGCCGCCGACCGCCCCGCCGCCGGCCGGTGCGCTCGAGGGGGCACCCGGCTGGCCTCGCGTGCCGGCCGCGGCGTCGCCGGCGCCGCTGCGCCCGGCCGCCGGGTCGGTGGCGCCCTCCCCGTCGCCGGGGGCGAAGCCGGACCCCTCGTCGACCGCGGCACCATCGCTGCCGATGACCTGCGTCGTCGGCGCGAACGCCTCGTCCGGCAACCGGGTCCCGCACGCCGACAGCACGAGCGCGCCCACGAGCGCGACCGCCTGGGCGCCTCGCCGCGCGATGGTCCGCCGTTCCCCCGGACGTGTCATCGTCCGATGCTTCGGCACGCGCACCGCCGAGTCCTGCGACCGGACGGAGGAAAGTGACGCAGGTGTTAGGTTGCGGCGGACCGCCGAACCGGCGGGGGAGCAGCACGGGAGGTGCCAGTGGAGCTCACGTTGAGCGACGACCAGGAGTTCTTCCGCGACACGACGCACCGGTTCCTCGGCACGGCGTGCCCCACCACCACGGTCCGGGCGCTGGCGAGCACCGATGCGGGCTTCGAGCCGGGCTACTGGCGCCAGGGCGCCGAGCTCGGGTGGACGTCGATGCTCGTGCCCGAGGCCTTCGGCGGGGGGAGCGTGTCGGGCGCCGGTGTCGTCGACCTCACCATCGTCGCCGACGCGTTCGGCCGCTTCGTGGCCCCGGGCCCCCTCCTGCCCACCAACGTGGTCGCCTCCGCGGTCGCCCGGGCCGGTACCGACGAGCAGCGGGCGCGCCTGCTCCCCGGCCTGCTGGCCGGCGATCTCGTGGCCACCTGGTGCGGCGCCGAGGCTGCGCTCGGTGCCGACCGCGCGGGCATCCGGGCGCAGCGGGCCGACGGCGGTTGGGTGCTCACCGGCTCCAGCGGGCCCGTCGAGGCCGCGTGCGAGGCCGACGAGCTGCTGATCACGGCCCTCGGCGAGGACGGGCTCGTCCAGCTGCTCGTGCCGGCCTCGGCCGACGGCGTCACGGTCACGCCGCTGCGCAGCCTCGATCTGGTCCGCCGGTTCGGCCGCGTCGAGCTGCGTGCCGCCACTGTGCCGGCCGGCGCCGAGGTGGGCGGTGGCGAGCGCACGGCCGCTGACGTCGAGCGGCAGCTGCAGGAGGCGCTGGTCGTGCAGGTGGCCGAGGTGGTCGGCGCCGCGCAGCGCACCTTCGACTTCACGGTCGAGTGGGCCTTCGACCGGTACTCCTTCGGCCGTCCGCTCGCGTCGTACCAGGAGCTGAAGCACCGCTTCGCCGACATGAAGATGTGGCTGGAGGCCAGCCACGCGCTGGTCAGCGCCCTGGCCCGCGAGGTGCAGGCCGATGCCCCCTCCGCAGCCGAGACGGCGAGCGCAGCCAAGGCCTACGCGGGCCACCACCTCGCCGAGCTGCTGCACGACTGCCTGCAGATGCACGGTGGCATCGGGCTCACGGCCGACCACGACCTGCACCTGTACCTGCGCCGGGTGACGGTGGGCCGCTCGCTGCACGGGACGCCGGCGGACCACCGCCAGCGCATCGCCGCCATCGCCGCCGAGGGGCTGGCGGCATGAGCCAGGTCGCGCCCACGTCCGCCCACGGCGGTCCGGTCGACGAGGTCGAGAGCGTCGAGTCCTTCGTCGCCCGGGCCCGGGCCTGGCTGCCGGACAACCTGCCCCGGCGCGAGACGGCCCGGCCGCGAGGCTTCGGATCCGACGAGGAGGAGCTGGCGGCGGTGCAGCGCATGCGCGACCTCCAGCGCACGCTCCACGACGGCGGCTTCGCCGGCATCTGCTTCCCGCGCGAGTACGGCGGGCTCGGGCTCACGCCGGCGCACCAGCGTGCGTTCAACGAGGTCTGCGCGCCGTACCAGATGCCCACGCTCATCAACGTCCCCACGTTCGTGCCCTGCGGCGCCGTGTTGCTCGAGTTCGGCACCGAAGAGCAGAAGCGCCGCCACATCCCGGCCATGCTCCGCGGCGAGGAGCTCTGGATGCAGTTCCTGTCCGAGCCGAGCGGCGGGTCCGACGTCGCAGGCGCGCTCACCTCGGCGGTGCGCGACGGCGACGAGTGGGTGATCAACGGTTCGAAGGTGTGGACCACCGGGGCGTGGTGGTCCGACTACGGGCTCTGCCTGCTCCGCACGAACTGGGAGGTGCCGAAGCACCAGGGGCTGTCGGTCTTCATCATCGAGATCGACCAACCCGGCGTCGAGGTGCAGCGGATCGAGATGATCAACGGGTCGCGGGAGTTCTGCCAGGAGTTCCTCACCGACCTGCGGGTTCCCGACTCGAACCGGGTCGGCGACGTCGACGACGGGTGGACCATCGGCCGCCGGTGGATGTTCCACGAGCGCAACGCGATGGGCGGCGGTTCGCCCTACACCAGCGGTCCGCCGCCGAGCCACGGCGACGACGCCGGCGGCCGCGATCGCCTCGTCGAGCTGGCGCGGGCCACCGGCCGGCTCGACGATCCCCAGGTGCGCGACCTCATCGGCGAGGCCCGGACGCTGCGTCGCGCCGGCGCCGAGCTCAGCGCCCGCATCGGGCAGGGCATGGCCACCGGGGCGCTGCCGGACTCCTCGGCGGCCATCGCCCGCCTGATGAGCGCCGTCGTCTTCGAGCGCACCGCGACGATCAAGCTCGACATCGCCGGCCCGGCGGCCGCCGGATGGGACGAGGACGACCCGGCCGCCGGCGTCGGCGTCGAGTACCTGATGCGCCAGATGAACAGCATCGGCGGCGGCACCACGGAGATGGCCCGCAACAACATCAGCGAGCGGGTCCTCGGCATGCCGCGCGAGCGCACCCTCGACAAGGACGTGCCGTTCCGCGACGTCCCGAAGGGCCCTCGCCACGGCTGACGCCGGGCGGAAGCCCCGCTCAGGCCGCGGCGGGCTCCTCGACGTGCATCAGGCGGGCGAGGTTGCCGCCCATGATCTTGGCCTTCTCGTCCTCGCTGAACTGGTCGAGCTGGTCGACGAACGACAGCGGGTCGGCGAGGCCCTCGGGGTGGGGGTAGTCGGAACCGAAGATGATGTTGTCGACCCCGATCAGGTCGGCGAGGCCGCGCGGGTCCTCCTCGTGGAACGGGTGCACGAACACGGAGCGCTTGAACACCTCCACCGGGTCCTCGTCGAACACCCGTGGGTTCAGCTTGTAGGCGTGCTCCATGGCGTGCAGCAGCGAACGCACCCAGTCGGAGCCGTTCTCGACCGGCGCGAGCCGCACGCCGGGGAACCGGCTGAGCATGCCGTGGCCGATGGCGGAGGCGACGGTGTCGAAGATGGCACGGCTCGACGCGCCGGTGATGGCGGCGAAGCCGGACGGACCCCGGAACGGCGTGAACTCGCCGCCGCGCACGCCCTCCCACTCGTTGACGTAGCGCTGGTAGCCGCTGTCGCTGGCGTGCATGCCCACCAGCACCCCGGCCTCCTGCACCAGCTCCCAGAAGGGGTCGAACTCGGGGAGCGCGAACGAGCGGGGACCCTGGTAGCCGGGAACGGGCGCGGGCCGCACGAGGATGACCCTGGCCCCGCGCTCGAGCACCCACTGGAGCTCCTCGATCGCCTTGTCGACGATGGGCAGCGTGATGACCGGCGTGGCGAAGATGCGGTCGTCGAAGTTGAACGTCCACGTCTCGTGCATCCACTCGTTCAGCGCGTGGACCACGACGTGGGTGGCCTCGGGGTCGTCGCGGAGCCGCTCCTCGACGAGGCTCGCCAGGGTGGGCCACATCAGCGCCCGATCGATGCCGAGCTCGTCCATGAGCTCGATGCGCGGCGCGGGCTCCCGGTAGGCCGGCGGCGAGGCGATGGCCCGCCCCATGATCTCCCGCCGGGACTTGCCCTCGGGGTTGCCCACCCGGAAGTACTCCTCCTGGGCGCCGGGTGCTGCGACCTTCTCGAACGTCGGGTTCGGGATGTAGTCGCTGATCTGGCCCTTCACGGCGATCTTCGTGCGACCCTTGACCTCGACGTAGTCGATGACCCCGGCGTAGGCGTCGGGGAGGAACTTCGTCAGCGCATCGGGGGTCTCGTACATGTGGTTGTCGGCATCGAAGACCGGGAAGTCGAGCTGGCGCGACGGCATGGGTACCCCTCGGGATCGTCGGGTGGCCTCAGGACGTCGCGGACAGTAGATGACGCATCTGTTAGATGACAAGGTCCTCGGCGCGCTAGAACGTGCACATGCGGATCGAGTTCGACCGGGAGGCATGCACCGGGCACGGGCGCTGCTACACGCTGGCGCCGGAGGTCTACGAGTCCGACGACGTCGGCTACTGCGACGACCCCACCGGGGAGGTCCCGGTGGGCCTCGAGGAGGCGGCGCGGCGCGGCGCGGCGAACTGCCCCGAGGGCGCCATCACCATCGTCGAGGACTGAGGCCTGCGTACGAGAGCGCCGGACCGGTCGTTCGGTGCGCCTGGGGATTGTCGACGTACCCGTCGGCGAGGATCCTCACGTTCGATGTCACCGGCGTCCGTTCGGCGAGGATCCTCACGTTCGGGGCACCCGGCACCGAGCGCCCCGTCGACGAGGATCCTCACGTTCGACATCACCTGGGATCCGTCGGCGAGGATCCTCACGTTCGGAACCGGGGCTGTCGGTCGCCCCGCCGGGCGCGCCGACGGGCCGATAGCCAGGGCCGATCCCGGATCTGACCGTCCGTCCATCGGGTTTCCACAGCGGGCGGATGGCTTGAAGCCCGTGGGCTCGAGGGCCTGAGCGGCGGTCAGTCGACGTCGGCGCCGAGGAGCCCACGGCGGACGATGAAGGCCGAGGCGTCGATGGCCTCGGACTCCCGGAGGTGCTGCATGGCGAGCACGCTGTACGGCATGCGCTCCACCACCGAGAGCAGGACGATGGCGTCGACCGTGTTGTCGCCGAAGCCGCGCCGGTGGACGATCCGCCGCAACCGGTCGAAGACCACCATGGCGACCTCGATCGAGAACGCCTGCAGCTCCGGGTCGTCGTCGTAGCCGATCTCCTGCCAGGCGCTGATGACGCCGCCGTTCTCCCGGTAGGTGCGGAACCACCCCTCGAGCCAGTGCCGGAGGGAGACGGGGTCGCCGTCCTCGGGGAAGGTGGAGACGAGCTCGACCATGGCCATCGCGGCCTGCTCGGCGAGGACGTGGAACAGCTCGTCCTTGTTCGCGAAGTAGCGGTAGAAGCTGCCGTGGGACACCCCGGCCTCGGCCACGATGTCGTCGACCCGGGTGTTGTGGTAGCCGCGCTGGGGCAGCACCCGGCTGCCGGCGTCGAGCAGGAGCTCGCGGGTGCGCCGGCCGCGGGGTCGCAGCGCGGGGTCGTGCTCGGGGGTGCCGGGGAACACCGGCCAGCGTGGCTCGCGCTTGGGGGGAGCCTTGGTGGCCGGGCCCACGTTCACGCCGTCGACCGGCCCGTGCAGGATGCGGTGGATCGTCTGCGCGAGGCCGCCGACGAAGCGGCGACGGCCCAGCTGCCCGAGCCCGATCTGCCAGTAGGTGATCGTGCGCATGACCACGGCCACCATGGTGTTCGTCAGGGCCGGCCGGTCGAGCTCGGGGTGGCCGGAGCCCGCCGCGGCCACGAGTGCGGCGCCGACGCGGTTGCCGATGCTGCGCGTGTCCTTGACGTCGGGCCGGCGCTCCCGGGCGGCCGCCTGGTAGCCGGCCAGGATCGGGTCGTACGCGCTGCACAGGTCGATGAAGGAGTCGAGCCACTCCCGGAGCCGGCCCACGCCCTCCGCGTCGGCCGTGATGGGCCCGATCCCCTCGGCGTGCTCGCCCATGTCGCGCGCCAGGTGCCCGGCCAGGCGCCAGAACAGGTCCTCCTTGCTGGAGAAGTACTGGTAGAACGCCGGCCGCGAGCAACCGGCCGCCTCGGTGATGAGCTCGACGCCCGTCTCGTGGTAGCCGTGCTCGGCGAACACGTCGAGGGCGGCCTGCAGGATGCGCCGCTGCGTGTCGGCGCCACGCTCGCCGACGAGCGGGTTCTCGCCGAACGGCGCCCGCCGCACCACCTCCGTCGCATCTGCCATGGGCGGCACGGTACCGGCTTGCGCCGAGGAGGGCGTGAGCTAATCTAACACGAGAGTCATGAATCGAGCGTGGGACCGGGGGGTTCGTCGTGGAAGTGGAAGACCTGATCCTCGTCAGCGTGGACGACCACGTGGTGGAGCCGCCCGACCTGTTCGAGGGGCGGCTGTCCGCCAAGGCGCAGGAGCGGGCGCCCTTCGTGCAGCGGCTGGAGGACGGTCGTGACGTGTGGATGTTCGAGGGCAACGCCCTGCCGAACGTCGGGCTCAACGCCGTGGCCGGTCGGGTGCCCGAGGAGTACGGCCTCGATGCCACGTCGTTCGACCAGATGCGGCCGGGCTGCTTCGACATCCACGAGCGCATCCGGGACATGAACGTGAACGGCGTGCTCGGCTCGCTGAACTTCCCGAGCCTGGCCGGGTTCACGGGCCAGCTGTTCTCCACCATCGACGACCTCGAGATCGGCCTCGAGCTGCTGCAGGCCTACAACGACTGGCACATCGACGACTGGTGCGGCACGTACCCCGGTCGCATGATCCCGCTGGCCGTGCCTCCGATCTGGGACCCGAACCTCATGGCCGCCGAGGTCCGCCGCTGCGCCGAGAAGGGCTGCCACGCCGTCACCTTCTCCGAGAACCCGGAGAAGCTCGGGCACCCGAGCTTCCACACCGCTCACTGGGATCCGTTCTGGCAGGCGTGCTGCGAGACGAACACCGTCGTCTGCCTCCACATCGGCTCGTCGTCCCAGCTGGTGATCACCGCGTCGGACGCACCCATCGACGCCATGATCACGCTCCAGCCGATGAACATCGTGCAGTGCGCCGCCGACCTGCTCTGGTCGCCCGTGCTGCGCAAGTTCCCTGATCTCCGCATCGCCCTCTCCGAGGGCGGCATCGGCTGGGTGCCGTACTTCCTCGAGCGGGCCGACTACGTGTACCAGCACCACCACCAGTGGACGAACCAGGACTTCGGCGACAAGCTGCCGAGCCAGGTCTTCAACGAGCAGATCCTCACCTGCTTCATCGACGACGCCGTCGGCATGGAGGTCCGCCACCACCTCAACATGGACCACGTCCACTGGGAGTGCGACTACCCCCACTCCGACTCGACGTGGCCGAACGCGCCGGAGCTGGCCATGAAGTACCTCCAGGGCCTGCCCCGCGAGGACATCGACCGCATCACGCACCTCAACGCCATGCGGAACTTCTCCTACGCGCCCTTCGACCACATCCCGCGGGAGCAGTGCACGGTCGGCGCCCTCCGGGCCCAGGCCAGCGACGTCGACACCAGCCTCGTGGCCTACGGCACCGGAAAGTTCCAGGACGACGGCATCGTCACCACCCTCACCTTGGCCGAGCGCATGGCCAAGGCCCGCGCCTGAGCGCCGCGCTCCGCACCTCGCGCCCGTGACCGAGCTGCCCTTCCGCGTCCTGCCCGCGGTCGACGACACCAACGAGTTCTTCTGGACGGCCGGGCGGGAGGGGCAGCTGCGGTTCCTGCGCTGCCAGGGGTGCGGCTACTTCCTCCACCCGCCCTCGCCGCGCTGCCCGAGCTGCGGCTCGCGCGACGTCGCGCCCGAGCCGGTGAGCGGCCGGGCCACCGTGTTCTCCTGCACGGTCAACCACCAGCCCTGGACGGGCGAGACCGAACCCTGGGTCATCGCCATCGTCGAGCTGGCCGAGCAGGAGGGCCTGCGGCTCACCACCAACATCGTGGGTTGTCCGCCCGAGGACGTGGCCATCGGCCAGGAGGTCGAGGTGGTGTTCGAGCAGCACGACGACGTGTGGTTCCCCGTGTTCCGTCCCGTGGGGAGCCCGACGTGACCGACTTCGAGCGGCGCTCCATCATCTCCGGCATCGGCCAGTCGGTGGTCGGCCGGCGACTCGGGCGCACCGGCCTCGACCTCACCATCGAGGCCGCCCTCGAGGCCGTTGCCGACGCCGGGCTCACCCTCGCCGACATCGACGGCATCGCCACGTACCCCGGCGGCGGCAGCCCGGCCGGCTCCGACTTCTCGGGGCCGGGCACGCCCGAGGTGCAGGACGCCCTGCGCCTGGAGGTGCGCTGGCACAGCGGGGGCATCGAGGGCGCCGCGCAGCTCGCGGCCGTGGTGAACGCCGTGCTCGCCGTGGGCGCCGGCCTGGCGGACCACGTGCTCGTGTACCGCACGGTCACCGAAGCCACCGGCCAGGGCGGCGGGGGGCGGCAGGGCATCGGGCTCGGCGGCGGCGGGAAGCCGACGGTCGGCGGCTCGATGCAGTGGAGCATCCCGTTCCGCGCCTACTCGGCGGCCAACTGGCTCGCCCTCAACGCCCAACGCCACTTCCACGAGTTCGGCACCACCCGCGAGCAGCTCGGCATGATCGCGGTCAACGCCCGGCGCAACGCAGCGCTGAACCCGAGGGCGATCTACCGCGACCCGATGAGCCTCGACGACTACCTGGCGGCGCGCATGATCACCACGCCGTTCGGCCTCTACGACTGCGACGCGCCGGTGGACGGCTCCACGGCGGTCATCGTGTCGCGCGCCGACCACGCGGCCGGCCTCGACCACCCGGCCGTGGGCGTCGAGGCGGTGGGCACGGCGCTGCGTGGCCGTCCGTCGTGGGACCAGTGGGACGACCTCACCACGATGGCGGCGCGAGACGCCGGCGCCCACCTGTGGACCCGCACCGACCTGAAGCCCTCCGACGTCGACGTCGCCGAGCTCTACGACGGGTTCAGCTTCCTCGCCATGGTGTGGCTCGAGGCGCTCGGGTTCTGCGGGCGCGGGGAGGGCGGTCCGTTCGTGGAGGGCGGCCACCGCATCGCGCTCGACGGCGAGCTGCCGCTCAACACCAACGGCGGCCAGCTCTCCGGCGGCCGGCTCCACGGCTTCGGGTTCATCCACGAGGCCTGCCTGCAGCTGCGCGGCGAGGCCGGCGAGCGCCAGGTCGCCGACGCCGAGGTGGCCGCCGTCGCCAACGGCGGCGGCCCCATCGCGGGGGCGATGCTGCTCACCCGGGCGCGCTGACCCGGCGGCGGCTCAGGTCTCGTCGAACGCCACCTGCTCGGGCTCCTCCCAACCCTCGGCTTCGTTGTCGAAGCACAGGAACGGCGTCGAGGGATCGGCGACCGTCTGGAAGGCGCCGTCGACCACCTGGACGGGTGCGGCGCACGTGCGGGGCTGGGGCTGCTCGGGTGTCGGAGCCGTGTGGCCGACGGTCCAGTCGATCGGAGCGATGAGGCCGCCCGCCGAGTAGTCGGTGAGGGCGTTGAGGGCGTCGATCACCGTCTGCCGGTCGAACTCCGGCCCGGCCTCGAGCAGGCCCCTGACCGCCGTGTCGGCGTTGATGAACCCGATCATCGCCAGCTCGGTCAGGGCCTCGCCCTGGGCCTCCATCTGGTCGCGGAACGCCGCCTGCAGCTCGTTGCCGGTGTCGGCCTCGAACGGCAGGAACTGCGGGGTGACGTAGTCGCCCTCGAAGATGCCACCTGCGTCTGCCACGAACTGCTGGTCGTAGGTGTTCGGGTGCGACATCACCACGTCGTCCATGCCCTGGCGCTGGAGCTCACGGCCGAGCGTCTCCATGCCGTTGAGGTCCATGCAGCTGGCGATGAAGTCCACGCCTGCCTCCTGCATGGCGGTGACCTCGGGACCGACGCCGTTCGGCAGCCCGAAGGCGAGCTCGTCGTTGAAGTACACGACCTCCGCGCCCCCGATGTCCTCGGAGAAGGCCTCGACGGAGTCGCGCAGGCTGCTCGTGCAGATCTTGGAGTTCTGGCTGATGCCGTATCCGAGGGCCGCCACGCGGGTGGCGCGCGCCTGCTGCACCAGGTAGGGGAGCAGGCGCTGCGTGCACGTGCTGCACGACGCCGGGAGGTGCCCGAAGATGCTCGGGCGGTCACGGAAGTCGTCAGCGTGGATGTTCCACACGAAGGTCGGCACGCCGGCGGCGTCGAGGTCGCCGAAGCCGGTCGCGAGGAGCGTGGCGCTGAACACGCCGAACACGTCATCGCGCGAGATGACGTCGAGGGATCGCACCTGGTTCTCGGCGAGGGCGTCGTCGATGGTCTCGCTCAGCACGAGCTGGCGGCCGTGCACGCCACCGTTGGCGTTGACGTGGTCGAAGTACGCCTGGATGCCGGCGGCGTAGCAGTCGAGGATGCAGGTCCCGAGGGGGTTGTTCGTGCGGGTGCCGATGGCGGCGAAGCGGATCTCGTCGTCGGTCACGCCGGACACGCCCTCGAGAGGCACGAACGATCCGGAGTCGCCCTCGCCCTCGTCGGCGGCCGGCTCGCCCTCGTCCCCCGCAGTGGCCTGGGTGGTCGAGGCGCCGGCGGTTGCGTCGTCGTCGTCCCCCGAGTTGCCGCACGCGGTCGCGAGCACGGAGAGCACCAGCACCAGTACGAGCGCGGCCTTGCGCGTCTGCTCCATCGACGTCATCCCCCCGGTCGAGTCGTGTTCGGGCGGACAGTACCTGACACGACTGTCAGATGCGCGGCCGGGTCCGAGACATCCCCTTTCGCGGCATCTGACACTCGTGTCATATTTGTGACTCACGTCGTGACGCCTGGGGGGTCGATGACCACGACGAGCTCACCGAACCCGACACGCACCCGTGCCTGGTCGCTCTCGGCCGTGGCCGCTGCGTTCCTCGTCGGCGTCCTCGTCGCCGCACTGGTGATGCCGGAGCGCGACGAGGTCGTGCTGCGCGAGGGCGCCGCGGGGACGCCCGGGTCGCTCGCCGGCGGGGGCTCGGCCGCGGCTGGCTCCGCGGCCGCCGGGCGCAGGACCGCCGGCGTGGCGGCTCGTGGCGGCGGGTCCGACGGGTCGGGTGGTGGCGCCGGAGGCGCGGCAGCGGCCGGCTCCGGCGTGGCCGCAGGCGTGCCGGGAGCGCCGGGCGGTGGGTCCGGCGGCTCGGGCGGTGGTGCCGGCGGAGGGCGGTCGACGGCTCGGGGGGTCGACGCGACGACGGTCACCGTCGGCTTCGGCCTGCCGGACCTCGGCGCCATCGCCGCCCTCGGGCCCGGGTACGACCAGGGCGATCCCCGCCAGCACGTCGAGGCCATCCTGGCCGAGCTGCGAGCCACCGGTCGGCTGCCCGTGCACGGGCGCGACATCGTCCCGGTGTACAGCAGCTACAACATCCTGTCCCCGGAGGCGCAACGTGCGACGTGCGAGCGCTTCGGCAACGACGACTCCGTCTTCGCCGTCGTGGCCATCCACGACTTCGGCGCCGGGGCCGAGTGCGTGGCGGCCGAGTACGGGCTGCCGCTGTTCACCAGCGACGGGCAGCCCGACCCCGTGTACGAGCGGTCCGGCCCGAACCTGTTCACGATGCAGATGTCGGCTGACCGCCTGTTCCGCAACTACGTGGCCTGGGCCGACCAGGGCGGGTACCTCGACGGCAAGAAGATCGGTGTGTACTACCCCTCCGACCCGGAGCTCGCCCAGCTCGTGCAGCGGTCGGTGCTCGAGCCCCTGGAGCGGCTCGGCCACGACGTCGTCAGCGAGGTCCAGACCGCCGAGCCGAACACCGGCGGCCCGACCGACTCGGTCGCCGTGCAGCGCTTCCGCACGGACGGGGTCGAGGTCGCCGTGCTCGTCGTCTCGGCCCTCGCCAAGACCAACTTCTTCAACCAGGCCGAGTCCCAGCTCTACCGACCCACCTACCTGGAGAACGACGCCGGCTTCTCCACCACCGACACCGCGACCTCCACCTACCCGCGAGCCCACTTCGACGGGACGCGGGCGTTCACGGGGATGCGCTTCGGTGAGCTCAGATCGGGGCTGCCCGAGCCGGCCGAGGCCGCGTGGTGCCGGGCGGCGATCAAGAACCAGACGGGCAACGACATCCCGGTGCAGGGTCGTGACGCGGAGTACATCGCCGCGAACCAGTCCTGCGACGAGATCCTCACCGTGCTCCACGGCCTCGAGCAGGCCGGGCCGGAGCTCACCGCCGAGCGCTTCATCGCGGGCGTCGAGACCATCCAGGACCGGCCCACCGGCATCCACGGCAACGTCGGCTTCGGGCCGGGCCGGCACGACGGCGTCCGCACCTGGCGCGAGATCCGGTGGCACGGCGACTGCACCTGCTGGAAGGTCGCGTCCGACATGCGACCGCTGCTGGTGGACTGACCGTGGACGTCGCCACTGCACCCGCCGCAGGCACCCGCCGGCTGCTCCAGGGCATCGGTCGCCTCGCCGACGACACGACGCCGGGGCAGCGCTGGACCGCGGCGCTCGCCGTCGGGCTCGCCGTGCTGCTCCTGGCCTTCGGGCTCCCCCACGGCGTGCGCACCATCGTCGAACCGGCCACCCGCGCCGCCACGCCCGTGGGCGCCGCTGCGCCGCCCGCGGGCGTGCCGGCCGAGGCACCGGCAGGTGTGGCGGCCGGCATCCCGGCCGCGAGCAGGCGCGGACCGGTGGCGCCAGCCGCCGCATCGGGGGCTGCACCCGCCGGGGACGCCGCCGCACCGGCGACGCCGGTGCCGGCCGGCGTGGTGGTCCTGGCGTTCGGCGATCCGGACGACGAGACGGGCGACCGCGCCGTCGCCACGCACTTCTTCGCGCTGCAGGGCGCCGACGCCGAGATCGTCGAGGTGGATGACGCAGACCCGGCCGCCGCGTGCGCCGCCGTGGCGGGCGCTGCCCTCGTGGTGGCCGGGGGGCCGATGCCCGGCCCGGTGCGCGACTGCGCCACCCGGGCGGGGGCACGCACGCTCGCCTTCGACGACGACCTCGCTCCCGCGGCGGGGCCGGCGAGCAGCACCCGTCGCGGCGTGGCGCGCTCGCTGCTCGACACCGCCGACGTGCTCGGGGACGAGCTGTCGGCGCCCGTGGTGCTGGTGGCCGACGAGCGCTACCAGCCGGCTGTCGAGGGCACGCGCGCCGAAGCCGCCGAGCGCGGCCTCGCCCTCGACGAGATCGTGTACCTGCCCGACGACGGCGACCCGTCGCCGACCACATCGCTCGACCTCGCGCGAGCCCGGCCCGGCACCGTCCTGTTCGCGACCAGCACCGATCGCCAGGCCGAGCTCGCCACCCGCCTCTCGCTCCTCTCGCCCGGCACGGCCCACGTGGTGCTCGACGCCGCCGATTCCCTCCTCGACGGGAGCTACCCGCCGACCATGGACGGTGCGCTCGCGGTCACCACCTTGCAGCACCCGTGGCACGAGGGCGACGCCGCCGCCCGGCAGGCGTGCACCTCCTCCTGGTCGAGTGCCCACGAAGGGGCCGAGCCCCTCGACGGCGAGGCGCTCCTGCGGGTGCTGCTCTGGTGCCAGCACGCCGAGCTCGCCGCTCGTCTCGTCGCTGCCGACCTCGAGATCCCCGCCGACCTCCTCGTACCCTCGCCGATCACCTCGCCGATCGGCGTCGTCGACGGTGCGCTCGGCCCCACGGCGCGCGCGGTGGCGACCTGGTCGCTCGAGTGCGGCTGCTGGTCCGCCACCCGACCCTTCGAGGCGCCATCGTGAGCACGCCGCTGTTGGAGGTCGACCACGTCGACTTCTCCTACGGACCGCTGCAGGTCCTCTTCGACGTGTCGATCGAGGTACCAGTCGGCGGGCGCGTCGCGCTGCTGGGCACCAACGGGGCGGGCAAGTCCACGCTGCTGCGGCTGGTGTCCGGCCTGGCGCGGCCTGACGGCGGCACGGTCCGCTTCGACGGGGACGACGTGACCTCGGTGCCCGCTTCCGCACGCGTGGGGCTGGGCATCGTGCAGGTCAACGGAGGCCGGGCCACCTTCCCCTCGCTCAGCGTGCTCGAGAACCTCCGGATGGGCGGCTACCGGTTCCTCAGCGACAGCGCGACGGTGGCCTCGCGGATCGACGAGGTCCTCGACACGTTCCCGTCGCTCCGGACACGCCTGTCGCAGCCGGCGGGCAGCCTCTCCGGTGGTGAGCAGCAGATGATCGCCCTCGGCCGGGCGATGGTGGCCGGGCCGCGGCTGCTGGTGATCGACGAGCTCTCGCTCGGCCTGGCACCGGTCGTGGTGCAGGACATCCTCGCCCTCGTCGACTCCCTGGCCGCCCGCGGCGTGACGCTGCTGGTCGTGGAGCAGTCCCTGAACGTCGCGTGCGCCATCTGCGACCAGGCGTACTTCATGGAGAAGGGCACCGTGCGCTTCTCCGGCGCCACGACCGACCTGCTCGAGCGCGACGACCTGGTCCGGTCCGTGTTCTTCGGCGCCGGCATCGAGGAATCGGCGTGATGCTCCTCGCCCTCACCGTTCCCCTCATCGACTTCGAGGTGCCCCTCGAGATCGTCACCCTCGGGCTCGTCACCGGGTTGAGCTACGGGTTGCTGGGCCTGGGCCTCACCCTGGTGTACCGGACGTCCCGCGTCCTCAACTTCGCCCACGGCGAGATCGGCGCGCTGCCCGCCTCCCTCCTCGCGATCGCCGTGGTCAACGGGGGCTGGAGCTACTGGCTGGCGGCGCCGGCGGCGCTCGCCCTGTCCGCGCTGCTCGGCGGCCTCACCGAGGTGGCGGTGGTCCGCCGCCTCGCACGCGCGCCCCGGCTGATCCTGGTCGTGGCCACCATCGGCGTGTCCCAGATCCTGCTCGTGGTGAACGTGGTCCTCCCGCGCCGGGGCGAGTTCGCCCGGGCCCAGTTCCCCGTGCCGGTCGACTGGAGCTTCACGCTGGGGTCCTACGTGGTGACGCCGGGCCAGCTCCTGATCCTGCTCATCTCCCCGGTGTGCCTGGCCGGCCTGTCGCTGTTCCTGAACCGCACGGACATCGGGATGGCCAGCCGGGCCGCCGCCGAGAACCGGGAGGCCGCCGAGCTCGCCGGCGTCCCGGTGAACCGGGTGTCGCTCCTGATGTGGGTGCTCGCCGGCCTGCTCGCCGGCGTGTCCGCGGTGCTCGTCGGCCCGACCAAGCCGCTGCTGGGCGCCGCCGCGCTCGGGCCGTCGCTGATGGTCCGCGGGCTCGCCGCGGCGATGATCGGAGGCCTCACGAGCCTGCCGGTCGTCTTCGCCGGCGGCGTCGCCATCGGCGTGCTCGAGGCGCTCGTGTCGTTCAACTACGCCACCGGCGGCACGCTCGAGATCGTCCTGTTCGCGGTCATCGTCGGCTCGCTGATGCTGCGGCGGGGGCTCGGGCAGCTGGCCCGGGGCGCGGAGGAGTCGTCGTGGTCGCTGGCGGGCGCGGTGCGTTCGCTGCCGCCGCGCCTGGCCGCGCGCCCTGACGTGCGGGGCGCGCGCACGCTGCTGCTCGCCACCGTGCTCGTGGTGGCCGTCGCGGCCCCGTTGCCGTTCTCCAGCGCGCAGCACGTGCTGATGGCCAGCGTGGTCGTGTACGCGCTGGCCGGCCTGTCGCTCGTGCTGCTCACTGGCTTCGCCGGCCAGGTGTCCCTGGGGCAGTTCGCCTTCGTCGGCCTCGGCGCCGTGGTCGGCGGGCGCATGCTCCAGCTCGGCTACCCCTACGGCACGTCGATGCTCTACAGCGTCGTCGCCGGCGGCGTCGTGGCGCTCGTGATCGGCCTGCCGGCGCTCCGGATCCGCGGGCTGTTCCTCGCCGTCACGACGCTCGCCTTCGCCCTGGCGACGAGCACGTGGCTGTTCGGCCAGGGCTGGCTGGTGAGCGTGTCCGGGCAGCGATCGTCGCTGTCCATCCCCCGCCCGGTGCTGTTCGGGGTCGACCTCCAGCAGACCCGGTCCTACTACTGGTTCTGCCTCGTCGTCTTCCTGTGCGTCGCCGCCGCCGTCCACCGGCTCCGCGCCACCGGCATCGGCCGGGCGATGATCGCGGTGCGGGACAACGAACCGGCCGCCGCCACGCTGTCGATCGCACCCCGCCGGGTGAAGCTCACGGCCTTCGTGCTGTCGGGGATGATCGCCGCCCTGGCCGGGCACCTCCAGGGCGGGCTCCTCGTCGCGTTCTCGAGCGGCAGCTTCTCGCCGATCGAGTCGCTGAACCTGCTCGCCATGGCGATCTTCGGTGGCATCACCTCGATCGTCGGCGTGGTGCTCGGTGCGCTGTGGGTCCGCGGGATCCCGTACCTGTTCGGCGCCAACATCGGCCTGCTCGCCTCGGGGGCGGGCCTGCTCCTGGTGCTGCTGGTGCTCCCCGGTGGCCTCGCGTCGCTGGCGTTCCGGGCCCGGGACGCCTTCGTCCGGTGGCTCACCGGGGAGCCGATCGACCGGGTCGACGACGCGCCCTCGACGACGCGCCCCACCCTCCCGGCACGGCCCGCTCCGGATCCGCAGCCCGACGCGTCCGATCCCCTGCGCGCCGAAGGCGTCGTCGTCCGCTACGGCGGCGTGGTGGCCGTGGACGCCGTCGATCTCGTGGTGCCGGCCGGCCAGATCGTGGGGCTCGTCGGTCCCAACGGCGCAGGCAAGACGACCCTGTTCGACGTCCTCTCCGGACAGGTGCGCCCCGACGAGGGGAAGGTGCTGCTCCACGGGCGCGACGTCACGGCGCTGCGCCCCGAGGCCCGCGCCCGCCTCGGGCTCGGCCGCACCTTCCAGCAGGCCCGGCTGTTCGAGGACCTCACCGTGAGCGACGCCCTCCGCGTGGCGCTGGAGCGCGCCGAGCCCAGTGAGGTGGTGCCGTCGTTGCTCGGGTTGCCGCCGTCCCGGGCCGCCGAGGCGCGCAAGCAGCTGCGGGCCGACGAGATCGTCGACCTGCTCGGGCTCGGCCCGTTCGCCCACCGCGCCGTGGCCCAGCTGTCGACGGGCACCCGCCGGCTCGCGGAGCTGGGTTGCGTGATCGCGCTCGGCGCCGACGTCGTCCTCCTCGACGAGCCCACCGCCGGCATCGCCCAGCGGGAGGTCGAGGCCTTCGTCCCCGTGCTCCGGGACATCCGGGCGCACCTGGGCGCCTCGATCGTGCTCATCGACCACGACATCCCGATGATCGGCGCGATCGTCGACCGGCTCCACGTCCTGGCCGCCGGCCGCGTGATCGCCGAGGGCGACCCCGACGCCGTCCGGGCCGACCCCGAGGTGGTCGCCGCCTACCTGGGCACGGACGCCCGGGCCATCAGCCGGTCGGCGGCGCCGACAGACGGGGCGACGGCGCGCCGGTGACCCCGGTGCGCGGGGCGGCCGCCCCGATCGTCGGCGTCACCCCCGAGGACCGCCAGCGATCGCCTCGGTCGTGCCGGGCGGGGAACCGGCGCCCCGCTTCTGCCCGGTCCGGGTCTGGGAGTCGTGGTGTGGTCACTGGCGGCCGGCTAGAGCCGCCTTCAGCACCCGGACCACGACGTCGGAACCCGGACCGGGCAGTTCGGAGGGGTCGCCGCCACGCCGTTCGGAGGGGTCGCCGCCACGCCGTTCGGAGGGAGGCGCCGCCACGCCGTTCGGACGGGTCGCCGCCACGCCGCTCAGAGGATCGCGCCGGACTCCTTCAGCTTCGCCAGCTGGTCCCAGTCGAGGCCGGCCTCGATGAGCGCGAGCTCGGTGTGCTCGCCGTGCTCCGGGCAGCGGGTCATCTGCACCGGCGTCTCGTCGAACTGGGCCGGGCTGGCCACGAGCTGCACCTCCTGGCCGTTGCTCGCGGTGATGGTGGGCAGGTACCCGTTGGCAACGACCTGCGGGTCCTCGTAGAGCTCGTCGAGCGTCTGGAACGGCGTCCAGGCGCCGGCGAAGTCGTCGAGCACCTCCTTCCAGTGCGCGAGGGGGTGCGCCCCGAAGGCCTCGTCCAGCCCGGTGACGCACGCCTGGCTGTTCTGCTGGCGGGCGGTGGCGTCGGCGAAGCGCTCGTCGGTGGCCATCTCGGGCACGCCGAGCCGATCGACCAGGTCGGCCCAGAACTTGTCGCTCTGCAGGAGGATGAGGCTGATGTAGCGGTCATCGGCGGTGCGGTACACGTTGACGCCCGGGTTCGGGACCTGCGTGCGGTCGCCGCCCGAGGGCATCTTCGAGAACCCGAACAGCCGCGACGCCACGACCAGCGGCGAGATCTGCCACATGGCCGTGGCCAGCAGCGACACGTCGACCACGCTCGGCTCGCCGGTGCGCTCGCGCTTGACCAGCGCGGCCGCGATGGCCCCCGCCGTCGAGAGGCCGCCCATCACGTCGCCGAAGGCGGGGGAGGGCTGCCCCATGGGCCACCCGCCCTCGCGCTCGGGGAGGACGGACGCGACACCGCCACGAGCCCAGAACGACGTGCCGTCGTAGCCGCCCTTCTCGGCGTCGGGGCCGCTCGGGCCCTGACCGGTCCCGCGCGCGATGACGATGTCGGGGTTGCGCTCGCGGATGTCGTCGGTGTCGATGCCCAGCTTGCGGCGGACCGCCGGGAGGTAGTTGGTGAGGAACACGTCGGCGGTCTCCACCAGCTTCAGCAGCGCCTCACGCCCGTCCGGGTGGCCGATGTCGATGGCGACGGATCGCTTGCCGTGGTTGGGCTGCTCCATCATGAAGTTCACGCCGTCGGCGCCGCCGGGCAGCAGGCCGGAGGTGACCAGACCGCGCTGGGGGTCGCCGGTGACGGGGTGCTCGACCTTGATCACGTCGGCGCCCCAGTCGACCAGGATCGCTCCGGCCGAGGGGATGAACATCCAGCTCGACACCTCGATCACCTTGATGCCGTCGAGCGGTCCGGGCATGCGTTGCTCCTCGATGCTGTGGGGGACGGCCGGCCTCAGGCCTGGGGCCAGCCGACGGTCTTGGTCTCGGTGAAGATCTCCAGTCCCTCGATGCCGCACTGGCGGCCGATGCCGGAGCCCTTGTACCCCCCGAACGGGGCGTCGGCGCCGTACCAGATGCCACCGTTGATCCCGAGGGTGCCGGTGCGGATGCGGCGGGCGACCCGCTTGGCCCGGTCGAGGTCGGCCGACGTGATGGTGCCGGACAGCCCGTAGGTGCTGTCGTTGGCGATGCGGACGGCATCGTCCTCGTCGTCGTAGGCGATGATGCACAGCACCGGGCCGAAGATCTCCTCCTGGGCGATGGTCATCGAGTTGTCGACGTCGGCGAACAGCGTCGGCTCCACGTAGAAGCCCTTGTCGAACCCCGAAGGGATGCCGCCGCCGGTGACGAGGCGAGCGCCCTCGGCCTTGCCCTTCTCGATGTAGCCGAGCACCCGCTCGCGCTGCTTCTGGGAGATGAGGGGCCCCATCAGGTTGGCGGGGTCCGTGGGGTCGCCGTACGCGAAGCCCTCGAAGCTCGCCTTCGCGACCTCCACCGCTGCGTCGAGGTGGGACCTCGGGACGAGGACGCGGGTGGGGATGGCGCACCCCTGGCCGGCGTGCATGCAGCTGCCGGCGACGCCGGCGAGCGCGCCCTCGATGTCGGCGTCGTCGAGGAGGATGTTCGCCGACTTGCCGCCCAGCTCGAGGAACACGGGCTTGAGCGTCTCGGCACCCGCCTGCATGATCCGCTTGCCGGTGGCCGTCGATCCGGTGAACGCCACCATGTCGACGTCCGGCGAGGTGGTGAGCACCTCGCCGACGAGGTGGTCGCTCGACACGACGACGTTCACCACGCCGGCGGGGATGTCGGTCTTCTCCGCGATGAGGCGGCCGAGGCGCGTGGCGTTCCACGGGGTGTCGGGCGCGGGCTTGATCACGCACGTGTTGCCCATGGCGAGGACGGGGCCGAGCTTGTTCAGCGTGATCTCCACCGGGAAGTTCCACGGCACGATGACGCCGACCACGCCGATGGGCTCCTTCCAGACCTCCCGCTCGGTCATGAGCCCCATCCCGAAGGCGTCCTTCGGGCCGAGCGACCGGGTCCAGGGGAACTGGTCGATCATCTCGGCCGGCCAGCGCAGCGCCTCGCGCAGCGGCGCGTCGAGCTGCGGGCCGTAGGTGGTGAGCAGGGGGCAGCCGACCTCGGCGATCAGCTCCTGGCGGATCTCCTCCTGCTCGGACTCGAGGGCGTCCTGCAGCTGGAGCAGGCAGCGCTTGCGGAACGCGTGGTCGGTGGCCCAATCGGTGGTGTCGAAGGCCTGGCGGGCCGCGGCGACCGCCCGGTCCATGTCGCCCGCGGTGCCGTCGGCGACCTGGCCCAGCACCTCCTCGGTGGCCGGGTTGACGTTGTCGAACGTGCCGCCCCCCTCGGCCTCCACCAGCTTCCCGTCGATCAGCATCCGCAGCTCACCCACGGTGCGCCCCCCTTCTCGTGTCGTCTGTGGATCGGTCGGTCGTGTCGTCGGAGGAGCGGGGTCTCACCACACGAGCTCGAGGTTGTCGATGGCCCGCAGGCCCTGGCTGTAGAGCAGCTCGACGCCGGGGGCGATCGAGTACTCGGGCACCGCGGCGTGCCACTCCTCGAGGGCGACCCGCAGCTCCATGCGGGCCAGGTGCGACCCCAGGCACCGGTGGGCGCCGCCGCCGAAGGCGAGGTGCTTGTTGCCCTCGCGCTCGAAGTCGATGGTGTCGACGTCGGCCCACGAGGAGCTGTCGGTGTTGGCCGACCCGAGCACGACCTGCACGGGCGTGTGCGCGGCGATGGGGCAGCCGCCGAGCTCGGTGTCGGTGGTGGTGATGCGCACCACCCCCTGGACCGGCGTCTCCCAGCGCAGCATCTCCTCGACCGCGTGCGGGATGCAGGAGGGGTCGTCGACGATCTGGCGCCGGTGCTCGTCGTGCTGGGCGAGGAAGGCGAGGAAGCAGTCGAGCGACGCGGTGACCGTGTCGAGGCCGGCGAGGAAGAACAGGTAGCAGATGTCGAGGATCTCGTCGTGGGTGAGCCGGTGGCCGTCGACCTCGGCGTCGAGGAAGCGGGTGAGGAAGTCGTCCTGGGGTTCCTCGACCCGCTGCGCGAGCACCTCGTCGAGGACGGCGTAGATCTTCGCCCCCGTCGCCTCCACCATGCGGTCGCGCTCGGCCGGCGAGCTGGCCGCCGGGCGGATGATGCCGTCCTTCAGGGCGATGAACTCCTTGCGGCGCGACACCGGGAGCCCGAGCAGCTGGAGGAACACGATGGTGGGCAGCGGCTCGGCCAGCGCCTCGTGGAAGTTGCAGCGACCCTCGTCGGCCACCGCGGCGATGAGCCCGCGGACGAGGGCCCGGGTCTGCTCCTCCAGCGGGGCGATCTGCTTCGGCGCGAAGAGCGGGTCGAGGAGCTTGCGGTAGTTCTTGTGCTCGGGCGGATCGATCTGCAGGGGGATGAGCGGACGGATCTGCCCGATGTTCACCGCGTCGATCCCGGAGGAGAACACCTCCGGGTGCTTCAGGACCTCGCGCACCTCGGCGTCGCCCGCCACCACGACGGCGCCCTCCATGGGCAGCACGGTGGCGGTCTCCCGCAGCATGGCGTACATCTCCTGCGGGTGCGCCAGCGCGTGCGGATCGAGCATCGGCGCATCGGGCGCCAGCGGCGAATCGGTCACCACCTGGTCGTCGGTGTAGCTCATCGGCCCTCCTCGGGTCCCCCGGTCGAGCCGGAATCTAACAGACATGTCAGGCTACGGTCGGCGAGATGGAGAACGGTCACGTCGCCGTGGTGGGGGCCTCGCTCGCCGGGCTGCGCACGGTCGAGGGATTGCGCCGTGCCGGCTTCGGGGGTCGCATCACGCTCGTGGGCGACGAGCTCCACCCGCCCTACACCCGGCCTCCGCTGTCGAAGCAGGTGCTCGCCGGGACGTGGGAGCCCGAACGGGTGTGGCTGCGCCCGCCGGCGAAGCTGCACGAGCTCGACGTCGACCTCCGCCTCGGGGTCCGGGCCGAGTCGGTCGACGTCGACGCCCACGTGGTCGAGCTCGCCGACGGTCCGCTCGGGTACGACTCGCTCGTGGTGGCCACGGGTGCGTCGCCGCGCCGCCTGCCCGGCGACGACCTCGAGGGCGTCCACGTGCTCCGCCGACTCGACGACGCCGTCGCGCTGCGTGACGCGCTGGCCGAGGCCCGCCGGCTGGTGGTCGTCGGCGCCGGCTTCATCGGGTGCGAGGTGGCCGCCACCGCCCACGAGCGGGGGCTGGAGGTCACGGTCGTCGAGCCGCTCCCGGCGCCGATGCTGCGCGGGCTCGGGCCCGAGCTGGGCGACGTGGCCGCGGCGCTGCACCGCTCGCACGGCATCGACATGCGCTGCGGCGCCGGCGTCGCCGGCCTCCGGGGCGACGGGCGGGTCACGGGCGTCACGCTCGCCGACGGGTCGATCGTCCCCGCCGACCTCGTGGTGGTCGGCATCGGCGTGGTGCCCAACGTGGCCTGGCTGGCCGGCTCCGGCATCGACACCACCGACGGCGTCCTGTGCGACGCCACGCTGGCCGCCGAGGGGGTGGACGACGTGTGGGCGGCGGGCGACGTCGCCCGGTGGCGCCACCCGGCGTACGGCGAACCCGTGCGCTTCGAGCACTGGACGGTGGCGGCCGAGCACGGCCGGGCCGTCGCCGAGGCCATCGTGGCCGGCCCGGGCGCTGCGGTGCCGCACGGCCCGGTTCCGTACGTCTGGTCCGACCAGCTCGGCACCCGCATCCAGATCGTGGGCCGGCCGTCGCCCACCGACCAGGTCGACGTGGTGCTCGGCTCGACCGAAGAGCGCCGGTTCCTGGCGCTGCTCGGCCGGGACGGCGCGCTCACGGGTGCGGTGGCGTTCGGCATGCCGAAGCCGCTGATGGCGCTGCTGGCCCAGCTCGAGCGGGGCCCGCTCAGCGTCTCGGGCGCGCGGGAGGTCGCCGCGGCATGAGGCAGCACAACCTGTGGCGGATCTTCGACGCCGTCGCCGAGGCCAAGGCCGACCAGGCGGCGATCCGCTGGCGAGGGCGGTCCACCACGTACCGCCAGCTCCGCGACCGGGCCATCCGGTTCGCGAACGTCCTGCACGACCACGGCATCGGGCTGCACGCCGAACGGCGCGACCTGCAGCCGTGGGAGTCGGGGCAGGACCTCGTGGCCACCTACCTGCTCAACTCGCCGGCGTACCTCGAGGTCGGCCTCGGCGGCTCCGCCGCCCGGGCGGCGCCGTTCAACGTGAACCACCACTACGTGGCCGACGAGCTCGCCCACCTGCTCCGCGACGCGTCGCCCCGCACCGTCGTCTACCACGCTCGCTTCGCCGAGCAGCTCGCCGAGGTCCTCCCGGCGCTGCCCGTCCCGCCGCTGCTCCTCCACGTCGCCGACGACACCGGCCGCGCCATGCTCCCCGGTGCCGTCGACCTCGACGCCGCGCTCGCCGGCGCCAGCCCCGAGCTCGCGGTGGAGGGCCACGACCCCGACGACCTGTACGTCCTCTACACCGGCGGCACCACCGGGATGCCGAAGGGCACGCTGTGGCGGCAGGCCGACATCTGGCTGTCCGCCCTGGGCGGCGACTTCCTCCCCGAGGCCACGCTCCCCGAGATCGTCGACGCAGCCACCGGCGACGACCGGCCCCGGTTCCTGCCGAACGCCCCGTTCATGCACGCGGCCGCGCACTGGACCGCCCTGCGCACGCTCCTCGCCGGCGGGACGGTGGTGGTGAACGGCGTGGTCGACCGGCTCGACCCCGTCGACGTCTGGACGTCCGTGGCCGCCGAGCACGTCGACATGACGATGATGGTCGGTGAGGCGTTCGCCCGCCCGCTGCTCGACGAGCTCGAGTCCGGCGCCCACGACCCCTCGTCGCTCGCGGTGCTCGTCCTCGGCGGCGCGCCCACGTCGATCGAGACCAAGCGGCGCATCCTCGAGCTGCTGCCCGACGTGCTGCTGGTCGACGGGGCCGGCTCCACCGAGACGGGCGGCGCGCTGCGGGCGGTGGCGGTCGCCGGCCGCGTCGGGCAGGCCGGCGTGTTCAAGCCGTCGCCCGGCACGGCGGTGCTCGACCACGCACTGCAGCGCGTGGTCGAGCCGGGCCACGCGGAGCCCGGCTGGTTCGCGAAGCGGGGCGCGATCCCCCTCGGCTACCTCGGTGACGAGGCGAAGACGCGCGCCGCGTTCCCCGTGGTCGACGGCGTCCGGTGGGCGGTGCCCGGTGACCGCGCCCGCCTGCTCGCCGACGGCACGGTGCAGCTCCTCGGCCGGGAGGCGACCACCGTCAACACCGGCGGCGAGAAGGTGTTCGGCGAGGAGGTGGAGGCGGCGCTCCTCGCCCACCCGGCCGTCGAGGACGTCCTCGTGGTGGGGCGGGACAGCGACCGGTGGGGCCAGGAGGTCGTCGCCGTGGTCGCCCTGCGCGACGAGGTGGACGACGCAGACCTGCTGGAGGCCGCGTCGTCGCGCCTGGCCCGGTTCAAGGTGCCGAAGGCGATCGTGCGGGTCGAGCAGGTCCGGCGGAGCCCGGCCGGCAAGGCCGACTACGCGTGGGCGCGGGCGGTCGCGTCCGCAGCGGGCGCCGCGCCGGCGCCGTCAACGGATGCAGAGGACTCCCACGGCTGATCGTCGAAGTGACCCGGTGGAACACATCCACGGGCGCTTCTGCGGGGAGGCGTCGCCGGCCGAGGAGAGATGCATGGGAACGCACAGGCATGGGCGGTCGCGGGTCGCGGCCGCGCTGACGGCGGCAGCCGTCCTCACCACGCTCCTGGGGGTGGTGCCCCGTGCGGGCGCCCACCCCGGCGAGCAGCACCAGCGCCAGGCGAGCGGCGGCATCGTCGTGCGGGTCGAGAGCCCCTCGGACCTCGCCGGCTCCCTGCCTGCCCTGCAGTGGGCCGACAGCGGCGAGGTCGCCGACCAGGCGGGCGAGCTCGTCTACGCGGGCAGCGGCTGCACCCTGGTGAGCTACGCCCCGGTGGCCCCCGACGTCGCCGGCAAGGTCGTCCTCGTCGACGACCGGGCCAGCGCGGCCAACCCGGTCGACCAGTGCCCGAGCTACACCTTCGCCCAGAAGGTGCTCGCCGCCGAGGCGGCCGGCGCCATCGGGTTCGTGCAGATCCCGGCCGAGGGCGACGAGCCCACCGGCAACGCCACGGCGGGTGCGGCGTCCATCCCCGCGCTCGAGGTGTTCCGCACCGACCAGGTGCTCGCCGTGCGCGACGCCGTCATCGGCGGCACCGCCGTGTCCGTCACGCTCGCCGACGAGTCGCCGGTGCTCGAGCGGCTCTCCGACGTCCCCTGCGTCGACGGCATGGCCGGCCCCTTCCCCTGCGACGGCGTCGACCTGCTGTCGTTCGTCCCGGCCGAGGAGTTCGACGGCCAGGGCCAGAGCGACCTGTGGGGCTGGACCGACCCGGAGACCGGCGATGAGTACGTGATGATGGGGAAGACGGACGGCACCGCCTTCTTCCGGGTGACCGACCCGACGAACCCGGTGTACCTGGGGGCGCTGCCGAACCCGGCGGCCCTGCAGGAGATCTGGCACGACATCAAGGTCTACGAGGACCACGCGTTCATCGTCAGCGAGTCGATGCCCCACGGGATGCTCGTCTTCGACCTCACGCGCCTGCGCGACGTGACGGAACCGCGCGAGTGGGACGCCGACGCCACCTACTCCGGCACGCCGTCCGCCCACAACATCGCCATCAACGAGGACACCGGGTACGCCTACATCGTCGGCGGCAACGCGGCCATCGTGGCGCCGGACGTCTGCCTGTCCGGCCTGCACATGGTCGACATCAACGACCCGCAGAACCCGACCTTCGCCGGCTGCTACCTCCTCGAGGGCGGACCCGGCACGGCCGCCCGCACGGTGGGCAGCCCGGTCCAGGAGGCGTCGCCCGCGGCCTACGTCCACGATGCGCAGTGCGTGATCTACGACGGCCCTGACACCCGCTACACGGGCCGCGAGCTGTGCTTCAACTTCGCCGAGGACGCGATGGACATCGCCGACGTCACCGACAAGCTCAACCCCACCACCGTCGGCACCACCGACTACGACGGCGTCGCCTACACGCACCAGGGGTGGCTCACCGAGGACCATCGGTACGTCCTGGCCAACGACGAGCTCGACGAGGTGGGCGGTGCGCCCACCACCCGCACGATCGTGCTGGACGTCACCGACCTGGAGAACCCCCAGGTCCACTTCATCCACGAGCACGAGACGCCGTCGATCGACCACAACAACTACGTGCACGAAGGCCTCGTGTACCAGTCGAACTACACGAGCGGCCTGCGCATCCTCGACGTGTCGAACGTGGCCGGCGGGACGCTCGAGCCCGAGGCGTTCTTCGACGTGTTCCCCGCGAACGACGACCCGACCTTCGACGGCACCTGGTCGAACTACCCGTACTTCGAGTCGGGCACGATCGCGGTGAGCGGCATCGGCGAGGGCCTGTTCCTGGTGCGGCGGTCGGGCAGTGGGGACGACGGCCCGACGACGCGTCCGGCTCGCCCCTTCGACGACGACTGCACCCCTGGCATTCGCGGCCGGGGCGGCTGCAAGCCCGGGGGCGGCCCGACGTACTGACCCGTCCTTCAAATCGACTACTGATTACAACGGATCGCGCGCCAGCGCAGCCCGGAGCCCGCGGTCGTGCGGGGTGTGCGACAGGTACGGGCTCACGGCAACCAGGACGATGCCGTCCGGGAGGTCTTCGGGCCGGTCGTCGACGAAGACCGCGCCGTGGGCGCCGAGCGGTAGGGCGTCGATGCGGTAGCGCCCGTCGTCGTCGCGGCCATCCTTGCCGTGGAAGCCGTCGAACAGATCGGCGATGTCGTGCGCCGTCGCCCGCTCGCGGGCGTACTCGGCGCCGCCGGCGCTCCACAGCAGGATCGTGCACGCCCGCTGGCGCAGCTCGACGAGAAGCTCGCGCGCTCCCGGTCGCAGCGACGTGCTCGTGAGCGAGTCGATCAGGCAGCCGTCGACGTCGAACACCCAGGTGGTGGGCGCTGGCAGGTGGAGAGGAGGCTCGGACATGGCGCGGATATCGCATGCTACTTTCTTGCGACTGCCGGTCCACCCGAGCGCTGGAGCACCGATGACGAACGACACCCCTGACTTCGAGGCCATCGAGTGGGAGGTGGGCGACGACCACGTCGCCACCATCACCCTGAACCGCCCGGACGCGCTCAACTCCTTCAACGAGGCGATGGGCCGGGAGATGACGTGGGCCTGGGCCACGGTGCGGGACACCGACGACATCCACGCGGTGGTGCTGCGAGCCAACGGCGAGCGTGCCTTCTCGACCGGCGCCGACATCACCGGCGACCCCGGCTGGTTCATGAAGGACAACGTCTGGAACACCTTCGATCCCGGCGAGGCGTTGAGCCCCAAGCAGAAGCACCGGGTGTGGAAGCCAGTCGTCGCCGCGGTGCACGGCATGTGCGCCGGCGGGGGGCAGTACTTCATCAACGAGGCCGACATCATCATCTGCTCCGACGACGCCACGTTCTTCGACCCGCACGCCAACGGCAGCATCACCTCGGCCGTCGAGCCCATCGGCATGCTGTCCAGGGGGGTGCCCCTGGGCGACGTGCTGCGCTGGGCGCTCATGGGCAACGAGGAGCGCATCACGGCAGACACCGCACTGCGGCTCGGCCTGGTGACCGAGGTCGTCCCCCGGGACCAGCTCCGCGATCGTGCACACGCCATCGCCGCGGCCATCGCGGCCCGGGCGCCGAAGCCGATCCAGGGCACGGTGCGGGCGATCTGGGAGTCGCTCGACATGACCCGGCAGATCGCCCTGCAGAACGCCATCGCCTACACCAACATCGGCAACGCCCACGACGACCGCCGGCCCCGCGAGAAGCGCGACCCCGAGTACCGGTGACCGCCAGCGCAGCCGATCGGGCGGCGCTCGTCGAGCGCTGGTACGCCGAGGGGCGCTACGGCCCCGAGACCCTCGGCGCCCTCGTGGCGGAGGGCGTGGTCGAGGGCCGGCTGCTGTTCAGCCGTGACGACGGCGGCCGGGAGGTGACCGCCGAGGCGGTCGTCGAGCACGTCCGTCTGCTCGCCGCCGGGCTGCGGGCGCACGGCGTCGGCGCCGGCGACCCGGTGGCCGTGCAGGTGCCGAGCTCGCCCGAGGCCTTCGCCCTCATCGGGGCCATCTGGTTGGTCGGTGGCGTGGTGCTGCCCGTTGTCGACAGCGCCGGCCCGAACGAGCTCCGCTTCATCCTCCACCAGAGCGGGGCGCGCGCCGTCGCCGCGGCTACGTCGTGGCGCGGGCGCTCGGGCGTCGACGACGTGCGTGCCGCTGGCTTCGACGGTCTGGTCGTGGCAGTGGGCACGGACGTGCCTGCCGACGCGACCTCGCTCGCCGACCTCGGCCGCCACGGTCAGGT
>DASTYO010000227.1:0-6395 GCA_035764875.1 Acidimicrobiales bacterium | reverse complement strand
CGTCGTCGGGGTGGGCGACGGTGACGAGCAGCTTCACGGCGCCGGTGGCGGGAGGATCTCGATGCCGTGCGCGGCGGCGAGGGCGGCGAGGCGCACCGGGTCGGGCGCCTCCGCGGCGGGGAGCACCGGCGCGGTTGCCGGGGTGCCGGCGGCTCGGAAGAAGTCCTCGGTGGCGTCGCCGCGGCTGGTGCGGCCGGCCGCGGACGACGTGATGACCAGCACCCGGGCGGTGGGCGTGAGCACCCTGAAGGCGTGCGGGCGGCCGCTCGGCGCAAGGGCGAACGTGCCCGCCGTGGCGTGGGCGACGGCACCGTCCACCTCGAGCTCGACCTCGCCGTCGAGGACGTAGAACGCCTCGTCCTCGTCGAGGTGCACGTGCGGCGGCGGGTCGGAGTCGGCGGTCAGCAGGTGCTCGCTCAGCGCGTACCTGCCGCCGGTCTCGGCGGCCGTCGCCTTGGTGGCCACGAGGCTGTTCAGGAACCAGGTGAGCTGGCCCTCGTCGCGATGCCGGATGATCGTCTCCACGTCTCCCCCTCGGAAGGTCGTGCCTCGATACTGCCCTGTGCAGCATCTCGCTACGAGTAGATACTGCACAGGGCACCATGTCAACCTGTTCTCGTGCCCCGCTCGCGGAACGCCCTCACCACCACCTCGCACGCCCTGCTCGGGCTCCTCGCCCTGCGCCCCTGGACCACCTACGAGCTGGCCAAGCAGGCCCAGCGCAGCCTCGGCTGGTTCTGGCCGCGCGCCGAGCGCAAGCTCTACGACGAGCCGAAGAAGCTCGTCGCCGCCGGTCTCGCCACCGCCACCGAGCAGCGCACCGGGAAGCGGCCCCGCACCGTGTACGCCATCACGCGCGAGGGCCGCAGCGCGCTGCGGGCGTGGCTCGACGAGCCGCCGGCGCCGCCGGTGCACGAGTTCGAGGCGATGGTGAAGGTGTTCTTCGCCGACGGGGGCACACTCGACCAGCTGCGGGCGACGCTGCACGAGGTCGAGCGCACGGCCACCGAGCGGCTCGAGGCCTTGCACGCCATGATCGACGAGAGCAGGTCGGGGCCCTACGAGTTCGCCGGCCGGCTGCCGCTCAACGCCCTCGGGCTGCGCTGCGAGCTCGACCACGAGCAGCTGCTGGTCGACTGGGCCCGGTGGGCGCGGTCGCAGGTGGACACCTGGCGCTCGCCCACCGACGCCGCAGGCTGGGACTGGCAGGCCGCCCTCGCGCCCGGAGGCGCCCGCCCGTGAGCGATCGGCCACGGCGGCGCACGTAGGTTCGCCGGCCATGCCCACCTTCCTCGCGCTGCTCTCGAGCCTCCTGTGGGGCACCGCGGACTTCATGGGCGGCACGCTGGCCCGGCGCCTCGACGCCACGCGCGTGGTGCTCGTCTCGCAGGCGACCGCGCTGGCGGGCCTCGGGCCGCTGGTCCTCCTGCTCGGCCCGGACGTGACGGCGAGGGCGGCCGTCGCCGGCGTCATCGCCGGGGCCGTGGGGGCCGTCGCGCTCAACGCCTTCTACCGGGCGCTGGCGCTCGGGACGATGGGTGTGGTCGCCCCGATCGCCGCCCTCGGCGTCGCCGTGCCGGTGGTGGTGGGCCTCGTGTCGGGCGAGGAGCCGCGCGCCCTGCAGCTCGCCGGGATCGCCGTCGCCGTGGTGGGCGTCGTGCTGGCGAGCGGACCGGAGCTGCGCGGCGAGGGGCGGGGCGGCGCGGCGCCGCTGCTGCTGGCGCTCCTGGCCGCCTCCGGCTTCGGCACGGTGATGGCCGTCCTCGCCGACGGCAGCGAGGGTGGCGGCGTCGCCGAGGCCGTGCTCGTGCTGCTGGTCATGCGCGCCACCAGCGTGGTGCTGCTCGGTGCGCTGGTGGCGTGGCAGCAGGGGCCGCGGGCGCTGCGCGCCCCTCGGGCCGACCTGCGGGACCTCGCGGTGATCGGCGCCTTCGACGTGGGCGCCAACGGCACGTTCGCCGTGGCGAGCCAGTCGGGGCTGGTGAGCGTCACCGCCGTGCTGGCCTCGCTCTACCCGGCCGTCACCGCGGTGCTGGCCTGGCAGCGCCACGGCGAGCGGCTCCGACCCCTGCAGCTCGGCGGCGTGGGCGCCGCGCTCGCAGGCGTCGTGCTGCTCTCGGCCGGCTGACGTCTGCTCGGCGGTCTCGGCTACGCCATCGACGCGAGCCAGGCCCGGTGCAGGTCGCCGTACGCGCCCGTGGCGTCGCGCAGCTCGCTCGGCGCGCCGTCCTGCACCACGCGCCCCCCGTCGACGACGAGCACGCGGTCGGCGATCTCCACCGTGGTGAGCCGGTGAGCGATGATGATCGCCGTGCGGTCGGCGAGCAGTGTGCGCAGCGCCCGTTGCACGAGGCGCTCGCTTGGGATGTCGAGGGAGCTGGTGGCCTCGTCGAGGATGAGCACCGCAGGGTCAGCCAGGAACGCCCGGGCGAACGCCAGCAGCTGGCGCTGACCGGACGAGAGCCGGGCACCCCGGGCCTGGATGTCGGTGTCGAAGCCCTGGGGCAGCGACCGGATGAGGTCGCCGGCACCGATCGCGTCGGCGGCGGCCTCGATCTCGGCCGGTGACGCCGTCGGACGGCCGAACGCGATGTTGTCGGCCACCGTGCCGCTGAACAGGAAGTTGTCCTGGGTGACCATGGCGACGGCGCGGCGCAGGTCCTGCTCGGCCAGGCGGGTGAGGGGCACGCCGTCGAGCAGCACCGCACCTGCCGTGGGGTCCCAGAAGCGGGCGACGAGTCGGGCGATGGTGGACTTGCCGGCGCCGGTCTCGCCGACGACCGCCACGGTCTGGCCGGCCGGGATCACCAGGTCGAGCTCGTGCAGCACCACCTGCTCGCCGTAGCCGAAGCGCACGCGGTCGAAGCGGATCTCGCCGCGCGCCCGGGCCAGCGGGACGGGATCGGCCGGTGGCGCCACCGCTGGTGCTTCCTCGAGCACGCCCGACAGCTTCTCCGTGGCGGCGGCCGCGGCCTGGAACAGGTTGTAGAACTGGCTGAGCTCCTGCATCGGCTCGAAGAACCGCCGCAGGTAGAGCACGAACGAGGCGAGCACGCCGATCTCGATGGCCCCGTCGATCACCCGTGAACCGCCGTAGAGCAGCACCACGGCGACCGTGACCCGCCCGGCGAGCTGCACCCCGGGTCCGTAGGTGGCGGCGAGGCGGGCCGACCACACGTTGGCGTCGCGGTACCGGCCGTCGAGGTCGTCGAAGATCTCCTGGTTGCGGCGCTCCCGGCGGAACGACTGCACCGCCTGGATGCCGCCGAGGGACTCCACGAAGTGGACGATGACCAGCGCGATGGCCTCGCGGGTGGCGCGGTACGCCCGCTCCGAGTGACGCCGGAACCAGCGGGTGAGCAGCCACAGCACCGGCACCACCGACAGGGACGCGAGCGCCAGCAGCGGGTCGAGCACCACCAGGATCACCGCGATGCCGGCGAGGGTGAGCGCCGAGGTGGTGAGCTGCAGCAGGCCGTGCCCGAGGAGCTCGGCGATGGCCTCGACGTCGCTGGTCTGGCGGGAGATCACCCGACCCGACGTGTACCGCTGGTGGAACCCGAGGCTGAGGTCGGTGAAGTGCCGGGCGAGCCGGTGGCGGATGTCGACGATCACGTCCTGACCGATGCGCCCGGACCGGAGGAGGAAGGCGTTGAACGTGGCGGCCGCCACCACCGTGGCCACGAGGTACCCGGCGACCACGGTGACCAGCGGCCGGAGTGCGCCGTCGCCGCCGTCGAGCAGCGGCGGGATGCCGTCGTCGATGGCCTTGCCGACGAGCCACGGACCCGAGAGGTGGGCGACCATGTTCACGGCGATGAGCACCGTCGCCCACGCCAGCGCCCCGCGGTGCGGGGCGATGAGCGCGCCGAGCAGCCGGCGGCTCCGCGAGCGCAGCAGCAGCGCGAGGTTGCCGCGGACGTCGTCTGCGTCCTCGGCGGCCACCCCGCGCCAGGAGTCGATGGCGGCGTCGCCGGTGATGTCGAGGCCGGTGGTGTCGTGGTCGTGGCCCTCGGGGTCGACGGGCTGCAGGTGGGTCACGCCGGCACCCCCTCGTCCTCGTCGACCGCCTGGGACAGGATCTCGCGGTACCGGGGCTCGCCCTCGAGCAGCTCGGCGTGGGTGCCGACGGCGACGATGCGCCCGTCGACGAGCAGGGCCGCGCGGTCGGCCAGGGCGATGGTCGAGGGCCGGTGCACCACGACCATCGCCGTGCGGTCGGCGAGGAGGGGGCGCAGCCGCGCCTCCACCTCGGCCTCGGTGTGGACGTCGAGCGCCGACAGCGGGTCGTCGAGCACCAGGATCCGCGGCCGGGCGATGACCGCGCGTGCCAGGGCGAGGCGCTGGCGCTGCCCGCCGGACAGGCTCATCCCCTGCTCGCCGATGCGGGTGTCGAGGCCCCACGGAAGCCGGTGCACGAACCCGGCACGGGCGATGTCGAGCGCCGTCTCGATCTCGGCATCGCTGGCCTCCGGCAGGCCGATGCGCAGGTTCTCGCGCACGCTCGCCGAGAACAGCGTGGCCTCCTCGAAGGCGAAGCCCACGTGGGCCCGGAGGCTCGACAGCGTGAGGTCACGCAGGTCGTGGCCGTCGAGGGTGACCCGGCCCGCGCTGGGGTCGTGCAGGCGGGCGAGGAGCATCGCCAGGGTGGTCTTGCCCGACCCCGTGGGGCCGACGAGGGCGAGCGTCTCGCCGGGGCGGATCTCGAGGTCGACACCGGCGAGGACCTCGCGCCCGGCGCCGTAGGCGAAGCGCACGCCCTCGAACCGCAGGTGGCCCCGGGCCGAGGCGAGGTCGACCGCGCCGGGGCGGTCGTCGACCACCGGGGGCGTGTCGAGCACCTCGTACACGCGGTCGGCGGCGGTCATCGCCTCCTGGGCCATGGCGAGGATCCAACCGAGCGCCTCGAGCGGGAACACCAGGATGAGCACGTAGGAGACGAAGGCGAACAGGCCGCCGAGGGTGAGCGCCCCGGAGCCGACGGCGAGGGCGCCGGCCAGCAGGGTGGCCACCAGGATGAGGTTGGGGACGATGCCGAGCAGCCAGACGAACTTGGTGTGCACGGCGATGCGGGCCATCTGCGAGCCGTGCAGGCGCTGCACGTGCGCGTCGTACCGGTCGAACGCGTACCGGGCCCGACCGAACGCCTTGATGGCCGCGATGCCCTTGGCGGCCTCCTCGATGACGGTGGTCATGTCGCCGGTCTCGTCCTGGATCCGGCGGACCATCTGGGTGTACTGGCGCTCGAAGCGGGCGCACAGCACGAGGACCGGTACCGCGAACGCGGCGGCGAGCAGGGCCAAGGGCCAGTAGAGGCTGACCAGCAGGCCGAAGATCACCAGCACCTCGAGGCTGATGATGAGCAGGAAGATCGAGCCGAAGGCGGTGAACCGCCGGATGGTGGCGATGTCGGTGGTGGCGCGCGACAGCAGCTGGCCGGACTGCCAGCGATCGTGGAAGCCCACGTCCAGGCGCTGCAGGTGGCGGTAGAGGTCGTCCCGCAGCCGGGCCTCGACGTCCATGGCCGCGGATGCCAGGTGGATGCGCCGTCGGTTGGCCAGGCCGGTCTCCACCACGCCGAGCCCGACCGCCAGCGCCGCCCAGGGCACGATGCCGGCCCGGTCGCCGCGCGCGATCGGACCGTCGATCACCGCCTTGGCGATCAGCGGCGTGGACAGCCCGGCCGCGATGGAGACCACCGCCGACAGCCCCACGAACCACATCCGCCCCCGATGGGGCGCGAAGTACGGGAGGACGCGTCGCAGGTTGGCGCTCGCCGGGTGGCGCAGGCGCGCGGCTGCAGACATCGTTCCTCCCGACCCCCGTCGCCCCTCGACGGGACGCCGAGCGTAGGGACGCCGGGTTGTCCGATCCGAGCGGATTTCCCGCCCGGCGCGCTGCTAGCGGTCGACCTCGCCCATGATGGGGTCGACCGAGGAGATGATCATCACGCCGTCGGCGATGAGGCCGTCGCGCATCATGTGCGGCAGCGTCTGCAGGTTGCGGAAGCTCGGCCCGGAGATGTGCATGCGGTACGGCTTCGAGGTGCCGTCGGAGACCAGGTAGCAGCCGAGCTCGCCGCGGGGGCTCTCCACCGCCACGTAGACCTCGCCGGCGGGCACCTTGAAGCCCTCGGTGAAGATCTTGAAGTGGTGGATCAGCGCCTCCATCGACTCGTCGATGCGGGCCCGAGGCGGCGGGGTGACCTTCTTGTCCTGGATCCGGTAGTCGCCGCGAGGCATGTGCTCGAGGATCTGGCGGACGATCTTCATCGACTCGCGGATCTCGTTGAGCCGGATCGCGTAGCGGTCGAAGCTGTCGCCGTACGAGCCGACGAGCACGTCGAAGTCGACCTGGTCGTAGCGCAGGTACGGCTCGTCCTTGCGCAGGTCGCG
>DASTYO010000226.1:0-38507 GCA_035764875.1 Acidimicrobiales bacterium | reverse complement strand
CGTCCTTGCGGGCCCGGGCGTCCTGCATGACCATCCGCATGTCGCCCTCGAAGCCCTGCCAGTCCTGGCCGGCCTCGAAGCTGTACGGGATGAACACGTCGTAGCGGTGCACCGGCACGGTCGGCTGGGCGAGGGTGATCGAGTCGTCCCCGACCTCCTCGGCCTCACCGTGGTAGGTGACCGACGTGCCCGCCGAGCTGACGCCGTTCCACGCGTTCGTGGTGATCGTCGCCGTCCGGGCCAGCTGGCGGATCGCCGACTCGGCGCCGGCGTTCGTCAGCATGATCGTCGGGTCGAGGGTGAACGGCACGGCGTAGCCGCCCTCGGCGTCGGCGAGCGACTGGGCCCGCACCACGGCGGCCCGCTCGGCGTCGTCGAGCATGTGGGCGTTGCCGGTCATCAGCTTCGCCGCGGCCGACCGGTAGGCGTCCGACCCGGTGGCGAGCACCCGGCCGATGACCTCGCCGCCCCGGCGCTCCACGAGCTCGGTGACGTGGGCCCGGTCGGCGTCGGCCAGACCCCGCACCTGCTCGAGGGCGGTGACCGCACGGCCCCGCACCTCCGACGCCGTGGCGTCGTAGCGCAGGTCCGACAGGTCGAACGGGTCGGCGTTGCGGTTGACGTTGAACGGGGCGGGCGCGTCGCCGGGCACGCCGTTGACGGGCGCGAGCGCCTGGACGCGCTCGTGCTGGGCGAGGAGGCCGGCGAGGCGCTCGCGCTCGGCGAGGCCCTCGTCGAAGCGGGTCTGCTCGTCGGCCTCCATCGACCGGACGTTGCCGTCCGCGTCGTAGGGCATGGCCCGCAGGAAGGCGTCGAGGTACGCGATCGCCTCACGGATCTGGTCGGGGTTCACTGGTTCTCCTTGAGGGGGATGCCGGCCGCGATCAGCCGGGCGATGGCAGCACGCCCCCGGTCGGGGCCGTGCTGGTGGTCACCGTCGGCCGCACCCTCGGTGCCGGCCCCCACGGTGGAGGTCTGGTCGATCCCGGCGGCCCGGGCGGCGTGCGCCCACAGCTCGGCGTCACGGGATCGGAGCTGGTCGTAGAACGCGTCGGTGCCCGAGCGCAGGTTGGCGGTGGCGTGCGGCGACGCCCCGATCGACACCGGCCCGAACTCGGGGCACCGGACCCGCTGGATCGTCACCTCGGGCAGGCCCTTGGGGTTGTGCTCGGAGGTGCCGGGCTCGGCGTTGACCGTCTCGGCGAGGATCCGCATCCGGAAGCTGGCGCCGTACTCGCCGGCCCGGAGGCCCTCGACGAGCGCCTGGGGCAGCCCGTCGAACAGCCGGACCTCGTAGTAGGCGCCGGTCTTGTCCTCGCGCAGCTGCTCGATCGCCCCGAGCGACATGCGGTCGAGCACGGTGCTGTAGCCGTGCTCGAACCAGCAGCGCTGCACGTCCTCGGCGAACGTCTCCCGGAAGGCGCCCGGGGCGACCCGCTCGAGGAAGTTGCCCTCCCACGCCGAGTCGATCTCGTACCAGCGGTTGAACACCGAGAAGTGCCCGTAGAGCACCCCCTCGGGCCCGCCGGCGGTGTCGGCGTCTTCGGCGGCCCGCACCGCACCGGCGGGCGCGTAGCGGACGACGTCGAAGGTGGAGCGGTCACGCAGCTTCATCGTCAGACTCCTCGTCGTCGTCGTCGTCGGGCGCCGGCGGCGGCGCGGGGGGCGTCTCGGCCTCGAAGCCGGGCGGGAGCTCGGCACCGGCGCGGTTGAGGATCAGGCGGGCCTCTTCGGCGCTCACGACCTTGCCGACGCCGAGGTAGATCTTCTGGATCATCTCGGCGAGTGCCCGGGGCGAGGTGTCGACCTTCGGCTCGGCCGGGGCCTCTGGCGCCGCCTCGTCATCGGTGGTGACGGTGGCGTTGGGGTCCTGCAGCTGCACGCTCAGCTTCCCGCTGTGGCTGAGCAGCGACATGTCCTGCGCCTGCACCGCCGCCACGACCGAGTCGGGCTCGAACCCGCCGTCGACCAGCGAGCGGATCGTCTCGGCCTTCACCTTCTCGATCTCGGCAGCGTCCTTGCCGTCCTCGCGCACGAACGGCATGTCGCTCGTGTCGAACCACAGCTCGACGTCCCGCGGCGGCGGGACGATCGTCGACAGCGCCCCGCACAGGTCCCGCAGCGACGGGTACAGCCACGTGTCGGCGAAGTTGCGGCGGGCCTGGCCGAAGTTCCCGGCGTTGAGCGACGAACCGGCGAGCCCCTCGGAGATGTTGAGCACGGTCGCCGGCACCTTCGACGCCTGGGCGATCCGCGTCTCGTGGGAGCCCTGGACGCCCTTGAGGTCGAGATCCTTGAGGTTGGCCCCAACGACGGTGGCGTCGCCGCCGGCGGACAGGTAGAGCGTCTTGTAGGCGTTCGACAGGCCCGAGTGCTGTTCTTCGAGCAGCGCCACCAGCGCCTTGAACTTCTGCGGGTCGTCGGCCGGGAGGCCCTTGACCACGAGGTTCGGGGTGGCGCCGTTCTCGAAGAACTTGAGCTTGTGGGTCGTCGCGGCGATGTCGCCCTGGATCTCCCGCAGGACCGGGGTCAGCCACGACATCCCGACGCCGGCGCCGAGCGGGTCGGGGATCGGCGCCCAGTGCGCCACCTCGGACACCAGCAGCGTCTCTGGCTTGGCGTTCGAGCGGAACCCGCCCGGGTGGTACACGTAGCCGAGGAGCTCGGCGTCGAGGGCGAACCGGTCGGCGTCAGGGTCCGACATCGACCCGTAGACGATGGTCACCCAGTCGGGGCGCAGCACCCGCAGCCGCCCGCCCCGGTTGAGCACGTAGGCATTGCCGGCCAGGCCGGCGTGCCACTCCATCGACGTGATGAGCTCGCCGGTCGTCCCGTTGGGCCACGGCCGTTCGAGGATGGCCAGGGCCTGGGTCCCGAACAGCTTGCGGGGCGCCGTCTGGTGATGCGGCGGGTTACGCCACGAGAACCGTGCCTGGGACAGCACCAGCGACCGGGTCCACTGGGCGGCGAACGCCGGCGGCGACTGCATCAGCGCCGCCACGTGGCCTTCGAGCCCGCCGGCCATCTCGGTCGTCGCGGTCCGCCCCCAGGTCTGGTTGACCAGCGGGTAGGTCGACCCGTTGAACGAGAACTGGTTGACCAGCGACGCCAGGGCGTCGATGCCCCCGATCGTCGGCCACGGGGCCGACCGGGTGCTACCCCGGAGGCGGCGAAGCAGGCTTGCCATTCAGCGCCTCCCAGTCGATGGTCAGGCCGGCCACGATCAGCGCTGCGCCGCAGGCGACGAGCGCCGCCGGGCCGGCGAGCAGGAACGCGCCGGTCACCACGAGGGCGACGCCGGCGAGCACGAAGACCAGTCCGATCACGCCCACGCTCCGAAGAACTGCGCCTCCGTGGAGGCTCCGTGCAGCGCACCCCACCGGGCGACCGCGACCGCACAGACCGGCCCGACGTCGCCGGTCGATGCCGTGCGGGAGAACCGCCACTTCCCGTCACCCACCGCCTTGGGCTTCACCGACGCCGCCGCGGCGTTGAGCTGGCGCTGGCCGATGTGGCGGACGGTGGCGTCGAGGACCGCCCGGTCGAGTTGCATGGACGCATCGGCGAACTCGTCCATCGTGACGAGCCGCACCTTCACCCCGGCGGCTTCGAGGTCGGGGACCAGCGCGCTGGCAGCCGACCCCTTCACGATGAGCAGCTCGCCGATCTCGTCCTTGCGGCGGGCGCACACCGGCACCACCCATCCGGTCCCGGGCCCGTACTGGACGCCCGCGCCGGCGAACTCCTCGCCCGGCGCCGGCGTGACCACCTCGAGGTGGGTGCCATCCGAGGCGCCGATCGACGCCCACGTCTCGCCCCGTGCGTTCGTGTCGACCTCGAGGGAGTACCGCAGGTCGCCGGCCGGCGTGTGGCCGACCAGCTGGCAGAGCTTCCATCCGCCCTCGTTGATCGTCTCCCAGCCGCCCTCGTCCGCCGGCGGCGGGTCCCACACGCACATGTGCTCTTGGGCGAAGGACTGGGGACCGAGGCGACGCAGCTGCTCCTCGAAGAACGCCATCCCGCCGCCGCGGCCGGCGTGCAGCGCCGGGTTCGAGCGGAGCCACAGCGAGCGGTCCTCGGCGTCGACCGGCTCCTGCACCACCCGGCCCGACTCGTCGACCCGCACGTTCTCGGCCGTGTGCCCGACGTAGCCGAACGCACCCGGATCAGGCCCGAGCGCCCGCTTGCGCATCGTCCACCACCAGGCAGACTTGCCTTCGAGCCCCGCCGTGCCCATCGCGTTCATCTGCGGGTTCGGGTTGGCGAACAGCGTGGGCGACACCGCCGCCAGGTGTTCCTCCTGGGCGTGCTGCGCCTCGTCCACCACCAGCCGGTCGATGTCATCGACGCCACGGCCGCCGCCGCCAGTCCGGGTCCGGTACCAGATGATCCCGCCGTTGCGCATCTCGATCATCTGCTGACCGGTGCCCAGCCACTTCCGCTTCACCTTCCGGCGCAGATCCGGGTGGCCTTCGAGCACTCCGAGCATCCGCTGCTGGGTCTGCGAGGCCAGCAACACGGCGTCATGGACCGTGTGCATGATCGCCTCGGCCCGCTGGACGAGCCCCCACAGCTCGACGACCTCGATCTCGTCGCCCTTGCCGTTCTGACGGGGCATCTCCCGCCCCGTCGTCGCCGCCGCCCACTGGCCGTCCGACGCCTGCGCCATCGTCACCTCGACGACGAGCCGCTGCGTCAGATCCAGACGCTTCCGGCTGTAGTGCTCCCACAACTCGATCGCCGCGTGCGCCTCATCCAGGCTTGCGGCGGCGGGAGGCAGGACGAGGATCGCCGGCGCCGGCTCGGCGTGCTGCCAGTTCATCGACCTTCGACACCTCCGCAGGGCGCTCGAGCGCTTCGAGGAGCTCGGCGATCTGCCGACGCTCCCGGGCGATCGCCGCGGCGCCCGACCCCTCGGCCGTCGCCAGCAGCTCGCCCAACCGCTCGTAGTCGCTCCGCAGGTCAGCGGCCCGATCCCACGGACGGGGAGCCCCCGATGGCCCCGGGGAATCCGGAACACACAACTCGGAAGCGGGCGGGGTGTTCTCCGGGGGCGCTGCGCGCCGTCGCGGGCCCGCCCCCTCCCCCTTCGGCCGCTTGGCCGTCGCCTTCCTCGGCGCCTTGGCGGTCACCAGGTCAGCGCCGTGCGGCGGGTGAGCTTGCGCCTGCGGTTGCCGTCTGCGGCGCCGCGGCTGAGGTTGCAGCGCAGGTGGGCGGGGCGGCCGTTGGCCACGTCGTAGGGCGCTCCACCGTCGCAGATGTTGACGACGTGGTCGGGCGAGTACGACCACGGGTCGGGGTAGCGCAGGTGCAGGTCGATGGGCTGGTCGCACAGCCAGCAGACGGCGCCGTAGCGGGCGAGGACGGCGGCCTTCCACTTCACCCTGCGGGACTGGGAGCGGACCGCCTTGCCGGCGATGTGGGTGAGCTTGCCGCGGTTGCCGCGGGCTCGCTTGCGGCAGGTGGGCGAGCAGTAGACCCGGTTGGCGGCCGGCGGGTCGAAGGATGCCCGGCAGACCGGGCAGACCCGGCGGGTGGCTGGGGGGAGCGGCTGGGGGCGGCAGGCTGCGCAGCGTCGGGTCGGGTGGCCGGGGCGGACGTCCTGCGGGATGGGGACGCCGCAGCCGTCGCAGGTGGCCGAGGCGAACCGCTCGGTGCTGCCGTTGGCGTTGCGCTCCTTGTAGCGCCACTGGCAGCGCTGGGAGCAGTAGCGGGCCCGGTGCTTCCTGCGCTCGGCCGGGATCGGGGCGCCGCACGGGCACACCGTCGACGCCATCAGTCCTCGATGACGAGGCGGGCGTCGGGGAACAGGCGGGCGCCCATCTCCACGCACCGGGCCCGACGCTGGTAGCCCTCGCCGCTGTCCGCCACCTTCCGGCCGTTCGCAGCCTGCAACGCCCAACGCCACTCGCCCGCAGCGTCGCGGTACACGGTGAGGGTCAGGCGGCTCGGCATCAGTCCAGGTCCCTTCGATCAGGCGGCGGCGGCGGCGGTGTCTCGGTCGGCGTGTAGGCCGTGTCGCAGACGGAGCAGTAGCGGCGGCCCGGCACCGTCGGATCCGGCTCGCCCGGCACCCTGCACGACGGACACAGCACCGGTCAGGCCGCCTCGGGCGGGCCGCAGCCGGGGGCGCCGCACGACCCGGTGGAGCCGGCGAGGATCGTCGAGCGGGGCACGTGGACGATCGTGGCGTGGCACCAGCACTCGACCGCCAGGTCCGACAGGTGCACGACCCTCCCCGCCCGCAGGCGCTCCCGGTGCCGGCGCATCCGCTCGGCGTCCGTCATGGCCATGGGTCAGGCGACCTGCGTCCACCGCTCGATGCGACGGGCCCGCTGGTCGGCAAGCACCCGACGGACCTCTTCGACCTCGACGCCAGCGAGGCGGGCCACCGTCGCCGGGCCGTAGCCATCGGCCAGTAGGCGGGCGACCTTCGACTCGGCCGCACGGGCCCACCGGCACCGTGTCGGCCTCACGGGCCTCCTTCGCAGCACGACACGGCAGGCAGGCAGGCTCGCCACGGCGGCGGTGCCCGACGTAGCCGGAGTGGGTGCCGCAGCGGGCAGCATCGACGCGGGCCATCGAGTCACCTCCGGTGGTGAAGGCGGGGCGGCGCCAGCGACCGCCCGACCCTCGACGACGCGCACGCTGGCCGCCGTCCTGGTGTGGACCCCAACGGGGGTGCTGGCCCACTCAGCGCCGCTCGTGGCGGCGGGTTGATCGTCCCGGGGCCGAAGCCCGCTCGGGAACGCGAAGCACCCGCAGGCCGAGGCCTACGGGTGACACCTGCACTGTAGCAGCAAATTACACCGGTGTCACGCAGTTCGAAGTACGCTCCGGCCTGCCCATTGGGGGATGGGGGAACCGGAGGTTGGGTGTGCTCGGTGTGACCGCCGTCGAGGCGAGCCTGATCGCCGCCGCGATCGGTGGAGCTACCGGGATCGTGGGCCAGCTCGTGGGCAGCTGGCTCCAGCGCAGCCACGAACGTCGAATGCGCCAGCTTGACGACCTGGCGCGGGCACAGGATGCACTCGCACGCATGGCGCCGCTGTACCGACGGTTCGCAGTGAGCCGGATCACGTCCCGCTGGTCGGACGACGATACGCAGGCGTTCATTGCTGTCCGTGGCGAACTGCTCGCCCTGTACGAGCGGATCCTCGACACTGACGCGCGCGAGGCGCTGCTGGCCTTCCGCCAGGCGGTCTCTGTCGTGCCCAACCCCGGCATGGAAGACAGCTGCATCCAGACGATGCAACGGACCTTCGACGCAGCACACCCGGCCCTCGGCAAGCAAGTGCGCCGGCTCCTGGGCTAGGCCGGACGCCGGAGCTTCCGCCCGGCGACGTGAGCGGCGATCATCTGCTCGGTGGCCAGATGGCCGAGGTCGCGGGTGACGTCCTCGCACCACTCGCACAGCGGCAACGGCTCGGACAGCACGTAGGAACCGTCACGGCGGCGGACCTTCGTGCCCTTCGACCGGGCAGGGCGCTCGTGCCCGTAGCGCAGATGGCGGGCACACAGCGTCCGGTTCCTCGCCTCGAGGTCGGCCTCGACCGCTGGTGGCGTGTCCGTCGCCGCGTGGCGGGCGGTGAAGCCCGCCAGCCAATCGGCGTCGAGGCGGATCCGGTTCGCCCGGCGGGCCGCCTCCCGCACCTCGGCGAACACCGACGGCCCGGCCGCCACCGCGTCACCGGTCGGGTCGGTCACCTTCGGCAACGGCACCCCGACGCACCCGCACACCACGTTCAGCTTCCGGGCAGCCGCCTGGCAGCCGTCGAGCGGGCGCTCGTGGTCGTCGCACCACAGCTCGGTCCCGGCCCGTTCCCGGTCGTAGGCCTGCGCCCGCAGATCCGGAGTCGACAGGTTCAGCACCCTCGCCGTCTCCACCAGGTCGAGGAGCCCCAGCGTCCGGCGGGCACGGCCGAGCTCGTACTCGGCCAGGCGCAGCGACACCCGGTGCGCCTCCACATCGCCGGCATCACGACGGGCCGGCACCACCTCGTCGGCAGGGGGCGGCGGGGGCGGCGCCGCCACCGCCGGTGCAACCGGAGCGACGTCGGCCGGGCGCCTCTCGCAGGCCGCCTCGTGCGCCGCCATCGACTCGACCGCGCCCACCGGACGCCGCCAGTGACAGAACCGGCACTTCACCGGGCACCACCTCCGTCGAACAGCGCCGGCGCCAGCACCTCGACCACCTCGTGGGCCAACACCTGCACCTCCGGCGGCTGGTGCCCCGGCGTCGGCGGCTCCACCCACACCGTCGACCCGCACACCCGCACCACCGACGACGTCCGCACCGGATGGCCGCCGTACGGCCGGTAGCGGATCCGATCCCCCACCGACGCCTTCACGCCGCCCGCCTCGACGTCGAAGGGGTCCGCTCGGCCCTCGTGGGCGGCCGGCCGTGCCGCGCCCCAGTGTGGGCCGCCAGATCCGCCACCGACGGGAACGGCCCCCTGCCCGGACACGACGAGCACCACAGCCGCACCGTCATCTCCCCCACGTGCAGCGCCTCCAACGCCACCTCGAGCCGGTCCAGGGCCGCCGCGGCCAGGTCGTCCCAGCCGACCGCCAGCAGGCCCGACACGACCCGGCGCATCGCCAGGACCCGCTCGTGCGCCTCGGCGTGCAGCTGGGCGCCCTCCCACGTGACCGGACGGCGGTCACAGCCCTCGAACCGGCACGGCGGCGGCAGCGGACGGTCAGCCACGATCCGCCGCCTGCAGCCGATCGATCTCCGCAGCGATCAGCGCCCCCGCCTTCACGAGGTTCCGCACCGGGTCCTCCGACGGGTCCCACCACTCGGGCGCCCACGGCCAGGTGCTCGGCACACGCTCGGCGCCGGGCCACGCCCAGCCCGGGAGCAGGTGCGCCGTCCGGGCGGCGGCCTCGATCAGGTAGCACTGCGCAGCCGGCAGCAGCTCGCCGGGCGGCAGGTCGACGTCGGTCGGCGGGCGGCGTCGGCGCTTCTCCCGCTCGGCGGCGATCAGCGACCAGCCCGACGGCTCCCGGTAGGCCCGCCAGTGCCCGGACAGCAGCGCAAGGTCCGACACGCCGCCGCCGTCGACGACCCACCATCCCGAGTCGTCGTCCTTCCGGCACGCCAACACCTCCTCGAACCCGTGCACGTGACGGACCACCGTCCCCGGCTTGAGCTTCCTCGGATCGCCCACTGGTCAGTTCCCCTCTCCGGGCTCGCGCCCGTCTTCGTTCGCTTCGCCTGTGACCACCACGCGCCCGGACGCCACCAGCACACCGCCGGGGCCCGGGGGACCGTCCTGGCCAGATCCGGCCGGGGACCCGGCGCCGATCCGGCCCGTTCCCGTCTCGCGCGCCACGCGAGGCGCAGCCGGATCCGCAGCCCGATCGGCAGCCGGCTTCGGCCCGGTCGATCCGGCGGCACCGCCGGATTCCGCCGGCTCGCCGCCAGGTGGCGGCAACAGCTCGATCCCCGCCTCCTGCGGCGTCAGGTCCCGCTTGCGGCCGTTGCACGTCCGGCACGCCACCACCACGTTCCCGAGCGTGTTCCCGTAGCCGTGCGGGCCGTCAGTGCACCACGGGTCCACGTGGTCGAGCTGACGCACCCGTGCGCCCTTCTTGTTCGCCCCCGAGCTGTCCTCGGTCAGCACCCCGCAGTAGCGGCACCGATCACGGTCCCGCCGGCGGATCCGCCCCACCAGCTCCTTGTCAGCGTTCAGGGCCTTCCGGCGCCGCTCCCGCCAACGGCGCAGCGCATCGTCCTTCCCGGCGCCGTCGAGGAGCTGCTCCCACCACGCGTGGTACAGGAACTCCCCCGCCGCCAGCGACGGCGTCGCCGGCACCCCACCGTCGCCGTGGAGACACGGCCCGCAGCCGGCTAGCGAGACGGCGTCATGCCACAGGCCCACCTCGACCAGCCGCCGGGCCGCCGGGCCCGGGCGCACCTCAGCGAAGTAGGCGGCGTCCCGCACGAGCATGTCGCTCATCCGGCCGTTCGCCTCCGCAGCGGCACACTCGGTGATCCCCGCGTACCAGAGCAGCCGGCCGTCCTTCCCGGCCCTCCTGAGCGCCTCACGGCGCGCTGTGCCGTCATCGAGCCTCACCCACGTCACGCCACACCCCAGCCCACGGCCCTACGCCGCCTCCCCCATCAGTTCGCGCCTGCGTGCCTCGGCCCGCTCGCGCTTCGCCGCGAGCTGTCGATCCCGCGTGGCCCGGTAGTAGGCCGCGTTCTTGCGACGCAGCGCCTCCCGCGCCTCGGCCTTGTACCGACGAGACGCGGCCTTGCGCCGCTCTCGATACTCCGGGTCGGTCGCGTACCGCTCCCGCGCTCGCGCTCGCGCCTCCTCACCCTTCCTGGCCAGGTACGCCCGCCGAGCGTCCCGCAACTGCTCGCGGCACTCCTCGCGGTAGGCGGCCTGCTGGGCGAGGATCCGCTCACGGTTGCGCCAGTAGTGGTCCCGGCTCCGGGCCCGGCGGACCTCGGCATGGAACCTGCGTCCACACGCTGGGTCACAGAAGACGTGACTCCGGCGGACCGGCACGAACGGCTCGCCACAGCCACGGCACGCGACCGCAGCGTCGGCGACCGCAGCATCGGCCATCTCGGGCCACACGTTGAACGGGTGCAGCCCCGCCCGCACCGCGTACCGCTCCGCGGCCGACTCGATCAGCCCCCGCTCCCTGGCCGCGACCAGCGACGACCCGGACAGGCCGACCATGCGCGCCAGCTCGGCCTCCGACCGGCCCGTCGCCTCGATCAGCGCCGCGAGCGGATAGCGCGGCTTCCCGGCCGTCTGGTCCCCACCACGGGCCACCTACGCCACCCCCGGCTCGTGCGGCCGCTCTTCGACGTCGAGGAACATGCCGACCCGCTCGCGGGCCAGGTCGGCGTTGCGGGCGTCGAGGTCGATCGAGATGCAGTTCCGGCCGTGCCCGGTCGCGACCATCGCCGTGGTGCCCGACCCGCCGAACGGGTCGAGGATCGTCCCGCCCTCAGGGCACGAGGCGATCACCGGGCGGCGGATCAGCTCGGGCGGGAACGTGGCGAAGTGGGCACCCTCGTAGCCAGAGGTGTTCACCACCCACCACGTGAGCGGCGGGACCCCCTTCGGGTTCGTCGTGTCGGCGACCGCTCTCGGCCGCTGGCCAGGCGGCGTGGCCCGGGCCGCATCGCTCTCCCGCTCGTAGCCCTTGCCGGGCTCGCGCACGGCGTCGAGGTCGAAGTAGTAGCGGGGCTGCTTGGCCGCCCACACGATCAGTTCGGTCGCCTCGCGGAACTTGTCGATGATCTCGCCCGGGGTCGGGGCCGGCTTGCACCACACCACCGGCGGGCGGGTGATCCACTGGCGGCACGGCTCGCCCGTCAGCAGGTTCCGGCCGTAGGCGAGGGAGGCGCCGAACAGCTCGGGGATCCAGCACACCGACTTCGCCAGCGGGTGGCCGTCGCGCTTGCCCTTCCACGGCATCGCCGCGGCGTGCTCGCCGGCGGATCGGCCGGAGCCCATCCACTTCGCCTGACCCTCGCGCCAGCCGCCCGGGTTGTAGTCCCCGCCTGACCCGCCGGACCCGCTGGCCGTGTCGCCGAGGTTGATCCAGATGGTGCCGTCGTCCCGCACGATCCGCCACAGCTCGTCGGTCAGCCGCAGCATCGACGCCAGGAACTCGCCCGGCGTCGGCTCCTGGCCGACCTCCTTCGACCCGTCCGGATGCCCAGCGGGCAGGTAGGCCCGCTTGCGCCAGTACGGCGGCGAGGAGATGACCGAATGCACCGACTCGTCGGGAAGCTCGGCCAGGCGATCGAACACGTCGCCGACCAGCCACGTCGCCCGGCTCACGGCTCGGTCTCCCTCAGTGGCGCCTCGCCGACGAGCGCACGAAGCCGATCGACCTCGGACTCAAGCTCCGGCAGCACGTCGTGGAGGACGGCATCGAGCGCCGCGTAGGCCCGGCACAGCTTCGGCAGGATGATCTCGATGGCGACCTGGCGGGTGCTCTGGTCGTCCGGGATGCCGTGTTCGGCCCAGCCCGCGAGGGTCTCTCGATCGAGGCGACACAGCTGGGCGCTCACGACGCCGCCTCGAGCGCCTGGAGGATCCGGCCGGTGATCCAGGTCATCACCGGCGGCGTCACGGCGTTGCCGGCGAGCTTCACCCGGTCCCGCTTCGTGTAGCTGTCGGGGATGTAGCCGGGCGGGAACGCCATCGCGGCGGCGATCTCGTGGGGCTCGAGCATCCGGAAGCCGCAGTCGTCGACGAGCTCGTCGAGGTCGACGAGGGCGAACCGGTCACGGGTCGGCACCGTGGGCACCGGCCGGTCGACCGGCTGGGCCTGGCCCTGCCCGTAGTAGGGCATCAGCAGCGACTGGTGGCCCAGCGTCGTGACCGTCCGGGCCGGCTCGGTCACCGGGGTGACCATCTCCCCGCCGCCCGAGTTGTTGCGCATCAGCAGGCCGTGGTGGTTCCCCCCGGCGGTGACCGTGGGGACAGGCTCGGCGACGTCGGCCGCGTGACCGTTGCGGCGCATCGGGACCACCAGGCCATGGATCAGCTGGCCGAGCATCGTCGGGGTCGGTCCGTCGGTCGACCGGGCGAGGCGCTCGCCGCCGTGGTGCATCGGCATCACGAGCGCCCGGCGGTCGTCGCTCGCGCAGACGGTCGGGTGTGGGGCGTCGAGGTCGGCGGTGCGGCCGCCGTGGTTCGGGGCAAACAGGAACCCTGGCGGCGTCGCCAGCGCCGTCGTGGCGGTGGTCTGCTGCACCGGCAGCGGCTCGTCGAGGCTCCGGGCCCGGTTGCCCGGCGTGCGCTCGTGCACGTTGCCGGCGCCGGTGGTGGTGATGGGGGCCCAGCCGTAGCGCTGCAGCCCGGCGAGGATCCGGGCCCTCGTGGCGGCGGCGAGCGGGCGGGGGCGGTCGCCGATCCTCGGGCACGCCAGGTCCCAGTCGATGATCGACGCTGCCGGCTCGGTCGCCGGCTCGCAGGTCTGGCCGCACGTGGTGCACGCCCACACGTACTGCTGGCGGTAGCGGCCCACCGTGCGGCCCGGCTTCCACGCCTGGCGGACCGGCCGGGTTGCCTCGCAGCGGGGGCACCACGCCTGCAGTTCGAGTTCGAGGTCGACGTCGAGGCCGGCGAGGGTCCAGATGGCGTAGATCCGGTCGCGGGACTGCGGGACGCTGTGGTGCATCGAGTTGTGCGACAGCAGCCGCAGCCGGTAGCCGAGATCGGTGAGGGCCTGCACCCACGCCGGCCACAGCACCCACTTCGTCGCCTCGACGACGTTCTCGACGACGATCGCCGAGTACCGCATCTGCTCGGCGAAGCGGACGACGTCCCACATCGTCGCCCGGCTCCGCTCGGCCGCCGGGTCCGGGGCGTCCCACAGCGTCGGGTCCTGCCGCTTCCGCGACACCCCCCGCGCCTGCGAGTGGTTCGTGCATTCCGGGCTGGCGAGCAGCACGTCGGTGCGCGGGTAGCGGCGCGGGTCCACCTGCGAGATGTCGGCGCAGTCGTGCGCGGCGTCCGGATGGTTGGCCTGGTGGACCTCGATCGCCGCCTGCCAATGGTTCGCCGCCATCACGATCGTGAGCCCGGCCGCAGCCGCACCGGTCGACGAACCGCCGGCGCCGCAGAACAGGTCCGTGACCGTCGCCGTCACGCCGCTGCCTTGCCGGGTGCCGTCAGCTTCTCGGTGAGCGCCGGGGGCAGCCCGCCGACCACCGGCATGAGCGCCTGCACGAGGCTCGGGTCGCCGGCCTCGTCATCGGGCTCCTGCACGACGACCGCAGAGCGGGACGACCACGCCTCGATCGTCACCCACGGGTCGGCGTGGGCCCGGAGCAGCGCCCGGAGCCACGGAGCGTTGAACGCCAGCGGCGGCAGCCAGCCCGGGTCGGCGAAGCCGTCGGGGTGCACCTCGGTGCACTCCTCGCCGGCGACGAGCACCCGACGAACGGACGTCGACGCAAGGCCGACGAGCGACATGTGCTCGCCCTTGAACGGCCGGGCGATCGCCGCCAGCAGCTGGTCGCGGTTGAGCGTGATCCGGTGCGGCGGTGGGCCTGCGTGGAGCTCTCCCCGGGCGCGGGTGGTGAGCTTGAGCCAGTCGATCGGCTCGGCCTTCATCCGGTTCGTGGTGAACCGGTGGCGGCCGACGTGGAGGCGCTGCCAGTCGTCGCCGAGCTCGACCTGGACGTCGGCGCCGTCGGGCAGCAGCGGCAGCCACTCACCCGGCAACCACCACGGCGGGCCGTCGACGTCGATCGGATGGGCAGCCAGCCGGTACGAGTCGGACGCCATCGCCCACCCGCCGGCGACCTGCACGGCGGTCAGCTGCGGCCGCCACTCGTCGTTCGAGCGGGCGTGGACCACACGCAGGATGGCGTCGACCTCGTGCTCGGTGACGGTCAGCTTCGTGGTCACGCTGCGTCACCGCCCTCGGGTGCGTTCCCGCGCAGCTCGACACCATCAGCCAGTTCCCGTCCGGCCTCGGTCGGCGCCCACACGATCAGCCGCCGGTTCGACCCGCCCACCCTGCGGTCGCCGGTGTCGGCCAGCTTCCCGGCCCGGTGCAGGTCCGTGCACCGGGCCGCCACCACGTTCTGCGCCGGAGCGAGGCCCGTGTACGCCAGCCGCATGACGATGTCGTGCGCCGTGGCGCCGTGACCCCAGTTCGTCCGGTGGATCTCCACCACCGCGGCCATGACCTGCTTGCAGTCCTCGGAGCGGTGCACGTCGACCGTGCGGGCCGCCTCCCGAGACGTGTCCGGGTCGGCGAAACGGACGTTGTCGCCGTCGTGGACGTCGACCGGGCGTGGCTTCGACGGGACCGGAGCGGGGGGCACCCCGGCCCCGTCGAAGAGCGACGCGGGCGCGGTCACGAGGACGCACCCGCTGCGGTCAGCGGCGCACGGTGGCGCTCGTACTCCTTGCAGGACGGCAGCGCCGGCGACCCACCGCAGTAGTCGCACAGCCCCTTGCGCTGCAGCTCCTCGCGGCGAGCCAGCTCGGCCCGCAGGCGCCCCTCAGGCTGCTCGTCGAGGTCCAGCATGTAGCTCACGCCGCCGCCCCCCATCGGGCCTCGTTGAGCTCGACCTTCCGGTGGTACTCGGCGACCAGGTCGGCGCCGAGCTCGTCAGCGAGGAGCAGCAGGTAGGTGAAGCAGTCGGCCAGCTCGCCGGCGACCTCCTCCTGGCGCTCGACGGTGACCCCGTCGCGGTACAGCTTCTTGATGTCGTTCGCGACCTCGCCGACCTCGCCGGCCAGACCGAGGGCGTAGAACACCGGCAGCGGCATCACCTGCTCGGCGGTGTCGTGGGTCGCCGGGAACCAGCGCTCGCTGTTGGTCCGCATGGCGGCGGCCAGCTGGGCGATGGCGTCGGACGTCGGGTCCTTCATGCTGCCTCCTGATGGTCGAGGGGGTCGATGTCGTCGAGGGCGGCGAACAGGCGGGCCATGTCGTCGGCGTCGAACGTCGTGGCGATGCCGGCCTCCCGGTCCCAGGCGGTCCGGGCGGCCTGCTGGGCGATCTCCTCGCCCATGCCGAGGGCCCGGGCCCGGGCGAGCACGGCCCGCTGCGCCCGCCGCTTGTCGAGCACCACCTCGGGCGGGGCGGCGAACAGGTCGAAGATCAGCCGCACGAGCGGCTCGTCGTCGGGCAGCACGGCCGGCGCCCGGAACCGCAGCGACTTCGTTGCCGTCACCGTCAACCGCCCGCCGGAGCCGACCCGGACGGTGGCGTCGACAGCGTGCGGGGTGCCCTTCTCGATGTCGGTCCAGTAGGCCGACGCCGGCACCGGATGGCCGCCCTCCCACACGTCCTCGACGTACGAGTCGGCCAGGATCAGGCCGACGCCGGGCCAGGCGTGGAGCTCGTTGATCGGCCCCCACCACCACTCCGACTTCGCCCAGTCCCAATGCTGGGGCAGCACCTCCACCGCCGCGAACGGGTCCCGCTTGAGCCGCAGCTGCGCGTCGGTCGACTGGCGGGCGAGCTGCTCGGCGCCCTTCTTGACCAGATCCCACAGGCCCGACCCGTCCAGCACAATCACGTTCGGCCGGCCGCCGGCCGGCGCCACGTCGCACAGCTCCCGCACCGCGGTGGCGACACCGGCGGCGGTGCCGTCGTGCTCGACGACCTCGAACGGCCCCAGCTCGCCGAGCCGGTCCGCCCTCGACGGGCCCACCTCGACCACCCACATCGTCCCGACCCACGGATCCGCCGACAGCCGCAAGCACTCGGCCAACACCGGAGCGGCGTCGACACCCTCGACGAGCAGCAGCGGCCACCACGGCGCCCCCGTGGGGCGGCGCGTGACGGTCACTCGGTCACCGCCGTGTAGGTCGTCTCGCCGCCGTCGACGGCCACGCCGGGCACCACCTCGCCGCCGTAGCGGACCTCGCCCGTCTCCGGGTCGACCTGGCACGCCCGCTTGACGTCGGCCCGCTTCGGCGAGTGCTCGGTGCGCACCAGGTCCGGCGCCGAGCCGAGCGCCCACGCCACGAACGCCTCCTCGTCGCGGTACTCCCACGAGTCCGGGGCCTTGCGCGCCTTCAGCACCCCCGACGGCAGCGTGATCGTCTTCGCGCCCCGCGGGTCGGCCGCCAGCTGCGCCCGGTGGAACTGGGCCAGCTGCGACTCAAGCCAGTCCGTCGAGTTCGCCGCCTTCGACATCTCCCCCGCCAGCCACCCCTCGATCTCGGCCCGGGCGTCCGCCAGGCGCTGCGCGGCGACCGCTTCGAGCCCGGCCACCCGCCGGCGCCGGCGGCGCAGAGCGGCGAGCATCCGGTCCGCCCACACCCTGTCCGCCGCATCCGGGGCCACGTCGGTGACGTCGGCCAGATGGCCGCCCAGGTCGGCGTCGAGCGCCCGCACCCGCTCGCAGGCGTCGTGATCGCACGACAGGCACGGATCGAACGGCGTCGGGTCGAGCTCGGGGGCGACGATCACGCCGCCCGCCTCGCTGCGGCAGCAGCGCCAGCCGGGCGGAACCCGGCGGCCACCAGCACGTCGTCGGCGACGAGGCCGTTGTGGCGCACGACGGCGACGGCCTGGTTGATGTGGCGGGCCGTGAACGGCTTGAGCGCGATCATGTAGCCGTCGAGGCGCCACGACGCCCGCAAGTTGCGGTCCCGGCGGTGCCGATTCGCAGCAGCGAGGATCTCCCGCCGGGCGCCGTCCCGCAGCTGCGCCGCGGTCGGCGCCGTGGAGCGCTTGTACCGGCGGCGCTTCATGCTGCCGCCGTGGCGGGGTCGGCCGGGGCGTCGAGGGCGGCGGCCCGCTCGGCGAGCTCGACCACCGTGTACGGCACCAGCTCGGTCTTGGTCGACGGGATCTCCTTCACCTCGCCGACGGCCTCCTCGGGCACGCCGTGCAGGGTCACGGCGAGGCCGGCGAAGGTGCGGGGCACGCTGCACTTGCCGCCCAGCGAGTCCGGCTCGACCTCGATCACGAGCAGCCCGTCGACCCACGCGGCGACCTCTCGGGTCGCCGGTCCGGCGGCGTAGCTGGCGTAGAGGAACACGTGCGGGGTCGGCAGCGCCGGGTGGGCGTCGAGGAAGTCAGCCAGCTCCCGCAGGCCCTGGGCGTCGGCCCGCAGTGGGTTCGACGTCGACGTCGACGAGTGCACGGGCGCGGTGAGCTCGGTTTCCATGGGAAGTCCCCCTTGTTGGTTTGGTGGCCCGCGGGTCAGCGGGCCGGGCGGTTGCGCCCCGGAAGCGGGGCCAGATCGGAGCGGCGCATCTCGTCGCGCCACGCCTCGAACTCGCGGTCGACCACCTCGCGGCGGTCGTCCAGATCGATCACCCGGAACATCACCCAGCCGGCCAGCACCACCGCCACGACAGCGAGCAGCACGGCAGCGGCCATGAGGACGTCGAAGACGGTCATGCCGCGGGCCGGTCCCAGGAGTAGCCGTGGAAGCCGAGTGCGTGGGCGAGGTCGGGGTGGTCGCCGATCCACTCGTGATGCCGGCGGCACACCAGCCGCACGTTGCTGGCGACGAGGTGGCCGCCAGGCCAGGCCGACCGCGGGATCACCTCGTGCGGGTCAAGCGGACCGTCGCACGCCTTAGGGACCACCTCGAGGGCGACCATCAGAGCGAACGACTCGTCGGGCATCCGGCGGCGGTCGTCGGCCCACACCCGGCCGTCGTGAACGAGTGCGCACCGCCGGCCGTCCCGTCGCTCGACCTCGTCGATCACGGCCAGCCGCTCGGGCAGCTCGGCGATCCGCTTCGCCGACCGCTGCTGCAGCGGCGTCCGCCGCTCGAGCCGGCCACCCCGGGCCAACGGCTTGCCCCTCTTGAGCGCCGAGCGCTTCACGCCGCTCGCTTCTCGACAGCGGCCGTCAACGTGGCGGCCATCAGCTCCCGCACCGACATGGCCGCCTCACCGGCAGCGACCGCGTACAGGTCGGCCGTGACGATCGGCAGCTCGATCACGAACCGGGCCGTCTCCCCCGCAGCGGCCTTGGCGGCGTGGCGCTGGCGGGCCTCGACCGCGCCGGCTTCGGCGTCCGCCTCGAGCTTGTCGACCGCCATCCCACAGTCGGCCGCCAGCGCGGCGGCGCCACGGCGCAGCGCAGCCCGCAGGCGCTTCCAGCTGTTGCGGTGCGGGTGCTCGGGGAACCGGTCGATCCTCACCGACTGGTAGGCCGCCTCGGCGGCGAGCACCTCCGCGGCGCGATGGTCGTTCACCGGGCACCCCCCTTGGCGCACGCTTCGGAGCAGAACGGCTGCACGGTCGGCCGGCCGCAGTGCGGCGCCGGGCACGGATGCAGCTGGTCGTAGGAACCCGACCCGCCTGCCGCGCCACGGGCGGACGGCAACGGCAGGGGGCCGGGCGAACCGCCCGAGGCCGGGCGGCGAACCATGGCGGCGGTCACGACGCCACCTCGAACGGAACCGGCGCCAGCTCCGACGGCCGCACGATCGCCCGGGTGCCGTTGGCATCCTCGACGATCGGATCGCCCTCGAAGTGGCCCACGTAGCGGGCGAAGATGAACCGCTCACCGGTGAACATCGACGGCGGCGTCGCCCGCAGCCGCACGAACTGGCCCGGCACGAGCTCGGCCGGCGTCACGCCGCCGCCTCGTGGCGCTCACGGGCCCGCTGGCCGATCTCGTCGAGGACCGCCAGCGCCCTGGCCGCCTCCGGGCAGGTCGCCGGATCGTGGCCCATCGCCAACAGCTCGGCGTGCGCCGGGGTCACCCGAACACCACCCGAGCGACCACAGCCACACCGGCCACGACGACCGCCGCGGCAGCGCCAGCGACGAACACCAGGCCCAGCCACGCCAGACCACACGGCGCCCCGAACTCGGCCGGCGTGTCCGGCCAGTCCCACTCGACCTCGTCGAAGATCGGCTCGCCGACCGGGATCATGCCGCACCCGCCTCGGACCGGCGGACCGTCGGCACGTTCAGCCGGCGCAGCAGATCGATCGAGGCGTCATCGAGCGGCGGCGCCTGCGCCGCGCCAGCCCTGACCGCCTCGACCAGACCCTCCCGCTCGAGGAACGCCCGACGCTCCGGGCCCCGCAAGAACTCGGAAGGACGGGGGGAGGCCACGGTCGGCCCGCCGGCCGCCGTGGCGGCGTGGTCAGCGCCTTGCCCGGCGTCCCGGGCCGGACTCCCCCCGCGATGGGTGCGAGCGGTGGCGGTCATGCGACGCGGCTCCGCTCGGCGAGATCCTCCGGGCGCCAGATGAAGTCGGGGTGGACCCCGAGCTCCTCGGCGATCAGGCGCCGGATCGCCAGCCGCGGGATGAACAGGTCCCGCTCGATCTGGCTGATCGACGCCTGCGTGACCGTGGCCTTGCCGGCCAGCAGCTCCTGCGTCTTGTCCTGGCTGACCCTGAGCCAGCGGACCCGGCGCCCCGGTGTGGTGAGTTCCTCGACGGCCACGAGGAAACTTCTACACCGACTCTAGAAGCCGGTCAAGAGATTCCTTCGACAGCCGTCGAGCGTTCTTCGACAGGCGAGCGACACCGGCGTAGTTACAGCACTTCTAGCTACTTATATGGCGAGGTCGCCGGCTGTCGTACATTCCTCGCCGTGACCGACGACGCCGGCGACGAGCCGTTCACCACGGCCCTCGCCGAACTGCTCCGGGTGCACGGCATGAGCTACCGAGGGCTCGCCGCCGCGCTCGCCGAGGACGGCCAGCTCGAGCGGCCCCCGTCGAAGGACACCGTCGCTCTGTGGGTGCGGGGCAAGCAGCCGATGTGGCCCCACGAGGTGTTCGCCGTCGAACGCGTGCTCGACGAACGGCCCGGCACCCTCTCCCGACACCTGGGCTACGTGCCCGCCGACGCAGCGCCGGCCACGAAGGCCGAGGACGCTGTCGCCGAGGACGTCGAGCTACGAGACAGCGCCGAGTCGATCCTCGCCGTCATCGCCGTGGCGCGCCGCCAGGCGCAGCAGCGTCGCCGGCGGTGACGACATGGCAGCACTCACTGCCGCCGACGCCATCTCGACGGCGTTGACGAGCTTCCGGTGTTCCTCTTCGACGCCTTGCAGGCGCTCGATCTCCGCAGCGCACCCGCAGGTGCATCCACTCCAGGGCATGTTGCTCAAGCCCACCTTCCGCTTCCGCCTGGGCCCACTCCGCAGGGCCGGCGACCGACCGTACCCGGGGGGTGTGACCGTGAACGACGGTGCGGGAGGACTCAGCGGCGCCCCCAGCACCCACGCCCAACCAGACCGAACCGGCCTGGGGAGACGCCAACGATAGGGGGACCATCGGCCCCCGGATGACCAACCTCAAGCGCCGCCGGGCGAAGGGTTCGTTCGGACCACCACAGGTGGCCACCAGTACCTAGTCAACAACCGGAGAGGGTGAGCGGGATGAGCAGAACCGGAAGCCTGGCGGTCGCCATGGCGGTCCTCGTGGGCGCGTGCGGCAGCAACGACAGCGGCGACGGGCCCCGGCTCGCCGAGGCTGCGACCACCACCACCGACGGGGCGACGACGACCACCACCGAGGCGACGACCACTACCTCGGCCGCCATCGAGTTCGTCATCGGCGACCGGGTCGAGACGTCGAGAGGGAACCTGCTGCAGGTCCACGGCTACGAGCAGCCGGTGGCGAGCGGCAACGAGTTCATCGAGCCGGACCCCGGGCACGAGTTCGCCGTCGTCGACGTCGAGAACTGCGTCGGGCCCGACACCGAGAGCGATCTGCCGTTGCCGGTGAGCTCGTTCGACTACGTCTTGCAGATGCCTGACAACACTCGCCGGGAGCCGGCCGTCACCAGCCCGGCGCGCGAGCCGACGTTCCGCACTGCGCAGCTGTTCGCCCCGGGCGAGTGCTACCGCGGGTTCATCACCTTCGAGATCCCCATCGGCCAGCGCCCGGCGTTCGTCATCGACACCGCCACCGCACCGCCCGTGCGCTGGGCAGTCGACTAGAGCACCCGGAGCGGCCGGCGCCACTCCACCGACACCGAACCGGGGTCGAACGTCCGCCGGCCCTTCCCGGTCGGGTGGACCACCACGGCGACGATCCGAGAGGCCACCACCTCGCGGCGCTGCTCCGGGGTCAGCACGTCATCCCACCACCCGTCGAGGTCACCATCGGGCACATCGACGCCGATCGGTACGAGCGCCCGGCGGGCCGCCGCCTCGGCCGCGGCGATCCTCGGGAGCAGGTCGGCCTCGACCCGGGCCAACGTCCCAGCCGACAGCCGCCCTGCGGTGAACTCGGCGACCGCCCCGGCGAGACGACCTTGGAGCTCGACCGCCTCACGGCGCGGCGCCGACGGGTCGGGCCCCAGCGGAGCGACCGGTTCGGCCGCCAGATGCTCGAGCAGCTCGGCCGTCACGAACGCGTCGAGCTTCACCAGATCGCGGGCGACGCAGAACCGGCCGAGGCAGGAGTAGACCTTGCGCCGGTCGCGGTCGTGGCGGACACCCACCTTGGCCCCGCAGACACCGCAGCGGGCCACACCGGTGAGGAGCCGGGCCGTCGACACCTGCCGGACGTTCCGGTCGACCTGGGCGGCCCTACGGGCGGCGATCCGGTCGAACGTGTCGACGTCGACCAGCGGCGGCCAGCCGGCGTCGCCGACCACCTGGCCCCGGTGAACCCGGCGGGCCACGTAGGCCGGGTTGGTCAGCATCCGCAGCACCTGCGTGTCGGCCCACTCGGCGCCCGTCGACGTGCGGTGCCCCTCGGCGTTCAGGGCCGAGGCGATCGTCCGCGAGCCGACACCGGCGAGGTAGTCGGCGAAGACCCGCCGCACGACCGGCGCCTCGACCGGGTCCGGTTCCTGGCCGAGCAGCAACCCCGTGGCCGGGTCGTACACCCGCCGGTAGCCGAACAGCCGACGGCCGTGCGGCCGGCCCGCGGCGGCGTTGGCCCGCATCGCCCGCATGATCCGCTCGCGGGCCTCGTCGACTTCCCGCTCGGCGAGGAGGGCGTCGAGGCCGGTGGTGAACCGATCCGACGGGTCCGACATGTCGTGGACCCGCCCCGAGTAGCACCAGCGGACCCGGTGCTCCACACACAGGTCCCGCAGCTCGGCGTAGGCGGCAAGGTCACGCTGAGCCCGAGACGCCTCCCACGTGACGAGCACGTCCACGTCGCCGGCGGCGAGGAGGTCGTGGACCTGGCGCCAGCCGGGCCGGGTGCCCTTCGAGTGGCGGGACGCCCCGACGGTGTCGGAGACGACGTCGACGACCTTCCACCGGTTCCGCTTGCACAGCGCCCTGGACTCGGCCTCCTGCTCGGCAGGTGACCGGCCGCCGGCCCGATCCTGCGACACGCGGGTGTAGATCACCGCCCTCACGGCCGCGGACCGTACCACCGTGCGCAGGACGCTTTCTCGCCAGAGAACGTGCCTTGCACAGTGTGGTCCGGGCGCGACGAAGGCCCCCGCCGCCCGGCGTCAGCCGGCCAGCGGGGGCGGAAGGTGGTTACCTGTGGACGTGGATGACGTCGGCGAGATGATCGATGTGTGGGAGCGGCACGTCACCAAGGGGATGCTCAAGGCGACGCCCTACCTGCCCGCCTATGCCCGCCACCTCGGCCGGTTCCGGGGCACCGACGCCAGCCTCCTCGAGGTCGGCGTCAACCGGGGCGGGTCGTTGCAGTTCTGGCGGGCGTGGCTCGGCCCCGACGTGCGCCTCGTCGGCGCCGACATCGACCCGGCCTGTGCCGCGCACACCGACGAGGGCGCGACGATCCTCATTGGCGACCAGGGTGACCGCGGGTTCCTCGACGAGCTCGCGGCCCTCGGGCCCTTCGACGTGGTGATCGACGACGGCGGGCACCTGGCATCCCAGCAGACCGCCACGTTCGAGGGGCTGTGGCCGGCGGTGAAGCCCGGCGGGGTGTACGTGTGCGAGGACACGGCCACCAGCTACCTGCCGGCGTTCCGCGACGGTCCGACGTTCATGGAGCTGGTGAAGGCGAAGGTCGACGAGATGCACGCGTGGTTCGGTGGCGAGCCGACCGACTTCACCCGCACGGCGGCGTCGATCCACGTCTACGGGTCGCTAGTGGCGATCGAGAAGGACGAGGTCGACGAGCCGGAGTTCCTCGGCCAGCTCTACGGGTTCGAGGCCGGCGGGATCGCCCGCGTGCCCTGGCGGGCCCTGCTCGGCTAGGCGTCGGAGACGGAGCGGGTCCTGGACACGACGAAGCGCCCGTCTGAGTGGGCGGTGACGCCGTCCGCCTGGGTCTGGGTGACCCGCACGTCGAAGGTGAGGCCGTCGGACCACGTGCCCAGAGCGCCGGACTTGCGGGCCCAGGTCGCCCGGGGGGCGTCGGAGTTGGTGATCCCGCCGAGGTAGCCGACACCGGCGAACGACATCGCCTCGAAGCCGAAGGCCAGGCCGACGGTGACGTCGAAGTCGAACAGCAGCGCCCGCTTCGTCGCCGACCGGGGCACGTTCTCGGCGGTCATCGTCGCCCAGGCGGTCCCGTCGATCAGCAGCTCGACGGTCAGGTCGCCGGTGTCGGCGACCGTGACGTTGTTCGACGTCCAGTCGGCCTGGAGGCTGACGTGGATCGAGTCGCCGAAGTTGATGTCGGGCACGGTGACGGTCGACGACAGGATCGACACCGGGCCGGCGACGTTGTTGCGCTCGACGGTGGCGATGTTCGCCAACGTCTGGAGGACACCGGGCAGCGGCGCCGGGGTCGACCACACCCCGAGCGCGTCGGAGTAGGTGAGGGTCACCGCGTCGCCCTCGCCCAGCCTGACCCGGCGCTGCACCCCCGCCGTGGTCGGGAAGATGACCGAGTCGGCCGACACGTTCAGCAGGGTGATCTTCTGGCCGTCGATGCCCGCGGGGATGGCCGGGGTGGCGGTGAGCACGACCGACCCGCCGGTGGTGTTGTCGAGGTGCAAGGTCGACGCGGTCAGCGGGATGGTGTCGCCGGCGGCGTCGATCTCGACGGCCAACGGCACCTCGACGGTCGCCGATCCGTTCTCGATGCCGACGTTCGAGACGGTGCCGACGGTCATGTGCGGGATGGAGATCCCGACGTTCTCCTTGACCTCGCCGATGGCGTCGTCGATCGCCAGTCCCTCGCCGACCGGCTGCAACATCAGCAGCCCCGGCATGTCCTCCATCGGAGCGGCCCGGTACGTGTTCGGCTCCTTCACCCCGTAGCCGACGACCCGGTCGAGCACGGCGCCGCCGAGGGCGTAGCAGCCGGTGAGGAACGAGTAGACGGGCACGTCCACCAGTAGCGACCCACCGTCGGCGGTGAGCCACACCTGGGAGTCGACGAACGAGGCGGGCCCGTCGTGGAAGTCGGGCGGGCCGGTGGTGACGGTGCCGTCGTCGGCTAGGAACAGCGGCGCGTTGATGTACCCCCAGGCGGGGGTGATCGTCACGTCGTCGCCGGGAACGTTGCCCATCTTGAGCGCGTTCACGACCGCCGGCGGGAGCAGCCCGAACTCCGTCGTGTCGTGGCCCTGCTTGTAGCGTCCCTCGACGTTGAGGCCGGTGGCCCGCGGCCCGAAGAACCCCGAGGTGAGCTGCGACCCGATCAGCGCCGCGTTGTCGTTGCCAGTCACGTCGAAGACGACCACGAGCGCCGAGCCGACCGCCGGGTCCGTCGGCGGCGAGGTCTGCGTACCCGACTGCTCGACGAGGATCGACGTCGCCCGGCGGATCACCCCGCCCTCGATCGTGCCGCCGTCGCGCTCACCGACGGCCAGCAGCAGGTCCCCGAGGTGGTACGGCTGGATCTTCGCCCCGTCCGACGGGCGCACCACGTCCCCGTCGGCATCGGTGGCGGCCACGCCCGAGGCGACACCGACATCGGCGCTGGCGACCTTTGCCGCCAGCGCGTTCGTGACGGTCGTCGCGAAGCTCGGGTCGTCGCCGAGCGCCGCCGCGAGCTCGTTCAGCGTGTCGAGCGCGCCGGGCGCAGCGGAGACCAGAGCGTCGACCGCGGCCGTGATGTCCGCCGGGGTGGCCTTCGCCGCGATCAGCGCCACGACGTCGGCCGCCAGCTTCGCCGCGGTCACCGAGGCGTCGGTCGGCGTGCGGGCATCCGACAGGCGAGCGTCATCACCGGCGGCGACCGTCCCCGCAGCGGTGCCCACGTTGCGGGTGGCGGCGTTGCCCAACTCCAGGTTCGTCCGGGCCCCGGCCGGCGTCGATGCCCCGGTGCCGCCGTCGGCGACGGGCACGTCGGTCCCGCCGGCCTTGTAGGCGCCGACGTCGTCGAGCACGGACGTCACGAACGACGACGACAGGCCCGGGGGGGTGGCCTCGACAGCGACCACGTACTCGCCGACGGTGACCGACACCTGCCCGCTGGGCGACGGCACCCCGTTCGGGGACTCCTCGACGGCGCCGGTGAGCACGACCTTGCCGTCGAAGGCCAGCGCCCACGTCGCCGAGGACGGCAGGGCAGCAGCCTGCTCGGCCGTCCACGCCACCGTGATGTCGTCGCCGACCACCCCGACGTCGAGGTCGACCGGCGTCGACAGCGACCCCCACGACGCGGTCACCGTCACCCCGTCGAGGGCCCCGTCGTCGTGGTCGTCGGCGTCGACAGCGTGCCCCCAGTGCAGGGTCACCGAGTCGGCGTTGCGCGGGTCGACCTCGAGCTTCAGCTGCGTGGGCCGCGCCCGGAACGTCCGCATCAGCGGCCGGAGGGCAGCACGCCACGCTCGGACGGCACCACCGGCGTCACCCGCCGGATGATCGCCACCGCCGCACCCAGCCCGGCCAGCAGCGGCACCGCCACCGCGGCGACCGGCTCGGCCGCCTCCGGGAACGCGGCGACGATCTCCTCGCGGACGATCGTCACCGCCGAGGCCGCCGCCACCAGCCAGGTGACAGCAGAGGCAGCGACGACACGGACACGGGCGAGGGCATCGGACATGGGGACCTCCGGGGGGTCACGAGACGGGCAGCAAGGTGGAACGGGTCGACGGGCCCCAAGGCGGCGTCGAGATGGGCGCCGAGCACGGCACGGGCGACGGTCCCGGACCGGCAGCGGGACACCTCCGACAAGGTCCGGTGACCCCGCCGGATCAACACGACATCGATCGCCAGGGCGGCAGCCACCAGGCCCACCCAGGCGACCACCGCCGGCTCAGGGACGGGACGCTTCAACCGCATCGGCTGTCCGCCGCGCCAGGGTGCCGATCTCCGACAGCCGCTCGGCCTGCATCAGCTGGGCCGTCTCGACCGACGAACACCGCCGGTCCACCCTCAGCACGTCGGTGCGCAGCTCGGCGAGCTCGTCCCGCAGGTCACACGCGATCTCCCGCAACGTCGGCTCGTTGTCCGGGTCCTGCACGTGGTTCACCTGACGGTTCACCTGCTCGAGCGCCGTCGACATCTCCCCGAGCTGCACCCGCACCGGCCCCAGCTGGGCGGCCAGGGACCGCCGCAGGTACCTCGTCGTGATCGGCGCCCCGACGAGCACCAGGGCGACCAGCCCGACGGTGTACGGGCCCACCACCTCGGCAGCCAGCACAGCGACCACGACCAGCCCCAGCGTCGCGAGCATCGGCTAGGACTCGACCTTCACGCCGAGGGCCTCGCCGAGGCGGCGCAGGTCCCGGCGCATCGCCTTGACCTGCGCGTCGAGGCCGTCGTCGACCGTGGACGCCCCGGCGTCGGCGGCGCCGGACACGCCCTCGCCACGGATGGCCGCCAGCGCGCCGTCACGGGCGGCGGCGACGAGCTGCTCGAAGGTGAAGCTGGCCAACGGGTCCTCCTCGATGGTCGGAACGACACCGGCCGGTAGCCACCGGCCGACGTCGTGGGTCGCCGACGCGACGACCGACAGGTGCAGGTGGTGCTTGTGGGCGTTCACGCCCGCGTACCGGTGGCCCGGGCAGCGGCCGACCCCGTGGGTCGAGCACGCCCGATACCAGATCGTCGCCTCGTAGATCACGTACTTGGTCCGCCGGTCGGCCAGCAGGACCGGCACCAGCCACCACAGGTCGAGCCCGGGGGCGACGTCCTCGTCGATGTCGAGGGCGTGGGCGTAGCCGCCCGTCGGGTTGTGGTCCGACCGGCGGGCGGCGTGCGCGGCGTCGCCGCAGCAGCCGTCCGACGCCCGATCCCGCCGCAGGAACAGCCGGTCGACCTCCTTGCGGAGCGCGACCAGCGACGGCGCGCACGAGCAGCCCATAGGGCGGACCCCCTGCCTCAGGCGGTTTGGATGACGGCGGTGACGGCGGCGTCGCCGGCGTCACCGCGGAACTCGACGGCGACGGCCATCCCTTCGGACACGCCGGGCACCTCGAGGGGCAGCCACACGGCCGTCGAGTCGCCGACGAGCACCACCGACGCGTCGCCGTTGGCGCCGACCTCCTCGACGATCCCGGCCCAGCCCGGCCCGATGTCGGTCACGACAGGCTCGACTCCTCGATCAGGGACTCGCGCAAGGTCACGTCCATCAACGCCCCCGGCACGCACGTCACCGTCCACTGGTCGAGCAGCATCGGCGTGCCGTCCACGTAGGTGACCACGTCGTGCGGTTCGAGCGTCGGGATCAGACGGGCCCGGAACGACCGGGTGCGGTGCACCGCCGTTTCCCGCTGGGCGGCGTCACGGGCCCGGGCCTTGGCGTCGTCGGTCGATTCGAGCCCGGGGATCGGCACGTCCCGCTGCCGGCGCCGGCCGCCACGGGCCGCCGACGACATCGGATGGGACGACGGCAGCTGGTAGAGCGCCGAGATCAGCGCCCCGTTCTGCGCCTTGGACCGCACCCGCCACTCGGTCGGGATGCCCCACCGGTCGTCGGTTTCGGACAGGTCGCCGACGTCGACCACCGCCGCCTTCCCGAGCGAGAAGTCGTAGCGGGGTGCCGCCAGCCCGGCGTAGGGCAGCCAGCCGACCTGGCACACCCCGTCGACGTCGAACCACGGGAAGGTCAGCCCGGCCAGGGCGGTGAGGGCCCGCATCGGCGTCGCCGGCTGGACCGTCGGCGGCCACGCCAGGTGGTTCCCTGCCGTCTGCAAGGTCGCCACCACGTCACGGCGCGCGACCCCGGCCCGGTCGAGCAGCACCTCGATCGCGTCGGTGACCCGGTCGCCGCTGGCCACACCGAACGCCTCCGGCAGCGTGTCGTCGCCCGACAGGAGCACCCCCAGGTCGTGGAGCTGCATCTCCCGCCACCGCCTGCCGTGGCGCACATGCGCGGTCGGAGTGGTGATGGCGTACACGCCCAGCGGGTACTCGCCGCCGTTGATGTTCACCCACACCTGGATCCGGTCGACGTCGGGGTTCAGGTCCCGAACCTCCGACGGCGGCAGCACCATCGACGGAATGTGGCGGGCCACCGGCGACGTCGACGAGCAGGAGATCGTCACCCCCTCCTGCGGGGTGACCCGCCCGCCGGCGTTCCCCTCGTCGTCGACGACCACGAACGCGTACGCCTCGGTGCGGGTCGGATGGTCGAACGGCCGGTGGGTCACGGCACCTCGACCGGCGTCGGCACGTCGGACGTCTCCACCGCCCGGAACGGCGCCTCGTGCATCTCGTCGGTCAGCGCCTGCCCGCCTTCGATCGACGGCGACACGATCCACCGCTCCCCACGGCCGGTCACCAGCACCACGTCGGCCACGTCGGCGTCCTTGAGGTCACGGAACCACTGCACCTGCGTGGCGATCCCGGCCGCAGCACCGTCGAGGTCGACCGTCCCGGTGATCGTCAACCCCCGGTCCGAGGCCGCCTCGGTCACCGCCGTGAACCCGCCGGCCGGGATCTCCTCGCGGTGGCGCGGGAACTCCCATCCGACAGGGTTGTGCAGCATCACCGCGCGGGACAGGTCCGGCCGGCCGGGCACCACGAGGAAGTCCCCGTCGAGCGTGCACGTCGCCGACGCCGTCGACGACCGGGCCGACACCGTCCCGTTGGTGTGGCGCACCTGCACCGCGTACGTCTCGGCCACACCCCGCCGGCACGCCTCGTCGCTGTAGGCGACCGTCGCCTCGGTGCCGATGTGGGCGACCGTCCGCCACGTCGACCCGTCCGGGTCGAGACGCAGCACCTCGTAGCGGGCGAAGCTCCCACCGAGCGCCGTGGCGTTCCACGCCAGATCGACCGCACCCACCCCGGCCACGTCCGCCGTCGCGGCGAGCCCCGTGGGGGCGGCCGGGACGGTGCCCTGCACGACCATCACGTCCAGGTCGTCGGACTCGACCCCGTCGACCTCGGCCCGGTCCGTCGCCCCACCGAACCCCCGGGACGCCGACCCGCCGGCCGTGTCGAGCACCCCGACCCGCCAGCCCTCCCCCGGCTCGGCCGTCGACGACAACTCGACGTCGAACTGGGTGGCGTTCGCCAGCGACACCGCCGACGCCATCGCCGCGTCGAGCACACGCAGCGTCGACGGGGCGACCGCGACGAGCTCGGGCCCGAACGTCGCCGTCCCGCCCTGCTGGTCGCCGCCCGAGTTCCGGACCTTGGCCAGCAGCGGCGCCGACGGCGGGGCGGTGTGGCGCTGGCTGGCGGCGACGATCCCGCCGAGCCACCCGACCGTCGCCGTTGACGGCCTCGTGATCTCCTGGGAGATCGTCTGGCCGGAGTCGACGTCGACCAGCCGCAGGTCGACGTACGGCTGCGAGTCGACCCCGTCGACCCCGCCGACGGTGAACCGCACCGGCGCGAACGGGGTCAGCTCGTCGCCGAGCGCCTCGAGCCCACCGGCCGGCGACAGAGTCGGCAGCATCGTCGCATGGCCGAACGGCGCCGCCTCGCCGGTGTCGAGGGTCGGGACGACGGCGACACCGGCGGCCGACGTGCGGCGCAGCACCAGCATGTAGTCGGTGGCGTCGGCCTTCGACCACGACGACCCGAACGTGAACGGCTCCCAGCCGGCCGCCGACAGGGTCACCTCGGCGGTGGCGAGCCGCGGGTCGTCGATGTGGTCGAACTCGACGCTGGCCCAGTAGATCCGGAAGTCGAGGGTGCCCGACACGCTGCCGCTCTGGCGGACCACCAGCTTGACCGACGCCGTCGAGTCGAACGACTGGGCCTCCGCTTCGGTCCAGGCCGCGCCGGTCGCCGGGTTGACCTCGATCGTCTCCTCGTGGGTGGTGACCGCATCGCCCGTCGACACGCCCCGCTGGCGGACCAGGTAGTCGACGCCGCTGACGGTCACGTACACCGACAGCAGCACCATCTCCGCAGACCCCGCGGTCACCCCCACCCGGTAGCGGATCCGCATGGCCTTGACGATCTGCGCGCCCGAGCCCAGCCCGCCCGACGACCCGACCCGGAACGCGAACGTCGCCTCACGGAACCCGGCGCCGCCGGTGGTCGTCCACGTCAGATAGTCGCCGTCCGACGGCGACGACTCGTCGACGTTCTGGTAGCGGTTCCCGGCCGTGTTCGTCGGCGACCCCGCGAAGGTCCCGCCGGTCGCCGAGAACGTGACGTCCTCGTTGGGCGCGAACGCCGTGGTCACCTCGGCGCCGACGCCGGTGTCGGCGGTGTCGTAGACGTCGAGCGCGACCGTGGGCGAGTCCGCCACCCGGTCGAAGTACACCTGCACGCCGGTCACCGTCTCCGCTGCGGTCGACGGCACCAGGATCCCGACGGCCTTCGACGAGTGGTCGAGACGCTGCCCGCCCTTGCGGACCACCGGCACGTCGAGGCCGACCCGGCCGGTGGTGGGGTCCCAGTCGATCGCCACGTCAGCCCCCCTTCGCCCTCGACGTCGCCCGGGCGGCCCGCATCGCCTGGCCCGGGAACTGCTCGCCGGCGGTGTTCGCCGTGATCTTCCGCAGCTCGGCCAGCATCTTCACGAACACGTCGGACCCCGCCGCCGGCACCGCCGACGCCGTGCCACCCGACGACACCGGGGGCGCCTGGCGGGTGTCGGCGCCCGACGAGGTGCTCGACGTCGCCGCTGCGGCCTCTGCCGCCGGCGGGTCGATCCGCTGCAACTCGCGCCACACCGAGTACCAGTCCGACGAGTACTTCCCGCCGGCCGCCTCGATCCGGGCCAGCTCCCGCTTCAGGGCCGAGACGTAGTCCTCCTTGGACAGGTCTCCGACCTCGAACTGCACCCGCTGCCGGTCGAGCCGCTCCCTGCGCTGCGTCGTCCGCTCGCGGGCCGCCTCCTCGGCCTCCCGCTCGGCCTCCCGTTCGGCCTCCTGCCGGGCCCGGTCAGCATCCCGGGCGGCGTCGAGCTGCCCGGCCCGCTGGTCGGCACGGATCTGGTCGTTCGACCGGTCCGCCTCCACAGCAGCGTCGATCATCCGCCGAAGGGTGGCCTCGTCGACGTTCTGGCCGAACAGTGCATCGGCGTTCGTCCGGCCGAGCTCGGCGACCGCACCCTGGTACAGCTCCCCGAGCCCCTCGAGTGCCTCCGCACGCCGGCGGGCCTGCTCGGCAGGGTCCTTGTCGACGATCCCGGCGACCACGTTTCGGCCCACCGCCGAGTCGGCCGCCCGCCACACCGCCTCGTGGAAGTCCTGGTTCGCGGCCAGCGCCGCCTGCACCGGGTCGACGATCACGTCCCGGGCGCCGCCGCCCTTGGCGAACGAATTCCAGCCGGTGGGCACCTGCCCCTGCTGCTCGATCCGCAGGACCGTCGTCACCGTACGGTCGAGATCCTCGATGTCCCGGATGTAGGCGTCGAGCTGCGCCCGAAGCGGCGAGCCGGGGGCCAGCGTGTCCGCCACACCCCGGAGCGCAGCGATCTGCGCGGCGGTGCCCTCCTCGGTCGCCGATCTCGCACGGCCCGACGCAGTCGCCTCGGCCTCGGCGGACTCCTTGGCCGCCTCACCGACCGCCAGGAACGACTCGAGCAGATCGATCCCGGCCTGCTGGCGATCCCGGTCCGTCGACTCGCCGTCGGCGATGACCCGGTTGTACTCCTCGACCTGGCCGGCGGCGTCGAGCATCGCCGACTGTAGGTCGAGGTTCAGCCCGAGACTGTCCCGCACCGCGTCGGACGCCTCTTCGACGGCGTCGGCGAACTCCTCCTGTGCGTCGGTGGCGTCCTTGGTGGCGTCGGCCTGCCCGCCGAGCGCCTCGGCGGCCTCGTCGACGCTCTGGGTGTATGCCTCCTGGTCGACCTGGCCCTGGGCGTCCGCTGCCCGCTTGTCCTCGACCGCCGCCCGGAGCACCTCGATCGAGTCGCCCACGTCGACACCGGCCGCCGCCTGCCGCTCCAATGCCTCGATGAGCCGCTCTGCCGCCGGGACGGACTGGTCGACCATCTGCGAGGCGACCTCGTCCCAGCCGCCGCCGATCTCGGCAGCCGCCGCCAGCGCCGTGAGCGCCGCATCCTCGTTCTCGGCCAGCCGCTGGTTCAGCTCGTCGACGTCGATCGAGAGCCGAGTCGACGCATCGGCCATGTCCTTGAGCGTCAGGACGATCCCGGCGGCGGCCAGCGCACCGCCGGCAGCGGTAGCGGCCTTCCCCAGGCGGGTGAGGCTCCGGTCGCCAGCGGGGCCGATCGGCGCCAGGTTGTCGATCAGCCGCATCGCGGCGCCACCAACGAACGACAACGCGCCTGCCACACCGACCGCGGCGGTGCCGTACGCGAGGAACTTGCCGACGCCGCCGTCGGTTGCCTCGTTGGCGCCCTGCACCCACCCGGCGAACTCGGCCAGCTTGCCCGACACGTCGGCGATGACCGGGGCGACAGCCTCACCGAGGGACGCCCGCATGTTCTCGCCCTCGGCAGCGGCGATCTGCATGGACCCGGCGGCCGTGTCGGACTCCCGGGCGAACTGGCCCTGGGCGTCGGCCGACTGCTCCATGATGAGCGCAAGCAACGCCTGCGCCCGGGCGTGCTCGTCGACGGACGCGGTCGACTCGGCCAGGCCCATCTCGACGGCCTTCGCCGACACCGCACCGGCCTTGAGGTTCAGGTTGAACCGCTCGGCCGGGTCCGCCTCACCCCGGAACGCCGCCCCCAGCGCAGCGACCGCCTCAGCCGTCGTGCCGCCGTACGTGGCAGCCAGATCCGCAGCAACCTGGGTGAGCTCGATCGACTGCTCGGCGGCGGCGCCGGCGTCGAACCCCATCCGCTTGAGGTTCCCGCCGATGCTCGTCGTCGCCTCGCGGAACGCACGCTCCGACAGGCCCATCGCCTGCGCCGACCGGCCGGCGAACTCGTCGATGGCACCGGCGGCCGACCCGAACACCGCCTCGGTGCCACCGACGGCCTGCTCGAGGTCACCGGCGGTCCGGCCCAGGCCGTACAGCGCCACCCCCGCCACACCGGCGGCGGTGACCATCCCGGCGCCGACGGTCTGCATCCGCCCGCCGAGGCGGTCGAGACGAGAGTCGGCCTTCCCGAGCTCACGCTCGGCGGTCGCGCCGACCTGACGGAACCCTGCGATGGCCCCTTGGGCGTCGAGGTCGAGGATGAACGCGAGCCGCTCGGAGGCGCTGCCGAAGGCCACTGGCTACCTCCCGGGGGGTGACTCGCAGGCGGGCAGAACGAAGGGGGCGGCTAGTCGGCCGCGGTGGGCGCCGGCGCGGTCAGCGCCGCCAGCAGGTCGAGCACCGGCAGCCGGGCGACCGACTGCTCGACGTCGGCCGGGTCCTTACCCTCGGCCCGGGCGACGAGGACCGTGAGCAGGTTCCCGGCGTGGTTCGGCCCGGCGGTCGGGTCGAGGGACCGCCAGCCGTCACCGGTGAGCTCCTGCACCACGGCGGCGTCGCCGGCGCTCAGGTCGGCGATCGTGAACGTGCGGTCGCCCCACGTCAGGGTCCAGTCGAGCTTCATGCGTAGATCGCCCTCCTGACGGCGTCGACGTTGGCCCGGCGCATCACGGCGAACGCCTGGGGCTTGGAGCGGTTGACACCCTTCTGCCACAGCCGCTTGCCGCGGTGGCCGGGGTGCTGCACGACCCGCCGGTAGCCACCGTCGGGCAGCTTGAGCGCCCCGCCCTTGTACGCCCCGGCCGCCCCGAACAGCTCGTTGTAGATGGCCTGCCGGTTGGCCCGGCGGGCGCCCTTGCCCTTCACCCTGGCGTTCTTGCGGTATATGGCGTGGGGGCGGGCGTCGTTGTTGATGATCTGCCAGGGTCCAGCGGCGCGCACCAACGCGGTCGAATGGGTCGGATGCAGCCGCACCTCGTACCGCACCGACAGCGCTGCGCCGTTCTTGCCGACGTTGCGGAGTCGACGCGGCGAGATCGATTCGATGTCGCGCTTCATCAGCTGCGCCGCCCGCAGCACCGACGTCGGGGAAGCCGACGCCAGCGACACCCCGGCCCGCGTCATCTTCCGGGCGAACTGGGCGGCGACGGTCGACGGCAACCCGGCTTCCTACTCCGTCTCGGAGTTGGTGAGCACCACCGAGATCGTCTCGGCGTCGGTGTCGCCGACGCACTCGAACGGCACCGTCTGCTCCTCGAGGCCGTTGCCGGTCAGCCCCTGCGACGGCTTGGTCAGCTGGACGTTCGTGGTGATGTCGAGCTGCTCGCTGCCGTTGTCGAACGCGACGACGAGCGCCAGCTGCGACGCCGCCGCCGCACGGCGGAACATGGTCAGGTCGTCGAAGTCCCCGACGAACGACCCGGTGAACGACCGCCGCTCCGGGCCCTGGCGCTGCTCGCGGATGAACCGCGACCCGAACCGGTGCCGGTCCACCTTCAGGTTGTTCGCCCCCGACAGCGACAGCTGCCGGGCCGACGCCGCCTCGGTGCCGGCGATCGTCAGCGCGGCGTGGATGCACGAGAACGGCGCCAGCCCGGCCGGCAGGCTCTCGGTCGCCAGCGCCACGCCGATCGCGACGGTGACACCGGTGCCGGTGGCCGACGCGTTGGCCGACAGCTCGACCTCGGTCGCCGAGGTGACAGCGGCGATCGTCGTCCCCGCCGGGATGCCGGTCCCCGAGATCGGCTTGCCGAGGTCGCCGACGGTGAACGCCGCCGACGACGACGTGAGCGTCGCATCGCCGCTCGTGGTCGCAGCGTCGGTGACCGACCGGTGCACCGTCGCGTCCTTCGCCGACCAGTCGAGCGACAGCTTGGCGAAGCCGTCGGTGCCGACCTGGCAGCTCAGCGCCCAGCCGGTCACCTTCGCCCCGTACAGCGTGAACGGCTGCACCGTGTCGGCCGCATCCTGGATGCCGACCTGCACCGTCGCCGACTCGTTGAGGGTCCCCGGGGTGTAGGTCGTCGACCCGCCCGAGTTGTTGGCCGTGCCGAACATCAGCGTCAGCAGTTCGGCGATCCCGAGGTTGGGCAGCTCGAGCTCGGTCTTGGCGGTGACCGTCCGCGGGCCGAGCTGCAGCGGCGACTGCGTGAGCCGCGAGGAGATGCCCTTGGGCCGCATGTAGCCCTCGTCGATGTCGGGCACCGCCGACAGGACCGGCACGAACGTGTCGACCGTCTTGGGCACACCCCAGGTGTCTTCGAGCGTGAGACCGAACTGGCCGGACATCAGGACTTCACCTCCGGGGCGCCGGCATCACCGGCAGGGTCGGGCTGGGGATCCTTCGGCGCCTTGGGCGGCGCCTTGTCGACGCCGGGCGCCCACGCCGACGTCTGCGCCAGCAGCCCCTCACCGAGGTCGCCGCCGGCGGGCGGACGGCCGGCGACCTCGGCCGGCACGTCGATCGTCCCGCCGGGGGCGGCGGCGGCCTGCTTGATGCGGCCGTCGTCGACGTACTTCACGACCCGGGCCAGCCGGGACACGTTGCGGACCTTCATGTGGCTGCTCCTCAGGTGATGCGAGCGTGGACGGTGACGGTGGCGACCAGGCGCGACGCCCAGCCGCCGTTCTCGGCGGGGAACGTCGAGACGACGTAGGCGATCGACGACGACCACTGCACCGAGTCGGAGACGGTCTTGTTCTCCCGCAGCTCGGCGACGAGCTCGCCGAACAGCTCGAACACGCGCGGCTCGGGGTCGGCGTCGACCGACGGCGCCGCGTCCCAGGTCTGCACGACGATCGGGACCTCGACGACCTCGTCGAGGTGCGTCGCCGAGGCGGTCATGTTCCCAGGCGTGAGGCGGCCGGCGAGGGGCGGGTCGTCGAACCCGCCGAGGTAGATGCCCTCCGGGCAGGTCGCCGGGCCGGGCCACAGCATCTCGACCTGCACCTGCTGGGCCTCGACCAACGCGCGGGCGCGAAGCCCGGCGAGGAGGGCGGCCTTGAAGGCGGGGACGACCGGGCCGGTGGCGGTGGGCATCAGGCGAACCCGGTGGGGATCAGCTGGTCCCGGAGCCGGCGGCGGATCATGTCGTCGATCGACAGGTAGCCGGGCAGATCCTCGTCGAACTCGCCGAGGGCAGGGCTCCTGGCCCACGCCCCCGCGGTCTGCTTCCACTGCTGGGCGACGATCTCGGCCGCGGCCTGCTTCCAGTCGGAGTCGACCGCGTCGGTGTCGGCGAACCGGCCGGCCTGGTAGACGACGACGACGTTCCCGGCGCCAGGGCGGAACGGCCGGGTGCCGCCCGACGCACGGCGGACGAGGCGGGGCCGGTGGGTGGCGAGGTCGCTGGCGAGGTAGCCGGCCGACGGGAACACCTCGAGCGTCTCGGCCGTCAGCACGGTGCCGACCCCGCCGGCCCACTCGGTGACCGACGTGATCGACGCCACCGGGCCGACCTCGAGGACGATCGACGGCAGGCCGCCGTCGTGGGCCTCGGTGACCTCCCGTTCGACGACGGGCCCACACAGCCGGTCGATCCGCCGGGACACGGCGGTGACCAGCCGGGCGATCCGCCCGTCAGCGGCGGCCGTGTTCGGGCCGACAGCCTGGGACCCCTCGGTCGGGCTGAGGAGGTCGTACGGGTCGGCCACGACCGGCTACTTGGCCTTGCGCTGGGGCTTGACCTCGGCCGGGCCGGCGTCGGGCGCCGCCTCGGCGACGGCGCGGGAGGTGCCGACCTGGCGGACCTCGGGCGCCTTGTGGGCCTGGTCCGGGTCCTCGAACAGGCCCTCGCGGCCCTTGATGACCGGGTCGGCGGCGTCGAGCAGGTCGCCGGCGTGGACGATGCGCCGTTCGCTGGCACGGAACGACGTCTTGGCGCGGAGCAGTGCCACCGCGTCACCTCCTGGAGGTTGGGGATCGGGGTGACGGCGGGGCGGGCAGCAGGCTGCCCGCCCCGGTCCCGTCAGGACGAGGTGAGGGTGCCGCCGTCCCAGGTGACGCCGTCGCACCAGACGATGGCGCTCTCGTTCTGCGTCGGCGTGCACACGGTGCCGCCGGCGTCGTCCCGGATCGTGATGACCTCGGCGGCGTCGGCCTTGTTCGAGATGAACAGGACGATGCCCTTGCAGTCGGCCTCGGCCGGCAGGTCGACGTTCCGGGCGGCGCCGCCGGGGTCGAACGAGAAGATGTTGGCCTCGTTGACCTCGGCGACGGTGAGCGTGCGGGTGCCGGACAGCGTCTCGGCAGCCGCGATGGCGAAGGGGTGACCCATGGGGTTCCTCCCGGATCAGGCCGCGGTGGCGACGTTGAGGAGGCGCAGCGCCTCGGGGACGATGACGTCGGAGCCGTTGCGGCCCCAGGCGAGGAACCCCCGCTGGCCCGACGGCCGGTTGTTGGCCGTGTGGAACAGGTGGGGGACGACCTCGAAGTTCATCCCGACCCGCTCGACGATCAGGAAGCCGGCCTTCCAGTCGCCAAACGCCAGGATGTAGTTGTTGGCCGTCGCCGCTGCGTTGAACCCGGAGTCCATCGCCGAGTTCCGGTAGGCCGGGTAGCCGATCAGCTCCGACGGCGTGCCAGCGCCGAGGCGCTCCCACAGGTTGGCCCCGCCGGTCGTGTCGAACTGGCGGACGTCGTTGAAGATCGCCCGGTTGGCCTGCCACGCGGCGTTGCCGAGGAACCGGTCGCCGAGGGACTCCTCGACCTTGTACAGGTCGGCGACGGCGAACGTCTCGGCGGTGGTCGGGGTGACCACCGAGCCGGACTCGGCGGCGAGGGCGGTGACGAACCCGGTGGGCTGGTCGCTGCCGGTGCCGAGCGTGAAGATCTCGACGTCCTTGCGGGCCCGGGCGTCCTGCATGACCATCCGCATGTCGCCCTCGAAGCCCTGCCAGTCCTGGCCGGCCTCGAAGCTGTACGGGATGAACACGTCGTAGCGGTGCACCGGCACGGTCGGCTGGGCGAGGGTGATCG
>DASTYO010000225.1:0-17076 GCA_035764875.1 Acidimicrobiales bacterium | reverse complement strand
GATCTGGCGGGTTCCACCCGGCGGGGGGCAGCTCCCCGGGACCTGAGACCACCCTTCGAGTGACACGGATTGATCGGGCCGTTCGGTTCATTTCGTCCCGACGGGGTTGATCTCCCTGTTTCGGCTGTCATGGTGGAGCTGCGCTCGTGGGAAGCCCACCGGTGCGGCGTTCATCAACAACCTCGAGCCGGGGCAGAAGAAGGCGGAGACGATCTCGGCAGTGGCAGAGGCGCCCGGTGAGTTCACGTGCCGGATCACGGACGTGAACCGCCTGGCGGCGTGATCGCGCCGAAGTGACCTGGCGGTGCCCCGGGGCGGCGGGGCCACCGCCGAATCTCGTGCACGCGGGACGAGGGGTGTCACCGCGAACGACATTCCGGCGACCGAGAGTTCCTGTCGGGGGCTATTCGTACCATTGGTGGCATGTCGATCAGCGAGCGGCCCGAGGTGCTGGAGGCCATCAGTCGGGCCGAGGCCGAGCTCGCCGAGCTGTGCGGGCAGCGCAACGCCATCGCCGCTCGGATGGTCGAGGTCGTGGCGGGCATGGACGACGAGGACCTGTGGCAGTCGGCCGGTGCCCGGTCGTTGGAGCACTGGGTCGCCTGGAAGTGCGGCGTGTCGCAGCACCACGCCGCCGACCTCGTGGCGATGGCCAGGCGGCGCGACGAGCTCACCGAGTGCTTCGCCCGCTTCGACGAGGGCGTGGTGTCCGAGGACCAGATGGCAGCCATCGCCAAGCGGGCGCCGGAGGGCACCGACGGCCACTTCGCCGACTTCGCCCCCTACGCCACGGTGGGGCAGCTGAGCCGGGCGCTGCAGCTCGCCCGGCGGGCCCAGCCCGTGCCGGCGCCGGCGCCGGCGCCCGAGGACGAGGGCGCACCGGACGCAGACGAGCCGCCCGTGCCGCCCGAATCCGTGTCGGAGCCGGAGCCCGAGCGTCGCGTGTCGGGCGGGTTCGACGACGAGGGCGGCTGGGGGCTGCGGGTGCGGCTCGGCGTCGTCGACGGCGCGGTGTGCGATGCCGCGCTGGCGGCGCATCTCGACGCCCTCGTCCAGCAGTGGAAGCGCGACCGCAAGGCGGCGAAGGCTGCCGGGGTCATCGAGCTCTTCCCCCCGCCGTTCCCCACCCTGGCCGACGCCTTCGTCGCCATGTGCGAAGCGAGCCTCGACGTGTCGGCAGTCCGCCGGCCACACGCCGATCGCACCACCGTCGTTCTGCACGTCGACGTCGCCACCAAGGCCGGCGAGGTCCACCTCGGCCCGGCGCTCACGGAGGCCGAGCGCCGGTACCTGAGCTGCGACGCCACCTTCGAGACCTGGTTCGAGCGGGACGGCACGCCCATCGGCTGCGCCCGCACCACCCGCAAGATCCCGCGCCGGGTCCGCCGAGCGCTGGAACGGCGGGCCGGCGGGTGCTGCGAGGTGCCCGGCTGCGGCGCCAGGCGTGGGCTCCACGCCCACCACCTGATCCACTGGGAGGACGGCGGCCCGACGGAGCTGTGGAACCTCCTGCTGGTGTGTCCGCACCACCACCGGCTGCACCACCGGGGCATCATCACGATCCGCGGCCCGGCGGAGCGGCTCGTCGTGCTCGACCAGCACGGTCGGCCACTGTCTGCCGGCGGTCTCGCCCGGCCACCCAGCGGGCCGCCACCCGATGCACCCCGGTACCGGCACGCCAGCGGCGAGCGCTGCCAGTGGCGCTGGTACGCGCCGCCGGCGCCGAGGTCCCGGCCCGACCCGCCGCCGAGCCCGAACTGAGTGGGCTCGGGCGCGGCTACCCGTTGATGAGCGCTGCGTAGCGGGCGAGGTACAGCGGCCAGCCGCCGTCGGAGTCGACGCCGGCGTGCACGCCCTCCCAGCCGGGGCCGTGGCGGTCGATGTTGCGGTGCTCGAGCTCGACCCGGGTGCGGTCCGGGCCCTCGGCGACGAAGCGCACCTCGACCTCGCTGGCGTTGTCGGGGTCGGGCTCGAGCTGCCAGGTCGGTCCGATGTCCCAGCTGAACACGACACGGGTCGGCGGCTCGAAGGCGAGGATGCGGGCCCAGCGGCACTCGCTGCCGTCGGCGGCCCGGTCGTAGATGTGCCCGCCGACGTGGGGCTCGAAGGTGGTCTCGACGATGGGGGCGCCGAGCAGGTTGTGCTCCGGTGGCTTGAAGTCGCCGAACCGATCGGTGAACACGCGGAACGCCCGCTCGATCGGTGCGTCGACCACCGTCTCCTTGCGGACCACCGTGTCTGCGGCCTGGGTCATGGCTCGTCCTCCGTGAGGTCGTCGTCGATCGTGGCTTCGTAGCTGGCCATCGCCCGGTTCCAGAAGGTCTCGAGCTGGTCCCGGAGCGCCTGCACACCGGCCGGGTTGAGCCGGTAGATGCGCCGGGTGCCGACCGTCTCGTCGTCCACGAGCCCGCTCTCCTTCAGCACCTTGAGGTGCTGGGAGACGGCGGGGCGGCTCACGGGCAGCTGGGCGGCCAGCTCTCCCACCGCCGACGGTCGCTCGGCCAGCCGCTCGAGGATGGCCCGGCGGGTGCGGTCGCCCATCGCGTCCCACGCCTCGTCCGACCTTCCGTAAGCAGCCACGAACCGTAAGCTACGACTTACCATCGGAGCCGTCAACCGTCCGCCGGCTCGGCCACGATCGTTCAGGCACCGTTCAGCGTCGGCGGGGCAGGATGCCGTCGGAGGTCTGCCCATGCGGGTGCTGCTGGTCGAGGACGAGGAGCGGCTGGCGGCAGGCATCCGCACGGGCCTGGAGGCCGAGGGGTTCGCGGTCGACGTCGCCCACTCCGGCACGGACGGGCTCTGGCTGGCGCGGGAGGAGCCCTACGACGCCATCGTCCTCGACATCATGCTGCCGGGCATGAACGGCTACCGGGTCTGCTCGACGCTGCGGTCGGAGGACGTGTGGACGCCGATCCTGATGCTCACCGCCAAGGAGGGCGAGTGGGACGAGGTGGAAGCGCTCGACACCGGCGCCGACGACTACCTCACGAAGCCGTTCTCCCACGCCGTGCTCGTCGCCCGGCTCCGCGCGCTCGTCCGACGCGGCGCGGTGGAGCGGCCGGCCGTGCTCGCGGCCGGCGACCTGCGGTTGGACCCGGCGAGCCGACAGGTGTGGCGCGGCGACACCGAGGTCGAGCTGACGGCACGGGAGGCGGCGCTGCTCGAGTTCCTCCTGCGGCACAAGGGCGAAGCCGTGTCGAAGCGGGAGATCCTCGACCACGTGTGGGACCTCGACTTCGAGGGCGACCCCAACATCGTCGAGGTGTACGTCCGGCACCTGCGCAACAAGCTCGACCGCCCCTTCGGTCGAACCGCCATCGAGACCCTCCGTGGGCAGGGCTACCGACTGGATGCCCATGGCGGCTGACCGCCCGCGGCTCGTCGCCCGGCTCGGCACCGTCCGCGTCCGCACCACGGTGGCCGCCGTGCTGGTGGTCGGCATCGCCATCGGACTGGGCGCGCTCGCGCTGGTGCAGGCGCTGCGAAGCGGGCTCATCGAGGACCTGGAGGCGTCGGCGAGCCGGCGGGCCGAGGAGCTGGCCACCGAGCTGGAGCGGACCGGTGCCGTGCCGTCGCTCGCCGTGTCCGATCCCGAGGAGGAGCTGGTCCAGCTCGTCGACCCCGACGGCCGCGTCCTCGCCGCCAGCGACAACGTGTCGACCGCACGAGCCCTGGTGGGACCCGCCGAGCGAGACGGCCGTCGGCTCGACGTGCGCGTCGGCGGCGAGGTCGAGGAGTTCCTGCTGGTGGTCGAGCTCGCCGGGTCCGACGGGGTGGCGGTGGTGGTCGGGCGGTCCGTCGACGACGTTGCCGACGCCACGAGCACGGCGGCGTCGCTGCTCGGGCTGGCCGCACCGCTGCTGCTGGGCCTGGTCGGCGTCACCACCTGGTGGGTCGTGGGCCGGGCGCTGGCGCCGGTCGACCGGATCCGCCGCGAGGTCGAGGCGGTCACCATCTCGGAGATGCACCGGCGGGTCCCGGTCCCCGCCGGGCGTGACGAGATCGCCCGCCTGGCCGAGACGATGAACGGCATGCTCGGCCGGCTGGAGGCCGGGCACCAACGCCAGCGCCGCTTCGTCGCCGACGCGTCCCACGAGCTGCGCTCCCCCGTCGCGTCGCTGCGCCAGCACGCCGAGGTGGCTCGGGGCCATCCGCAGCTCGAGCCGGACGAGCCGCTCGCCGACGTGGTGCTCGCCGAGAGCGCCCGGCTGCAGCGCCTGATCGACGACCTGCTGCTGCTGGCCCGGGCCGACGAGGGCTCGCTGCACCCTGACCGCCGGGTCGTCGACCTCGACGACGTCGTGTTCGACGAGGCGCGCCGGCTGCGGGTGGAGACGTCCCTGCGGATCGACACGCATGACGTGGGCGCCGGCCGGGTGCTGGGTGACGAGGCCGCCTTGCGCCGGGTGCTCCGCAACCTGGCCGACAATGCGGCGCGGCACGCGAGGGGGACGATCGCGCTCCGACTCCGCAGCGCCGACGACGCGGTGGTGCTCGACGTCGACGACGACGGCCCCGGCATCCCCGCCGACGAGCGGCGACGGGTGCGCGACCGGTTCGTTCGGCTCGACGAGGGGCGAGCGCGCGACGCCGGCGGCGCCGGGCTCGGACTCGCCATCGTCGACGAGCTGGTCCGGGCGCACGGCGGCGAGGTGCAGATCACCGACAGCGCGCTCGGCGGGGCACGCATCACCATCCGCCTGCCGACGGCGGACGAGGGCTGATCAGCGGTCCGCCGGCGCCTCGGCGTTCAGCATCCCTTCAGCCGCCTCCGGGCATGCTGGTCCCAGATCCCCAGGGAAGCGAGGAGCCATGCAACGCAGGACGAAGTGGATCGCAGGTGCGGCACTCGCCGCCGCCGTCGTGGCGGGCGGCGCCGGGGTGGCCATCGCCGGCGGCAGCGGCGACGACGACCAGCCCATCACCGGCGAGGCGCTCGACCGGGCGACCGCGGCCGCCCTCGAGGAGACCGGCGGCGGCACCGTCACCGAGACCGAGCAGGGCGACGAGGAGGGCGCCTACGAGGTCGAGGTCACGCTGGACGACGGCACGCAGGTCGACGTCCACCTGGACGAGGACTTCAACGTGCTGAGCAGCGAGGGCGACGACGACACCGGCCCCGACGACGATGACGACGGCGGCCAGCAGGACGACGACTGAGCAGCGCTGATCGGACGGTGAGCCCCCGTCCACCGGGCGGCCGGGGACGATCGACCCTGGCCGCCCGGGCACGCCCGGCAGACGATGGGTCCAGAGCACCCGCACCGCTCGTGGAGGCTGCCATGGCCGATCGCCAACCCGTCGGCGTGCGTCGCACCGGCTACGTCGCCGCCGCCATCGTCAACCTCGTCCTGCTGTGGGCGGCGAACCACCTGCTCGAGTGGGAGTGGCCGCCGTTCCTCACCCGCGCCTACGAGGACCTGCTGCCGTGGATCCAGGTGTCCCTCGGCGCCACCGTGGCCGCCAACGTGCTGTGGACGCTGCACGATCCTGCATGGTCCCGCCACATCGGCGAGGCGGCGCTCGACGTCATCAGCGTCGTGGTGGCGATCCGCACCTGGCAGCTCTTCCCCTTCGACTTCACGGAGTACTCGGACATCTGGGAGGTCGGGGCCCGGGTCCTGATCGTGGTCGCCGGCGTGGGAGCGGTCATCGGCGTGGTGGCCGAGCTCGGTCGGGCGATCGGCTCGGCGGTTCCGCGGGGTCGCGGGATCGGTCGGCGGCCCCGAACGGCCTGACGCGGAGCGACAACCCGAGGTTGACGTCTAGCGGGCGACAACCTACGGTTGTCGCATGACCGACGCGACGGCGCACGTCCGGCTGGACGACCTCATCACCGCGATCAACCGGGTCCACGACGACCCCCTCGACCGGGTGACCGACGCCGTGCTGGCCGCCGAGCACCTCGACGACGTCGCCGACCACCTCATCGGCCACTTCGTCGACCAGGCCCGGCGATCGGGCGCGTCGTGGACCGACATCGGCCGGAGCATGGGCGTCACCAAGCAGGCGGCGCGGAAGCGGTTCGTGCCCTCCAGCCCGGTGGACGCGAGCGAGATGGCCACCGGTGACGGCTTCGACCGGTTCACCGAGCGGGCCAAGCGCTGCATCCTCGCCAGCCAGGAGGAGGCCAGATCGCACCGCAACGACACCATCACGAGCGGCCACCTGCTGCTCGGCCTGCTCGCCGAGCCGGCGGCCATCGCCAGCCGGCTCCTGGTCGGGGACGGGCGCACCGAGGACGACGTGCGGGCCGCGGTGGAGCCCACGCTGCCCGAGCCCACCGACGAGGTGCCGGCGCTCATCCCCTACGACGTGGGCGCCAAGAAGGTGCTCGAGCTCACCTTCCGCTCCGCGCTCCGGCTCGGCCACAACTACATCGGCACCGAGCACGTCCTGCTCGCGCTCCTCGAGCTGGAGGACGACGACGGCCCCCTCACCCGCCTGGGCCTCGATCACGACGCGGTCGAGCAGCGCCTGGTGGCCATGCTCGCCGCGGCCGCCGGGAAGCGGCCGCCGGCCTGACCGGTGCGCAGGACCCGCGTCCAGAACGATCAGATGTTGGACTGGGTGGGATCGGTCGCGTCGGTGGGCACCTCGGGCGAGCCGTCGCCGCCCGACTCCCCCACCGCCGCGTCCATGCCGACGGTGTAGGCGGTCATCGACAGCGACCCGTAGGCGTAGCCGTCGACGAGCACGTCGGCCGGCTCGCCGGCGGCCGACGCCAGGCCGGCGAGGTAGAGCAGCGGCAGGAAGTGGTCGGGCGTCGGCACCGCCGCGCCGTGGTCGCCGTGGTCGATCAGCGAGGGCAGCTGACCCGGCGTGGCCGTCATGAGGTCGCGGGCGTCGTCGTCGAAGCGCTGCGCCCAGTCCTCACCCTCGTCGGGGCGGTGCCAGTCGATGCGGCGCAGGTTGTGCACGACGTTCCCGCTGCCCACGATCAGCACGCCTCGTTCGCGCAGCGGCGCCAGCTTCGCCCCGAGGTCGAGGTGGTAGTCGTAGGGCTGCTGCGCGTTGATGGCCAGCTGGAGCACCGGGATGTCGGCGTCGGGGAAGGCGTGCACCAGCACCGACCAGGTGCCGTGGTCGATGCCCCAGCTGTCGCGGTCGAGGCCGACCCACGTGGGGGCGACGACGTCGACGACCTCCTGGGCCACCTCGGGGTCGCCCGGTGCCGGGTAGTCGACGTCGAACAGCTGCTGGGGGAAGCCGTAGAAGTCGTGGATGGTCTTCGGCGACGGCATCGCCGTGACCGCGGTGGCGTTGATGTACCAGTGCGCCGAGACGCACAGGATCGCCCGGGGCCGGGGCACCGCCTCGCCGAAGGCCCGCCAGGCCCGGGTGTAGCGGTTGTCGTCGAGGGCGTTCATCGGGCTGCCGTGGCCCAGGAACGCGGCGGGCATCAGGTCGGGCACGGCGCCTTCCTACCGGACGCCGGCTACGCCGTGTCGACCCAGTAGCGGTCGGTGCCGTGGACCTCGATCTCGGGGAACGACCAGACGAAGCGATCGACGGCGTCGAGGATCTCGTCGACCTGGCGGGCGCTGGACGCCACCGCGGCGAACACGAGCACGGCCCGGTCGGGGACGTCCTGGTGGCCGACCTCGGCCGACGCCACACCGAAGCGTCGGTGGGCGCCGTCGAGGATGGGCCGGATGGCCGACCGCTTGGCCTTGAGGGAGTCGCCGAGCGGGATGCGGAGGGACAGCTCGAGGGCTGCCGCCGCCCACATCACGTGCGCGCGATCTCGCGCTCCTCGTAGGTCTCGATGATGTCGCCTTCCTTGAGGTCCTGGAAGTCCGACAGGCCGATGCCGCACTCGAACCCGGCGCGCACCTCGGTGGCGTCTTCCTTGAACCGCTTGAGCGACTGGATCGAGCCCTTCCAGATGATGGTGCCCTCGCGGAGGAACCGGACCTTGGAGCCGCGGGTGATGACCCCGTCGAGGACCATGCAGCCGGCGATCTTGCCGATGCGGGGCACGGAGAAGATCTCGCGCACCTCGGCGTCGCCGGTGACGACCTCTTCGTACTCGGGGGCGAGCATGCCGAGCATGGCCGCCTCCATGTCCTCGAGCACCTTGTAGATGATCTCGTAGGTGCGGATCTCCACGCCTTCGGCCTCGGCGAGCTCGCGGGCCTTGCGGTCCGGTCGCACGTTGAAGCCGATGATGGTGGCGTTGGAGGCCGAGGCGAGCTGGATGTCGTTCTCGGTGATGCCGCCCACGGCGCGGTGGACGAAGCCGATCTTGACGTCGTCGCGCTCGAGCTTCTTCAGCGAGTCGGTGAGCGCCTCGAGCGAGCCGTTCACGTCGGCCTTGAGCACCAGCGACAGCGTGGCGACCTCGCCGGCCTGGATGGCGGCGAAGATGTCCTCGAGCTTGGCGCCGCCGCCGGTGGCGGTGGCCTCGCGGCCGAGGTTGGCCAGGCGGTGGAAGTGCTCGCGCTTGTCGGCGACGTCGCGGGCGGTCTTGTCGTCGGGGGCGACGATGAACTGGTCGCCGGCGTCGGCCACGTCGGACAGGCCGAGGACCTGCACCGGAGCGGACGGGCCCGCTTCCTTGACCTGGTTGCCGTGGTCGTCGATGAGGGCCCGGACACGACCCCAGGCGGCGCCGGCGACCATGGGGTCGCCCACGCGCAGGGTGCCGCGCTGGACCAGCACGGTGGCCACGGGGCCCCGGCCGATGTCGAGGTGCGACTCGAGCACGGAACCGGCGGCCCGACCCTCGGGGTCGGCCCGCAGGTCCTCGATCTCGGCGACGACGAGCAGGTTCTCGAGCAGGTCCTCGACGCCCTCGCCCGTGAGCGCGGAGACCTTGGCGAAGATCGTCTCGCCGCCCCACTCCTCGGGGATGAGGTCGTACTCGGAGAGCTGCTGCATGACCCGGTCGGGGTTCGCCGCCTCCTTGTCGATCTTGTTGACCGCCACGATGATCGGCACGTCGGCCGCCTTGGCGTGGTTGAGCGCCTCGACGGTCTGGGGCATCACGCCGTCGTCGGCGGCCACGACCAGGACGACGATGTCGGTGGCCTGGGCCCCGCGGGCGCGCATGGCGGTGAACGCCTCGTGGCCCGGGGTGTCGATGAAGGTGACCTTCTGGCCGTCCTTCTCGGCCTGGTAGGCGCCGATGTGCTGGGTGATGCCACCCGCCTCGCCGGCGACCACGTTGGCCTCGCGGATGTAGTCGAGCAGCTTCGTCTTGCCGTGGTCGACGTGGCCCATGATCGTGACGACCGGCGGGCGGTGCGGCACGGACTCGTCGACCTCGTCGACGCCGAGCAGCTCGTCGACGCCCAGGCGCTTCTGCAGCTCGACCTCGGCCTCCTCGCCCGGGTCGACCAGGCGGATGGTGGCGCCGAGCTCGGCGGCGAACAGCTCGATCATGTCGTCGGACAGCGACTGCGTGGCCGTCACCATCTCGCCCTGCTCCATGAGGAAGCGGACGACGTCGGACGCCGTGCGGTTCAGCTTCGGGCCGATGTCCTGGGGCGTCGAGGCCCGCTCGATGACGACCTCGTGGTCGGGGATCGGCGCGTCATGGGGCGTGAAGCTGGGCGCCGACAGCGGCTGCAGCTCCTCGCGGTTGCGGCGACGACGACCGCCGCGGCGCTTCGGTGGGCGCCGGGCGCCACCGGGACCGGGACGACCACCACCGGGGCCGCCGCCGGGGCCACCGCCACCGGGGCGGGGGCCGCCGCCGGGGGGCGGCGGGGTGTAGCGGACCTGGCCGGCCGCGCCACGGCGGGGCGGCCGGTTGCCGGGGCCGCTGGGCGCGGGGGCAGGGCCACGACCGCCGGCCCCGGGGGGCGGCGGGATGGGCTTGCCGGTGCGGGACACCATGGGGCCGGGGGGCGGCGGGATGGGCTTGCCGGAGGCGGACTTCGGCGGGGCCTTCTGGCCGGGCTTGGCGCCGGGATCGGCCGGGGCGGCCGGCGGGCGGGGGGCCTCGGCGGCTGCCGGCGGCTGGGGGGCGGCCGCGGGCGGGCGGGGCGCCTGGGCGGGCGGCTTCGGCGCGGCGGCGGGGGCCGGCGGCACCGGTGCGGCGGCGGCGGGCTCCTCCTCGCGGGGGCGAGCCGGCGGGTGCTCGCTGCCCGAGGACTTCACCACACCAGCGGCGGGGCGGGCGGCGGGCGGCCGCGGCGGCGCGGGGGCCTCAGCTGCGGCCGGCTTCGGCGGCGCCGGGGGCGCGGCGGGCGGCGGCGTGGGCGCAGCAGCCGCAGGGGCGGCCGGCGCAGCGGCGGGCGCAGCGGGCGGCTCGGGGGCGGCCGGTGCCTCCGGTCGGGCCTCGACCTCGGGCGTCGGCGGCGCCGGCTTGGGCGCGGCCGCGGCCTTCTTGGCCACCACCTTCTTCGCCGGAGCGGCCTTCTTGGCCGGCTTCTCGGCCTCGGTCGCCGCAGCTCCGTCGCCGTCGGCCTCAGCAGGCTTGGGCTCGCGGATCAGCCCCTCCCGCTCCGCCTTGCGGCGGACGCGGTCGGCCTGCGGCTCCACGATGCTCGAGGAGTGGCTCTTGACGCCGATCCCGAGCGAGTTGCACAGGTCGACGGTCTCTTTGTTCTCGAGTCCGAGCTCACGTGCGAGCTCGTACACCCTGATCTTGCCTGCCAAGAGTCTTCGTTTCGCCTTGCCTACGTCGGTGGTGGGGGTCTTGCGCGACCGTTCATCCTCGCGCGTTTGGTTCCTGGTCACGAACCGAGGCCGCAGCACGGCGCACCGCGGCCTCGACCGAGGCGTGGTCGACCGGCCCCCGGAGGGCCCGTTCGAACGCTCGGCGGCGCATCGCCAGGGCCGCGCACTCGGAGAGCGTTGCGGCGCAGAGCCATGCACCCCGTCCGGGCAGTGTACGGCCGAACTCGACCGATCCCTCCCCGGTGCGGACCACGCGGACCAGCTCGTCCTGCCCGGCGGTGCGCCGGCAGCCGATGCAGGTCCGCTGCGGTGGGGTCAGGGTTGCTCGGCCTGTTTGTCAGCGGCGGGTCCGGTCACCTCGTGGATGGCTTCCTCCTCGGCGACCCCGGCCGGCTCCTCGCCGGCCGGGACGTCGGGCTGGGCGCGCTCCACGGGGTCGTCGCCGACCTCCATGTCGTCGGCTTCGCCCGTGGCGGCCGGCAGGTCGGTCTCGGGTTCGAGCTCGGCGGTGACCTCGTCGGCCTCGTCCGGCGCCGCCTCGGCCTCCTCGGCCGCCTCGGGCACCTCGCCACCCTCGGCCGGTTCCTCGTCCTCGGCGGACTCCAGGTACTCGGCCGCGGACACGGCGGGGCCGCCCTCGGCGGGCTGCCACACCTGCTCGCCGGTCTCGGGGTCGACGACCCACTCGCCCTCGGCCCAGTCCTGCTCGGCGTAGGCCGCCTCGGCCTCGGCCAGCTGGGTCTCCGACTTGATGTCGATGGCCCAGCCGGTGAGCCGGCCGGCGAGGCGGGCGTTCTGGCCCTCCTTGCCGATGGCCAGGCTGAGCTGGTGGTCGGGCACGATGACCATGGCGGTGCCGGTCATCTCGTCGATGCGGACCTCCTTGACCCGGGCGGGCTGGAGGGCCTTGGCCACGAACTCGTAGGGGTCCTCCGAGAACGGGACGATGTCGATCTTCTCGCCCCGCAGCTCGGTGACCACCTGGCGGACGCGCGACCCGCGGGCGCCGACGCACGCGCCGACCGGGTCGACGTTGTTGTCGTTTGAGGCCACGGCCATCTTCGTGCGGTGGCCTGGCTCGCGGGCGCATGCCTTGATCTCGACGATGCCGTCGGCGATCTCGGGCACCTCGAGCTTGAACAGCTCGAGGATGAGGCCCGGGTGCGTGCGGGACACGACGATCTGGGGGCCCTTGGCCGTCTTGCGCACCTCGACGATGTACGCCTTGAGGCGGGCGTTGTTCTCGGGGCGCTCGTGGGGCACCTGCTCGGCCTGGGGCAGCAGGGCCTCGACCCGGCCGAGGTCGAGCAGCGTGTAGCGGCTGTCGTTCTGCTGGACGATGCCGGTGACGATGTCGCCCTCGCGGCCCGCGTACTCCTCGTACTTGAGCTCGCGCTCGGCCTCGCGGATGCGCTGGGTCATCACCTGGCGGGCCGTCTGCGCGGCGATGCGGCCGAAGTTGTCGGGCGTGACGTCGAACACGTCGCCGACCGGCTCGCCCTCCTCGTCGAGGTCCTGGGCGTAGACCCGGATGTCGAAGGTGGCCGGGTCGATGGTGACCCACGCGTACTCGTAGGCGCCGGGCATCCGCTTGTAGGCGGACTCCAGGGCGTCGGCGAGCGCCGCCATGAGGGTGTCGACGGAGATGCCCTTCTCGGCGGCCAGCGCCTGGAGGGCCTCGAACATGTCGGGGTTGCTCACGATCGTGCTTTCTTGTTCGATGCGGCCTTGGTGGACTTCGGCTTGGCGGAGGGCTTCTCGGCGCCGCCCCAGGTGAACACGGTGCGGGCACGCTCGATGTCGTCGATGGCGACGGTGCGCTCGACGCCGTCGTCGAGGACGACGGTGACCGAGGTGGCGTCGGCGCGGCGCACGGTGCCCTTCACGCGGCGCTCGCCCTCGACGTCGGGCTTGGTGCGGATGGTGACCTCGTCGCCCACCGCGCCGGCGAAGTGCTCGGGGGTGCGCAGGTTGCGCTCGAGCCCGGGGCTGGTGACCTCGAGGGTGTAGGAGCCGCTGATGGGGTCCTCCTCGTCGAGGACCGCGTTCAGCTGCCGGGACACGCTGGTGAGGGTGTCGAGGTCGATGCCGCCGCGCCGGGTGAGCGCCACCACCAGCTTCCCGCCCGCCAGGGTGATGTCGTACACGTCGGCGCCGGCCGCGGCGGCGAGGGGCTCCACGAGGGCGCGGACGGTGTCGGTCTTGGCCATGGTGCACCTCCTCTTCGACGGAGACGGGCGTGAGAAGCAAAGAAGCGTGGGCCCGGGGCCCACGCTCCGTGCCGGAACGAGTTCGGCTGGGGAGTGTACCGCCTCAGTACGAACGGCCGCAGATCGCGTAGAGGTCGTCCTCGCCCTCGTCGGCGGGCACCGTCCCGTCGGCCCGCTGGATGCACCGCACGGTGACCGCCTTCGTGCCGAGCTCGGCCGCGGCGTCCTCGCCGGCGACCACCGACCAGGGCACCCGGGCGAAGCCGGTGGCGGCCGCCTCGAGCACCTCGTCGATGCTGGTGGCGTCGGCCGTGCGCTCGTCGCGCATGGCGGTGGCCTCGGCGAGCAGCGAGTCCTGGAGCTCGGCCAGCACGCGCTGCACGGTGGCCACGACGTCGGTGAGCGGCACGGGCTGCTTCTCGCCGGTGTCGCGGCGCACGAGCACGGCCTGGCCCTCGGCGACGTCGCGCGGGCCGACCTCGAGGCGCACGGGCACGCCCTTCAGCTCCCAGTCGGTGGACCGGCGGCCGAAGGGGGTGGCCACCTGGGCGTCGAGGCGGGACCGCACGCCGGCGGCGACCAGCTCCTCGTTGATGCGGGCGGCGGCCTCGCCGGCGCCCTCCTCGTCGCGGATGCACAGGACCACGGACTGGATGTGGGCGAGGCGGGGCGGGACGCGCAGGCCGCGGTCGTCGCCGTGGCACATGATGAGCCCGCCGACCATGCGGGTGGAGCTGCCCCACGAGGTGGTCCAGCACAGCTGCTGCTGGCCCTGGTCGTCGAGGTACTGGATGTCGAAGGCCCGGGCGAAGTTCTGACCCAGCTCGTGGCTGGTGCCCATCTGCAGCGCCTTGCCGTCGCGCATCATCGCCTCGCAGGCGAGCGTGTTGATGGCGCCGGCGAAGCGGTCGTAGCTGGGCTTGATGCCGAGGTACAGGGGGATGGCCAGCACGTTGGTCATGAAGTCGGCGTAGGCCTCGTGCAGGATGCGGCTGGCGTAGGCGGCGGCGTCCTCGCGGGTGGCGTGGGCGGTGTGGCCCTCCTGCCAGAGGAACTCGGTGGTGCGCAGGAAGATGCGGGGGCGCAGCTCCCAGCGCACGACGTTGTTCCACGAGTTCAGGAGCAGCGGCAGGTCGCGGTAGCTCTGCACCCACTTGCCCATGAACTCGCCGATGACCGTCTCCGACGTGGGGCGCACGACGATGGGCTCCTCGAGCTCCTTGCCGCCGCCGTGGGTGACGACCGCCAGCTCGGGGCTGAAGCCCTCGACGTGCTCGGCCTCGCGGGTGAGGTAGCTCTCCGGGATGAACAGGGGGAAGTAGGCGTTCTCGGCGCCGCACGCCTTGATGCGCAGGTCCATCTCGGCCTGCATCCGCTCCCACAGGCCGTAGCCGTACGGGCGGATGACCATCGTGCCCCGGACCGGCCCGTTGTCGGCCAGCTCCGCCTTGTTGAGGACGTCCTGGTACCAGCGGGGGAAGTCCTCGGCTTGGGGGGTGAGCACGGGTGCCTTGGCCATGGCCGGGCAGGTTAGGGCGCTCCCCGGGTTGCCCCGGCACCCGTTCGTCCTGGCTACGGTCGTTGCCAAGGGCGCCACGAGCGCCGCCGCAGCCGCCAGGGGGACGCACATGCCGACGGGGCACATCCGCTACGAGGTCGACGACGGGGTCGCCACCATCACCATCGACCGGCCCGAGAAGCGCAACGCCATGACCTACGCCGTCCTGGCCGACTTCACCGACGCGGTGTGGCGGGCCGCCGACGACGAGGCAGCCCGCGTCGTGATCATCACCGGTGACGGCGGCGCGTTCTGCGCCGGCACCGACCTGTCCGAGCTGGACGAGACGCCCGAGGACCAGCGGGGCTCGGCGGCCCGGCGCGACGACGAGCGGGCCCGGCTGCCGTGGCCCATCGTCCAGTGCCCGAAGCCGGTGATCGCCGCCATCGACGGCCCGGCTGTGGGCATGGGCGTGGAGTTCGCCACCCAGGCCGACGTCCGCATCGCCAGCGACCGGGCGAAGCTCGGCTGGATCTTCGTCAAGCGGGGCCTCGTCCCCGACACCGGCGCGGGCAGCTTCCTGCTCCCCCGCCAGGTCGGCGCCACCGAGGCGCTTCGGCTGCTGCTGTCGGGCGAGGTCATCGACGCCGCGGAGGCGCTGCGCATCGGCTTCGTCTCGCAGGTGGTGCCGCCGGACGATCTGCTGGCGGCCGCCCGGGCCGAGGCCGAGCGCTACCTGGAGGCGTCGCCGTTCGCCATCGCCCGCACCAAGCGGCTCGTGTACCAGGCCATGGCCGCCGAGGTCGCCGCCCACGTCGGCGAGACCGGCCGCATGCTGCAGGAGTGCTTCCACTCGGAGGACCACGCCGAGGGCGTGAAGGCGTTCCTCGAGCGGCGCCCGGCCCGGTTCACCGGCCGTTGAGGAGGTCGACGATGCCCACCCCCGATCGCCCCGCCACGCCGCTCGGCATCGAGCGCGACCCCGTGCACCGCTGGTTCGTCGAGCACGTCGGCGACGTCGGCTCGGCCGACGAGCTGCGGTTCGACCAGGTGCAGGGCGGGCACTCGTGCCTGACCTACATCGTCCACGCCGCCGACGGCACCCGGTACGTGCTGCGCCGGCCGCCGGTGGGCCACCTGCTCGCCAGCGCCCACGACGTCATGCGCGAGCACCGCGTGATCACCGCCCTCGCCGGCACCGACGTGCCGGTGGCTCCGGTGGTCGGCGCGTGCGAGGACCCCGAGGTCACCGGCGCGCCGTTCTACGTGATGGCGTTCGTCGACGGGCCCGTGCTCCACGACCGGGCCGCGGCCGAGCGCCTGCCCGTGGCCGCTCGCCAGCGGGCCGCCGAGTCGTTGATCGAGGTGCTCGTGGCGCTCCGGGCGGTCGACCCCGACGCCGTCGGGCTCGGTGACTTCGCCAAGCGCACCGACTACCTGGGCCGCCAGCTGCGCCGCTGGCACGGGCAGTGGGAGGCGGCCGACACCCGGCCGATGCCGCGCATGGCCGAGCTCCACGACTGGCTCGTCGCCAACCAGCCCGAGGAGGGGCCGGCGGGCATCGTCCACGGCGACTTCCGCCTGGGCAACGTGATCCACGCCCCCGACGGCAGCGTCGCCGCCCTCCTCGACTGGGAGCTGTGCACGCTCGGGCCGCCGGCCGCCGACCTGTCGTACCTGCTGAGCTGGTGGGCCGACCCCGGGGCCACCACCCGCGCCGACGCCGCGTCGGCCGCCGACGGCTTCCCCGACCGGGCCCAGCTCGTGGCGTGGTACGAGGAGCGCACCGGTGAGGCCGCGCGCGACCTCGACTACTGGCTGGCCTTCCACGCGTGGCGCTCCGGGTGCATCGCCGCCGGCGTCTACACCCGGTACAAGGCCGGGCAGATGGGCGACACCTCCGACGACCTGGTCCGGTTCGAGGACTCGGTCGAGCACTCGATCCACGTCGGGCTGGTCGCCGCCGGGATCGCCTGACGTGGCGGACGCCTCCGGCTCCCGACCCCGGGACATGGTGGAGCGCCTCGCGCTGGTCCCCGACGGTGACGACGGGTTCCGCAGCCGCGACCCCGCCGACGCCCGCCACGTGTTCGGCGGCTGGCTGATCGCCCAGGCGCTGCGAGCGGCGAGCAGCACCGTCGAACCCGAGCGCCACGCGATCGCGCTGCACGCCTCCTTCGTGGTGGCCGGCACGCCCGAGGAGCACGTGCGCCACCACGTCGAGCGCACCCGCGACGGCGCCAGCTTCACCACCCGCCGGGTCACCGCGTCGCAGGACGCCGGCACCGTGCTGGTGCTCACCGCCGACTTCCAGCGGGACGAGGCGGGCGCCGAGTACGAGCTGCCGGCCACGCCCGGCGTCCCCGGCCCGGACGGGCTCGCGACCGGCCGCTACGACAACCCGCTGATCGAGAGCCGCGACGTGCCCGTGGATGCGGTCACCGCCGGGCTGCCCCACACCCGCCGGGCCTGGTTCCGGGTGCGGGCCCCGCTGCCCGACGAGCCCGACCTGCACCTGCAGACGATCGCCTACCTGAGCGACTTCGGCGCCACGCGGGCGGTGCGCGAGCCCCACGCCCACCTCGCCGACGACGCCCGGCGGCTGTCGGTGTCGCTCGACCACAGCGTCTGGTTCCACCGCCCGGTGGACGCCTCCGGCTGGCTGCTGTCCGAGCTGACGCCCATGGCGTCCGGGCGGGGCCGGGGGCTGGCGGTCGGCACGATCCGCACCGAGGA
>DASTYO010000224.1:0-19580 GCA_035764875.1 Acidimicrobiales bacterium | reverse complement strand
AGGAGGAGGACGAAGACGACGACGGCGCGGGCGGGCTGCCCGGGTGGGTGGTCGCCGCCGGGGTCGCCGTCGGCCTCCCCGCCCTGGCGCTCGGACTGCCGTCGCTCGCCATCGTCGCCCTGAAGCGCCGCCGCCGCAGCCGCCGGCGCACCCGGGGGACGCCCTCGGAGCGGGTGGCCGGCTCCTTCGCCGAGCTGGTCGACCACGTCCGCGACACCGGGCGGCCGGTGCCGCCGCGGGCCACCCGCCGGGAGCTGGCCACCGTCGTGGGCGCCGCCGGCGCCGCCGACCTCGCCCGCCGCGCCGACGTGGCCACGTTCGGGGCCGACGAGCCCGCCGACGCCGACGTCGACGACGCGTGGGCCGCCTACGACGAGGCCCGGGCGTCGCTCGACGCCGACCTCGACCGAGCCGCCCGCCTCCGCGCCGCCGTCAGCCTCACGTCCCTGCGAGCCCCGAGGTGACCGAGATGGAGGTCCTCCCCAGATGCAGCTGATGCTCCGTGTCGCATCGGCCGGCACCGACCGCTCCGTCGACGTCGTGGCCACGGTCGAGCCGACCCACACCGTCGACGAGCTGCGCCGCGCGCTGGCCGCGCAGGCCGGCGTCGCCGGCGGGCGGTCGCTGGCGCGGGCCGAGACCGGCCAGGTGCTCGACCCGCAGGCCTCGCTCGGCGAGGTCGGCCTCGTCAGCGGCGAGGTGCTCACCCTCACCGACGCCGCCACGGCCGGGTTCGCCACGCCGGCGGCCGACGCGCTCGTGCGCATCGAGGCGGTCGGCGGGCCGGCCTCGGGCTGGCGGGTGGAGCTCGGGCCCGGCACGTGGACGCTCGGTCGGCCGTGGAGCCAGGGCGAGCGCCTGCCCCACTACCGCGCCATCCCCGACGCCGCCATCTCCCGGTCGCACGCCGAGGTCACGGTCGGCGAGGACCTCACGGTCACGATCCGGGAGAACCCGGAGGCCACCAACCCGCTGCTCGTCGACGGCGTGCACCCGGAGGGTCCGGCGATCGTCCCCGAGGGCGCCGAGCTCCGCATCGGTGACTCGGTGCTGACGTGCGGACGGGTCGAGGCCCGGCCCCCCGCCCGGGTCGACCAGCTCGGGCAGGTGGCCTTCCACCGCACGCCGCTGCGCCCCGCCCGCCCCGAGGCAGTGGTGCTGCCCCCGATCACCAAGGTGCCGGCCACGCCGGAACCCGCCCGGTTCTCCTGGCTGTCGTCCGCGGCGCCGCTCGTCGGCGGCATCCTCATGGCCGCCGCCCTCCAGGAGCCCCGTTTCCTGATCTTCGTGCTCCTCGCGCCGATCACCGGCGCGGCCAGCTGGTTCGAGAGCCGCCGCCGCACCCGCGAGCGCCACGAGCGCGACCTGGCGGCGTTCGAGAAGCGCCTCGCCGAGCGGGCCGACGCGTACGCCACCGCCTACGCCGAGGAGGAGACCGCCCGGCTGGCCGCCGCGCCCGACATCGCCGACCTGCGACGGCGGGCCGAGCTGCGCGACCGCACCCTGTGGTCCCGCGGCCGCGACATCCCGGAGTTCCTCCGCCTGCGCGCCGGCACCGGGCCGGCCGACAGCCACATCACCGCCGAGTTCTCCACCGAGGGCGACGAGGAGCTGGTGGCCCGGCTCGAGGAGCTCGCCGAGCGCCACCGCAGCTTCGAGCGGGTGCCGGTCACCGTGCCGCTCGCCGACCTCGGCGTGCTCGGCATCCACGGTCCCCGCCGAGAGGTGGCGTCGCTCGCCAAGGCCCTCCTGATCCAGGCGGTGTGCCTCCACAGCCCCGAGGACCTCGTGGTGGCTACGGCGGCGTCACCGGAGATGGACCTGATCAGCTGGCTGCGCTGGGTGCCCCACACCCACGCCACCGGCTCGCCCATCGGCGGCCCGCACCTCGCCGCCGACCGCCGCGCCGCCGACCAGCTCCTCCAGGCCGTGCTCGACGTCGCCGAGTTCCGGGAGGCCGGCTCCGACCACGGCGTCGACCGGCGCTGGCCGTGGGTGCTGGTGGTGCTCGACCGGCTCGTCGAGCCCGACCCGCACCTCGTCGCCCAGCTGCTCGACCGGTGCCCGCAGGTGGGCATCTCGGTGCTGTGGCTGAGCGACAGCGCCGACCGCATCCCGCCCCAGTGCCGGGCGGTCGCCGAGCTCGCCGACCGCGCCGAGGTCGGGGCCGAGCAGCTCTCGAAGCTGTGGTTCACCGACCCGGACACCCCCACCGAGCGCTTCGCGGCCGACGGCGTCGACCGGTCGCTCCCCGACATCGTCGCCCGGTCGCTGGCGCCGCTCCGCGACGCGTCGTCCACCACGTCGACGTCGTCGATCCCCCGGATGGTGCCGCTGTTCGCGGCCCACGGCATCGACGACGTCACCCCGGCGTGGGTGCAGCAGGAGTGGGCGGTCGACCGGGTCGGCCCCGGCGGCTACGCGCTCCAGACCGTCGTCGGCATGACCGCCGACGGCCCGATGACCCTCGACCTCGTCTCCGACGGGCCGCACGGCCTCATCGGCGGTACGTCGGGCGCCGGGAAGAGCGAGCTCGTCGCGGCCCTCGTGGCCGGCCTCGTCGCCCACCAGTCCCCGCGCGACCTCAGCCTGCTGTTCATCGACTTCAAGGGCGGCTCGGCCAGCGAGGTGTTCAAGGACCTGCCGCACGTGTCGGGACGGGTGACCGACCTCGACGAGTCGCTCGCGCTCCGGGCGCAGGTGTCGCTGCGCGCCGAGCTCCGGCGGCGGGTGGCCCTGTTCAGCGAGCTGGCCGCCAAGGACATGGCCGAGATGCGCCGCCTGCACCCCGACCAGGCGCCGCCGTCGCTGGTCATCGTGATCGACGAGTTCGCCACGCTCGTCAAGCAGCTGCCGGACTTCGTGGCCGACATCGTCGACATCGCCCAGCGGGGGCGCAGCTACGGCGTGCACCTGCTGCTGGCCACGCAACGGCCGTCGTCGTCGGTCGACGACAACATCCTGGCCAACACGAACCTGCGGATCTCGTTGCGCATGCTCGACCGGGCCGAGTCGATGAGCATCCTCAACGCCCCCGACGCCGCCGAGATCCCCGTGCCGCTCAAGGGCCGGTCGATCGCCCGCATGGGGCCGGGGCAGCTCGTGGAGTTCCAGTCGGCGTACTGCAGCGCCCCCCTCGCAGACACGCAGGGCCGTCCGCCCATCGAGGTCGCGCCCCTCGGCGTGGACGGCGCCGTCGCGGGGCCGAACGGGGTCGCGGCGCCGGCCGTGCCGGGCACGGCCGAGCCGCGCACCCAGCTCGACGCGCTCATCGACGCGGTGCTCGCCCTCGGTCACCCACCGGTCCGCCAGATCTGGAACGAGCTGCTCCCCGAGCACCTGCCGTTCACCGCCGCCGACAAGGCCCGCCGCACGCCAGGCTACGAGCGCGACCCGGGCCGGCTCGTCCTGCTCGGCGTCGCCGACGACCCCGCCAACCAGACCCAGCACGCCGCCGTGGCCGACCTCGAGAGCGGCGGCGGCCTCCTCGTGCTCGGCACCGGCGGCTCGGGCAAGACCACCGCGCTCCGGACGGTGGCCGCGAGCGCGGCGATCGACGACCAGCGCGCCGGCGGCGGTTCGGTGGCCATCTTCGTCCTCGACTTCTCGTCGGGCGAGCTGCGCGCCCTGCAGGCGCTGCCCCAGGTGTGCGGCATCGGCTCGCTCGACGACCTCGAGGCCACGACCCGCATCATCGAGACGCTCGACGCCGAGGTCGGGCGGCGGCGCGCCGCCGGCGCCGACGCCGCCGGGCCGACCGTGCTCCTGCTCGTCGACGGCTACGCCAACCTCATCGACGCCCTCCAGAACAGCCGGGGCGGCCAGGAGCAGGCGTCCGACCAGTGGCTCAACGCGTTCCACCGCGTCGTCCTCGACGGCCGCCAGCTCGGCGTGCACACCGTCCTCACGGCGGACCGGGCCGGGTCGGTCCGCAGCGCGATCTTCGCCTCCATGACCAGGCGGCTCGTCCTGCGCCAGCCCGACCCGGCCGAGACGAAGGCGCTGGGCATCCCCGGCACCGACACCTTCGGTCCCGGCGCCGGCTACCTCGACGGGCTGCGGGTGCAGGTGGCGACCCTCACGCCGGACGGGTCGGACGACGCCGACACCGCCGTGCGCTCGCTGGCCGGGATCATCGACGTCACGCCGCCCGCCGTGCTGGCACCGCCGCTCCCCGAGCAGCTGCCTCCGCCCGACGGCGCGTCCGGCGACGGCTGGTCGGGCGTGGTCGGGATCGCCGACATCACCGGCGAGCCCGTGCGCTTCGACGTGTCGAACCTCGACGTGCTGGTCACCGGTCCACCGCTGTCGGGCAAGTCCTGGGGGTTGCGGTCCATGGCCGAGCAGCTCGAGCGGGCCGGCCGCACCGTCTACGCAATCGGGGCCGAGGACTCGGGGTTGCGGGACTTCCCGTGGAAGGCGGCGGCCTGGGGCGTCGGCGACATCGAGGTGCTCATGGGCACGTTGAAGGCCGAGCTCGCCTTCCCCGGGCGCGACGCGGTCCTCGTGGTCGACGACCTCGACCTGCTCGAGGGGATGGCGTTCGACGCGGCGATGTCCGGGTTCGGACCGAACCGGTCCGTGCGCATGCTCGGCGCCACGACGTCGTTCGGCTACTCGGGCAACGAGGTGGTGAAGCGCATCCGGGCCGCCCGCCAGGTGCTCCACCTCCAGCCGGCCAGCGCCCGCGAGGTGGCCGAGACGATCGGCGTCATGCGCCTGCCGCTGCTCCGCCTCGGCCTGCCGATGCCCCCCGGGCGCGGGATGTTCGTCCGCAACCGGGTGCCCACCGTGGTGCAGGTGCACCTGCCGGCCGACGCCCCCGACACCCCGCGCGGCTGAGCCCGCCGGCGGCCGTGAGGGGGAGTTGTCCCCCCGTCCGCGAGGTTCCCGCCACGGAGGGCGTTGGTTACGTTCCGTCCCAGTTGCCGATCGACCCCGGGATGCCCCGGCGGAAGGAGCCACCCATGTCCGATGTCCGAGTCAACCCGCCGTCCGTCCGGGCCTACGGCGTCACCGCGCAGGAGACGTTCGGCTCGATCCGCCAGTCGCTCGAGGCCCTGGTGTCCGACGCCGTCGCCGTCGACTACTACGGCCCGAACGCCGTGCAGTTCAAGACCAAGTGCGGCCAGCTCGCCGCCGACCTGGCCAACGCCCTCACCCAGGACATGACCAAGATCGCCGACGCGGTGAAGACCACCACGTCGAACATCGCCGCGTCCCTCGGCGGCGGACCGGTCGACATCCAGTTCAACGGCTCCCAGATCTCGCCGCCGGCGGTGCCGCAGGGCGACGAGTCCGTCGGCGTGAACCTGCCCGCCCTCGAGGGCATGAAGGGCACCGCCAGCTCGCACTTCACCGCCATCAGCGAGCAGTTCACGAACCACCTCCAGGCCCTCCAGAACACCGATTGGGTGGGCACCGCCAAGGAGAACGCGGTGGGTGCGGTCAGCGGCTTCACCAACCAGGCGAAGACGAAGATCCAGGAGGCCGACACGGAGATGGCGACCTACATCGATCAGCAGATCGAGCAGGTCAACCGGGCCAATCGGTAGGCCCTCCCCTCCCCCTGACGGCACGCATCCCTGGAGGACACTGAGCGATGGCGGACATCGAACCGGGCGGCACGGTCGACTTCGACTTCAGCGGCAGCCTCGACCTCGCCCGCACCCTGTGGTCGCTGGCCGAGGACCTGGAGGCGGCGGACCGCGCCCGCGAGGGCAAGAGCACCACCGCGCTCGCCAAGTGGAAGGGGCCCCACGCCACCCAGTTCACGCAGCGCCGAGGGGACGAGCGCACCTCCGCGGCGAACGTCGCCCAGGGCCTCCGGGACGACGCCCGGTCGTGGGCCGCCGCGTGGGTCGAGGCGATGCACCAGCAGAACAAGAACAACCGGGCGGCGCAGGTCGAGCAGGTCCGCGACGACCGGTGGTGGGGTGAGAAGGCGTGGGACGCCACCCTCGGCGAGGACGAGTCCGAGTCGAAGGTCGCCACGGCCGAGCGGCCGTCCACGCCGCAGCCTCCGTCCTTCCAGCCGACCGCGACCCTCCAGGTGTTCTGAGCCATGTCCGTCACCAGCGCCAACCTCGACGACCTCCAGACGTTCCTCACCGGAGCCGGGAACCGCAGCGACCAGATCGAGACGTCGTACTCGGCGGCTCGCTCCAAGGCCGCCACCGTCACGGCGAGCTGCAGCTTCCAGCACCCGAGCACGCCGTCGGTCAGCGCCCTGCGCGACCTGCTCGACACCTGGCGGGAAAATGCCCGGTTCGTGCGGGTGGTCCGCGACGAGCTCGAGGAGGCCGACCGGTACGACGCCGATGGCAACCCGATCGTGGCGAGCACGGTCATCGACGCCGCCCTGCAGGCGATGAACCTCGACCGGACGCCGGGCGTGGTCGACGTCGACGCCATCCAGCTGTACGGGACCCCGCCGTACTCGGGCTGGAAGGACGACCCGATCAACATGGCGAACGGCAACTTCCTGCTCCGGGACGGCGACCTCACCATCCCGGGCACGGCTGCGGGGCTGTCGGTCGTCCGGGTCTACAACTCCCGTGACCCGCACCGCGGCGCGTTCGGGCGGGGCTGGACGTCGATCCTCGACGTCGCCCTGGCGGTCGAGGAGCGACAGGTCACCTTCCGCGGCCCCGACGGCGGCGGCGCGGTCTTCCGCCGCCTCGACGACGGGTCCTGGTCGCGGGACCACCGGCGCAAGCTCAGCCTCCACGAGCTGGATGGCAGCTGGGAGGTGCGCGAGGGCCACGACCGCTCGTGGCGCTTCGACGCCGACGGCACCTGCGCGGGCTTCCGGGCCGGAGCGGCCGACGCGACGATCGAGCGCGTCGCGGGAGCGGTGCGCGTCACCGATGCGACCACGGGCCGGTGGGTGGCCTACCGCGCGGACGGACCGCGCGGGCTCGTCACCGCCGCCGAGACGTCCGACGGCCGTGCGACCAGCTACGAGTGGGACGAGGTCGACCAGCTGGTGGCCGCCCGCCGTCCCTGCGGCGACGTGACGTACGGGTGGGACGAGCACGGCCTCCTCGCCGAGGTGGTCGACGCCGACGGCATCGTCGTGTGCGCCAACACCTACGACCCCGAGGGCCGGGTGCTCACCCAGGTCGACAACCACGGGCGGGAGACCCGCTACGAGTACCGCAGCGACGGCGTGGCCACCGTGACCGCGTCGGACGGTGCGCCGCCGAACGTGATGGTGCACGACCGGCGCGGCCGGATGACCGCCATGATCGACGGGCTCGGCAACACCATGCGCGTCACCTACGACGACGCCGACAACATCGTCCAGATCGTCGACCGGGCCGGCGCGGTCACCCGGTTCACGCACGACGAGCGGGGCAACGTCCTCGTGCGCACCGATCCCGACGGGCTCACGCAGACCTACGTGTGGGACGAGGCCGACCGCTTGGTGGAGGACACCGACCGCGCCGGCGCGACCACCCGCTACCGGTACGAAGGCGACGCCCGCGACGCGAGCTCCATCGTCCTCGCCGACGGCTCGGAGGTGCGCCTCACCTACGCGGCTCCCGGCCTGCCGGCGTCGGTCACCGACGCCGACGGCGTCACGGCGTCGCTGCGCTGGAACCGCGACGGCCTGCTCGAGTCCGTCGTCGACGGTGTCGGCGCCGAGCACCGGCTGGAGCACGACGCCGCGGGGCGCACGGTCCGGCTGGAGGCCCCCGGCGGGCGGAGCTCCTCGGTCGGCATCGACCACGCCGGCCGGCCGCGCACCCTCCGGACGCCGGAGGGCGAGCAGCACTTCGAGCACACGGCAGCCGGTCGCGTGGCCGGCGGCCGCGACGCCCTCGGCACCCGCTGGCGCGCCGAGCTCGACGGCGCCGGCGACGTCGCCGCGCTCACCGACACCGAGGGCACGCTGCTCGGCTACGAGCGCGACCTCGTCGGCCAGGTCGTGGCCACCACCACCGCCGACGGGGCGCGCGCGTCCTACGAGCTCGACCCCCTCGGCCGCCGCCTGGCCACCATCGACCCCGAGGGCGGCCGCACCGAGGTCGCCTACGACCCCGAGGGCCGGCCCGTCCGGGTCACCGACCCGTCGGGTCGGGGCTGGTCCCGCGAGCTCGACGTCCTGGGCCGCGCCACATCGGTCACCGGACCGGACGGCACCACCTGGACGTGCACGTACCACCCGGGCGGCCAGCTCGCGACGGTGACCGACGCAGCCGGGAGCACCTGGCGCTACGACGTCGACGTGCTGGGCCGCGTGGTCCGGGCCACCGACCCCCTCGGCGGCGCGACCACCTACCGCTGGACCCCCGGCAGCCGGCTCGCCGAGATCACCAGCCCGCTCGGGCGCACCCAGCGCCGCGAGTACGACCGGGCAGGCCGGCTGGCCCGCGTGGTCGAACCGGACGGCACCGAGGCGGTGTACGAGCGGCACCCGGACGGCGCGCCGTCGCGGATCACCCGAGACGGCGTGGCGGTCTCCGTCGACCACGACGAGCTGGGGCGCACCTCGGCGATCGTCGGGCCGTGGGGCTCGCTGCAGGCGCACCGGGCCGACGGCACCGTCGACGCCGCCTCGGTCGCCGGCGCCACCAGCCGCTTCCGCTACGACGCACGGGGGCTGCTCGAGCAGGTGACGGACCCGGCCGGGGTGGTCACCCAGCTCGCCCACGACGCGAGCGGCCGGCTCCTCGCCCACACGACCGGCCCGTCCACCACCCGGTACGCCTGGGACCGGGCCGGGCGCCTCACCGGCATCACCGACCCGTACGGCAACGAGACCGCCATCGTCCGCGACCCGCGGGGCGGGGTCGCCGGGATCGTGCGGCCCGACGGCACCGGGCTCCGGGCGCGCTACGGCGCCGACGGCCGGCTCACCGACGTGCTGGACGAGGCGGGCCACGAGCTGGTCTCGGTCCGCCGCGACGAGCTCGGCGCCATCGTCGGCGTCACCGCCGGTGAGAGCTCCCTGGCGCTCGCCCACGACGCCCTCGGTCGCACCACCGAGGTCACCACCGACGCCGGGACCGTCCAGTACCGCTGGGACGCCGACGGGTGCTTCGTCGGCCTGCGCGACAGCGGCGGCCACGACCTGACGGTCGAGCGCGACCAGGGCGCCGCTGCGGTGGCCTTCGTGCTCGGCGACGGTCGGCGCATCGGCGTGCCGGAGCCCGTGGTGCTCGAGCGCGACGAGCAGCGCCGCATCGTGCGCGACGAGCACGGCTGCTCGTTCGGCTACGACGTCGCGGGCCGGCTCGCCTCGGCGACGGTCGACGGCGCGACCACGACCTACGGCTACGACGACCTCGGCCTGCTGGCCACCGAGCGGGGGCCCGCTGGTGCCCGCACGTACCGGTACGGGCTCGCCGGCGAGCTGCGCGCCCTCGTGCGCGAGGACGGCTCGGAGGACGCCTTCGAACACGACGCCGACGGGCGCCGCGTGCGCGAGGTGCGGGGCGACGGCAGCGAGGTGCGCTACGAGTGGGACGCCTTCGGCCGCCTCACGGGCGTCACGGTGGCGGGCGCCGACGGCACGGTGACGACCCACCGGATCGACCACGACCCCACCGGCCGGCCGGCGCGCGTCGACGGCACCCCCGTGCTGTGGGACCGGGCCGCCACCGGCCAGCTGCTCGGCATCGGCGACGAGCGCTACCTCCGCTCCGGCGACCAGGTGCTCGTCGTGACCGACCCTGACGCCGCGTGGAGCCGGCGGGTCACCGACGACCCCTGGGGTGACGACGGCGGCCGCGGCCTGCGCATCGGCTACCGGGGCGAGCTGGCCCTCGACCACCTGCTGTTCCTCGGCGCCCGGGTCTACGACACGCGCACGCGGAGCTTCCTCAGCCGCGACCCGCTGCCCCCCGTGCCGGGCACGGTCGCCTTCGCCGGCCTCTACGCGTACGCGTGGAACGACCCGGTGAACTTCGTCGACCCCACGGGCGAGCGCCCGCTGTCCGACGAGGACTACCAGGCGTGGAAGGACGCCAACACCAAGGGCTGGCTGCGCGACCCGAAGAACCTGGCCAAGGTGGCGGTGATCGGGGCGACCATCATCGCCTCGGTCGCGGCCACCGCCCTGCTCGGACCGGTGGGCGTGGTCGTCGCCGCCGGCGTGATCGGCGCGATCTCCAACGGCACGATGACGGCGATCGACGGCGGCGACTGGGGCGACGTCGCGAAGTCGGCCGTCATCGGCGGCATCTTCGGGGCCGCCACCGCCGGACTCGGCACCAAGCTGCCGCCGGGCTTCACCGCGACGATCGGCCGCCGGGTGGCCACGACGGCCGCCACCGAGTACTCCTCGGCGACCCTCCAGGAGGGCCTGGACTCCGTCCGCTTCCTCGGAGGCGACGGACGCATGGACTGGGACAAGGCGCTCGTCAACGGCACGGTGGGCACCGTCTCGGGCACGGTCACCGGTGAGATGGCCCGATCCGTCGAGGTCGACGTGGACCTGCGCGGCGCCTTCGACGGCGAGACGCCGGACACGCTCCTGCCGAACCCGGCGTCGCGCACGGTGCTCGACGTCAACTCGGCGAGCGCCGCCGACCTGCAGCAGGTGCACGGCATCGGCCCCGAGCTCAGCCGGCGCATCGTCGCCGCCCGGGACGCCAGCGGCGGGTTCACGTCGACCCAGCAGCTGCTCGACATCGACGGCATCGGACCCCGCCGCCTCGAGGCCCTCATCGGCGCGGGAGGCGTCGCCCTCTGAGCCGGCTGCCTTGGCGACCCAGGGGTTCCCACGGCCTACGGTCGTGGCCGTGACGGAGCACCCCGCCCGCGTCCCTCCTCCCGCCCTGGCCGCCGGCGACGTCTACCTCTACGCGCACGCCAACGGGGCGCTGTTCGTCCTCGAGTCGGACGGCCGGTCGCGGCTGGCGCCGCTCGACGAGGCCGTCGCGGTGGCTGCCGGGTGCCACGCGGCCGCGTGCCGGGTCCGGGCGGGTTGGGACGACGCGCCGCTCGCCGAGGAGGCCATCGGCCACCTGCGCCGGCAGGGCATCCCGCTCGACGTGGTCGATGGTGCCGCACCTCCCCAGACCTGGCACCACGGCACCACCGCGCTGATGGAAGCGGCCGCCCATGGGAACGACCGCCTCCTCGACGACCTCGTCGCGCGCCGGGCGACCCTCCACGACCGGGACGCCTCCGGGTCCACCGCGCTCCACCACGCGGCGGCGAACGGCAACCTGCACGCCGTCGACGCGCTGGTGGGTGCCGGACTCGACGCCGACGACCGCAACGCCGACGGCTTCACGCCGTACCGGTTGGCCGTGGCCGCCCGGCAGCTGACCGCCGCCCAACGCCTGGCCGACCTGGGCGCCGACACGGGGGCGGGCACGACGGCGGCCATGACGTTCCACCGCAGCCACCGCCGCGCGCTCTTCGCCTGGTTGCTGATCCCCGCCGTCGACGTCGCCGCCGCCGCGATCATCGGCATCACCGTGCACCCGCTGGCCGGCCTGGCGTTCGCAGTCGTCGCCCTCGGCGTGCTCCGGTTCGTCGCGCCACCTCGCGAGGCGTGGGCGGGCGGCGCCCCGGTGCGGCTGCAGGGGACGACCCTGACCATCCGGGGCATCGGGCCCGCTCGTGACGTCGACCTGCGGCTGGTGACGGCCGCCGCCGTGGGCGGCGCCCCCGGTGGTCGGGCCGAGGCGGGCGCCCGCTGGCTCCTGCTCGACCACCCGGAGGGGTCGCCGGCCGACCGCGACCTGCTGCGGCGGCTCGCCGTGCCGCCGGCGGAGCTCGACGCGCTCGCGGCCCGCGTCGGACGCGTCCTCGTCGTGCCGATGGCCGGCGGCCGCCACGACGAGGTGCTCCTCGCCGTCGGGAACGTGCTCTCCGGCCTCGGGGTCGACCTGTCCGCGTCGCTCCGCGCCCACCTCGACCGCACCCGGCGTGATTCCCGTGCCCGCTGAGCCCGAGCCGCTGGATCCGCCGCGAACCGGACGAGCCGGAAGCGACGGACCGTCCGACTCGACAAGAGGTCTGGACGCGGAGCAGCAGGGGTATCTCCCCCCGGTGCCCCCGCCACGCGACCTCCCGGCGGTGCCCCTGGTGCGCACCGACCTGGCAGAGCCGACGTTGAGCGACCGATACCAGCTCCGCTCGATCCTCGGGTCGGGCGGCATGGGCACGGTGTGGGAGGCCTGGGACCTGCGGCTCGGGCGCAGGGTCGCGCTCAAGATCCTCCGCGACGACCTGCCGCCCGGCGCCGCCGCCCGCCTCGAGCGCGAGGCGCGGGCCGCCGCCCGGATCATGGACCCGCGGGTCGTCACCGTCCTCGACCTCGACCGCACGCCCGACGGCAACCCCTACCTGGTGCTCGAGTGCCACGACGGCGCCACGCTCGCCGACGAGCTGCGCCGGGGGCCGCTGCCGCCCGACCGGCTCGACCAGCTGGTCGAGGACCTGCTCGGCGCGCTGGCCGCCGCCCACTCCTGCGGCGTGCTGCACCGCGACGTGAAGCCGGCGAACGTGCTCGCCAGCCCCAGCGGCTTCCGCGTCACCGACTTCGGCCTCGCCAGCCTCGACGACGACCAGACCACCGAGACCGACCTCATGGGCACCCTCGTCTACGTCGCCCCCGAGCGCCTCGACGGGGCCCGGGGCACCACCCGCTCCGACGTGTTCTCCGCCGCCGTCGTCCTCTACGAGGCGGCCACGGGCGTCCAGCCGTTCCGGGCCCAGCAGGCGGTCGAGTCGGTGTCCCGCCTGCGCGCCGGCACGTTCGACCCGCTGCCCGAGCACCTGCCCGCGGGGTTCCGCCGCACCATCGCCGCCGCCCTCTCCCCCGATCCCGAGCACCGGCCCGCCGACGCCGCCCAGATGCTCGCCGCCGTCCGATCGGACGGCGAGGTCCTCCCCCACGACCCCACCGTCCGCCTCGACGCCACCGCCCTGCTCCCCCGGCTCGACGCCGGCGCACCGGCTGCTGCCGGCGACGTGACCGCTGCCGAGCGGGCCACCGAACCCGTGCCGGTCGTCGTCCCCGCCGAGCCGCGGCCGGCGGAAGCCGACGTCCAGGCTCCCCCGCCGCCCGCTCCCGCGCCGGCGAAGGCGCCGCGCCCGTCGGTGGCCGAGCGCCTCCGCCCCGCCGCGGAGCGCGCGCGGACGCTGGTGCAGCGCCACGGCCGGCGGCCCGAGGTCGTCATCGGCGCCCTCGCCGCCGCGATCCTGCTCGTGATGCTCCTCGTCATCGCCCTCGCCGGCTCCGACGGCAGCTCCGCGACGGACCCCGGCGGGGCGGGCGGCAGCACCGAGCCGGCAGGCGAGCAGGCGCCGGTCGAGCAGCCTGCGTCGCTCGACGGCACCCTCGACCGCATCGCGGAGATCGGGCGGTGATCCCCCGGCCCCTCCGGATCGCCGGGATCGCCGTCACCGTCCTCGTCGCCACGGCGTGCGGCGGTGACGACATCGGCATCTTCGACGAGCAGGTCGCCGAGGTCCGCGACGCGGTGGAGGGCGGCGACCGCGACGCCGCGCTCGCGGCGATCGACGACCTGGCGGTGTTCGCGCTCGCCGCCCACGAGGAGGGCGAGGTCGACGACACCGAGCTGCAGGAGCTGGCCGCGCTCATCGACCACGCCCGGGCCCAGGTGGACGCCGAGCTGCCCGAGCCCACGACCACCACCGTCACGACGACCACGACCACCACCGCCCCGCCGCCACCGCCCGACGAGGACGACGAAGACGACGAAGACGACGGCCACCGCGGCAAGGGCAAGAAGGGGAAGGGCGAGGAGGACGACGACTAGAAAGCCGTCATGTCCGACATCGCTGCGCTCGACCGCTACGCCGCCTTCGACGAGCTCACCTTCGACCGCCCGGCCGAGGGGGTCCTGCGCATCACCCTCGATGCGCCCGGCCTGAACTCGGTGAGCCCGGCCATGCACCGCCAGCTCGCCGACGTGTGGCCGGTCGTCGACCGCGACCCCGACACCCGCGTCGCGCTGCTGCGGGGCGCCGGCAAGGGCTTCAGCTCCGGCGGCAGCTTCGAGCTCATCAGCGGGATCCTCGACGACCACGAGCTGCGGCTGCGCACCCTGCGCGAGGCCCGCGACCTGGTGTTCAACATCATCGGGTGCAGCACGCCGATCGTGTCCGCCATGCACGGCCCGGCGGTGGGCGCCGGCCTCGTCGCCGGCATCCTCGCCGACGTCTCCGTGGTCGGCCGCACCACCCGCATCATCGATGGCCACACCCGCCTCGGCGTCGCCGCGGGTGACCATGCCGCCATCTGCTGGCCGCTCATGGCCGGCATGGCCAAGGCCAAGTACTACCTGCTCACCTGCGACACGCTCACCGGCGAGGAGGCCGAGCGCATCGGGCTCGTGTCGCTGTGCGTCGAGGACGACGAGGTCCAGGACAAGGCGATGGAGGTGGCGGTGAAGCTGGCCGGGGGCGCCCAGTCGGCCATCCGCTGGACCAAGCACACCCTCAACCACTGGTTCCGCGCCCAGTCGGCGACGTTCGACGCCTCGCTCGCCTACGAGTTCCTCGGCTTCCACGGGCCCGACGCGCGCGAGGGCCTCGCCTCCCACTCGGAGAAGCGAGACCCCCGGTTCACCGGCCCCACCGGCGACGACGACTGACCGCCGCGGGGCCCCGTCGTTCGAAACTGGACGCGGATCCTGCGCACCACCTCCTCGAACTGGACGCGGATCCTGCGCACCGGACCTCAGTCGTCGTCCGGGTGGTCGTCGTCGGAGCCCGACCGATCCCCACCGTGGTCGTCGCCGGCCTCGATCCGGTCGTCACGGTCGTCGTCGCCGCCGTGGTCGTCCACCGTCGTGGGCGTGGGCGCCCCCGACGGCGCCTCGGTGGTCTCGGTCTCGGTGCGCTGGTCGGTGGCGTCGTCGCGCACCCGGACGCGCTCGCGCACGCCGCCGTCCTCCCACTCGACGTCGACCTGCACCCGGACGGTGCCCCGGCGGAAGTCGAGGTCCAGCTCGTCGCCGGCGCCCTGCTCCACCTCGAGGGCCCAACCCTGCGCCGGGGTGGCGCCGAGGAGCGTGAAGCGGGCGCCGTCGACCCGGTAGGTGACGACGCCGGCGTCGGCGGCGGCGAACGACCGCACGTCACCGGCCGACTGCGTGGGAGACGGAGCCGACGCCGGCGACGGTGCCGCATCGTCGGCGCGTGGCGACGTGGGGGCAGTGGGAGTCGGTGCGCCGTTCGGGGCGCAGCGCACATCGCCGGCGTGCTCGGCCTCGTCGCACGGACCGGAGACGTCGTCGGCGGTGTCCTCGCTGTCCCGGGCCGTCGTGGACGACGTCGAGGTGGTGGTGTCGTCGCCGGTGCTCGACACCGGGCTCGTGGCGGCCAGCGCGGTCGGCCCGGCATCACCGTCGACGAGCGCGGCGCCGGCGACCAGGCCGCCGATCGCGAGGGCACCGGCGGCGACCGCGGCGACGATGGGGGTGGACGTGGGGAGCTGCATGGTGGGTCCTCCTCGGACGGTGCGGGTGTCTGGTGTCACACCATCCGGGAGGCCGGCCCAAGGGGACTTCGGACCGAGGTGAAGAGATCCCCAAGCCTCAGTCGTCCTCAGCCCGCTCCTCGACCCGGTCCTGCGGTCCGCCGTCCCACCACCCGTCGACCCGGCTCTTGTGGGCTTCGCTCTCGAACTCGACCTTCACGCCGTTCACGTTCTCGGGCTCGACCTCGACGTCGAAGCCACTCGCCGGGTTGGCGAACACGACGGTGACCCCGCTCGGCGAGAAGCGCAGCGCGGCCGTCCCGCCGACCAGGTTGTAGGTGCGGGTCTCGCCGGCGGCCGTGGTGGTCGGAGCCGGGCCGGCCGTGGTGGGCGGGGGCGGCGCCGCGGTCGTGGTGGTCGTGCTCGGCGCAGCGCCCGCCACCGTCGTCGTGGCGCCGGGTGCCGTGGTGCTGGTGGCCGACCCGGAGGTGGTGGAGGTCGGCGCCGTCGTGGTGCTCGTGGCCTCGTCGAGGCGGGCCTGGATCTGCGCGGCCTCCAGCGGGGCCGGCCGGTCGTCGGTGACCGACCGGCTCACGAGACCCACGCCCCACGAGGCGACGGCGACGGCGACGACCGCGGCCACGACCCAGGCGACGACCGGCCGGAGGTTGGTGCGCGGGCGCTCGGGGGGCACGCCACCAGTGTGCGCCTCCCGCCGCTGATCGCCAGCACAAGCGAACCTCAAGAACACGTGAAGGACCCGTCGGTCACCCGTCGGCGGTCGTACCGTGCCGACCATGGCGTCGGTGCTCGTGGTGGAGGACGATCAGCACATCCGCGAGGCCGTGGCCCGCACGCTGACCGAGGCGGGCCACGCCGTGCGCACCGAGCCGACGGCCGCCGCCGCCCTCACCGCCGCCGTCGACTGGCGCCCGGACGTGGTCGTGCTCGACCTCGGGCTGCCCGACATGGACGGCAGCCAGGTGCTCCCGATGCTGCGCGCCGTGTCGGACGTGCCGGTGATCGTCGCCACCGCCCGCGACGACGAGCGCGAGATGGTGCGCCTGCTCGACGCCGGCGCCGACGACTACGTGGTGAAGCCGTACTCCGGCGAGCAGCTGGCCGCCCGCATCCGGGCCGTGCTGCGCCGTGGCCCGGGCGACGGCGAGGCCCGTGGCCCGCAGGTCATCGGCGGCCTCGAGATCGACGTCGCCCGCCGGGTCGCCACCCTCGACGGCACGCCGCTCGAGCTGAGCCGGTTGGAGTTCGACCTCCTCGCCCACCTCGCCGCCCGCAGCCCCGAGGTCGTGTCCCGACGCGAGCTCCTCGCCGAGGTGTGGCACCAGCCCCACGGCGGCGGCGACAAGACCGTCGACGTCCACCTGTCGTGGCTGCGGCGCAAGCTCGGCGAGACCGCGGCCGAGCCCCGCTACCTCCACACCGTGCGCGGCGTCGGGGTGAAGCTGGAGGCCCCGGCCGGTTGAGGCGCCGGCTCCTGCTCGTCGTCCTGGCCGCCAGCACGCTGGTGGTCGTCGCGTTCGCCGTGCCGCTCGGCCTCCTCGTGCGCACCGTGGCCGAGGACCGGGCCCTCGACGCGGCCGAGCGGGACGCCGCGGCGCTCGCGCCCGTGCTGGCGCTCACCGACGACGTCGACCTGGTGGCCGCCGCCGTCCAGCGCACCGCCACCGGCGGCGACGGCCGGCTCGTCGTGTGGCTGGCGGACGGCCGGGTGATCGGCGATCCCGACGAGACCGGGCACGGCCGAGACGCTGCGTCCACAGCCGACGCCGTGGCGCTCGCCCGGACCGGACTGAGCTTCTCCGAGCCCATCGCCGACGGGGTCGACCTCTGGACGCCGGTGGCGCTCGGGGAGGACGCCGTGGCCGTGATCCGGGCCCACGTGCCCGAGGCCGAGCTGCGCTCCGGGGTCACCACCTCGTGGCTGGCGCTCGGTGCCGTGGCGGTGGCCCTCGTGCTCGGCTCGGCCCTGGTGGCCGACCGCCTCGCCCGCTCGCTCACCCGCGACGCCGGCGAGCTGGCCGGCACGGCCGAGGCCCTGGCCGAGGGCGACGCCGCCGCTCGCGCCCACACCAGCGACACGCCCGAGCTGGCCGCCGCCGGGCGCGCCCTGAACCTGCTCGCCGACCGCATCGACGAGCTGCGCGCCGCCGAGCGCGAGCGGGTCGCCGACCTGTCACACCGGCTCCGCACCCCGCTCACCGCGCTGCGCCTCGACGCCGAGTCGAGCGGGTCGGCGTCGCTGGTCGACGGCGTCGACCGACTGGAGGCCGCAGTCACCGAGCTGGTGCGGGCCGCCCGCCGGCCCCTCCACGACGCGCCGGTCAGCGCGGTGTCCGACCTGGCGGCCGCGGTCCGCGAGCGGACGGCGTTCTGGTCGCTGCTCGCCGAGGAGGAGGGCCGGCCCTGGACCGTCGACGTCCCGGACGGCGCCGTGCCGGTGCACGCCGACCCGACGGAGCTGGAGGCGGTGCTCGACGCGCTGATCGCCAACGTCCACAGCCACACGCCGGCCGGCACGGCCTACGCCGTGGCCGTGCGCGTCGACGGTGGCCGGGCCGTGCTCACCGTCGACGACGAGGGACCCGGCATCACCGACCCCGAGGCCGCGCTCGGCCGGGGCGTCTCCGGCGGCGGCTCCACCGGCCTCGGCCTCGACATCGCCGCCCGCCTCGCCACCGCCGCGGGGGGCGAGCTGCGCGTCGAGCGCGCCCCGACCGGCGGCGCCCGCATCGCCCTCGACCTCCCCCTCGCCCCCACCCGCTGACCGCCCTCCGGAACTGGACGCGGATCCTGCGCACCCCCCTCCGGAACTGGACGCGGATCCTGCGCACAAGATCCCGTGCCGATCACCACTCGAGCTCGTCGCACCCCGTGTGGTCGGAGGGCTCCACCTGCAAGGTGGCGTGGGCGATCTGGTAGCGGTCCTGCAGCAGGTCCCGCGCCAGGTCGAGCACCCGGTGGTGGTCGACGCCGGGCTCGACCACCAGGTGGGCGGTGGCGTTCTCCATGTCGGACGTGAGGGTCCACACGTGCAGGTCGTGCACGCCCACCACGTCGGGCAGCGCGGCGAGGTCGTCGTGGAGCGCCTGTACGTCGATCCCCGGCGGCGCCGCCTGCAGCAGGATCCGCACGGCGTGGCCGCCGAGGCGGATGGAGCGGGGCAGGATCCACAGCCCGATGAGGGCGCCCACCAGCGGGTCGACCCACGTCCAGCCCACGGTTTCGAGCAGCAGGGCGGCGACGATGACCCCGACCGAGCCGACCGTGTCGGCCAGCACCTCCAAGTAGGCACCCTCGACGTTGATGGACTCCTTGGCGCCCTGCCGGAGGAGTGCGAAGGCGATCAGGTTCACGGCGAGGCCGAGGACGGCGACCACCAGCATCGGGCCGGTGTGGATGTCGGGCTCGTCGCCGATGCGCTGGACGGACTCCCACAGCACGTAGGTGGCGACCCCCACCAGCAGCAGGGCGTTGAGGAACGCGGCGAGGATCTCGAGCCGGTACAGGCCGAACGTGCGCTGGCTCGCGCTCGCGCCCTCGGCCCGCTGGTGGCGGTCGGCCAGCTGGATCGCGGCCAGCGCCATGCCGAGGCCCACCACGTCGGTGAGCATGTGCCCGGCATCGGAGAGCAGGGCCAGCGAGTTGGTGAGCAGACCGCCCACCGCCTCGACCACGAAGAACGCGGCGATGAGCGCGAAGGAGATGGCGAGCCGCCGGCGGTGGCGGCTGCCCGCGCGCTGGCCGGAGAGGCCGTGCGCGTGGCCGTGGTCGTGGCCGGCGCCCATCGGCGCAGATCGTAGGCGGGTTGGCGGACGGGCCCGATGTGCTCAGACTGGGGGATCGCCGAGCCCACCCCCACCCCCGCTCCCCCGACGGCCGTCGCCACGCCCCTCGACCGCCTGCCCTGGGTCGACTGCGTGGTGCGCGAGCTCCCCGGCGACCCGCGCACCGAGGTGCACCCCCGGCAGGTGCCGGGCGCGGCGTGGTCGCCCGTCCGCCCCACCCCGGTCCGGGCCCCTCGGCTGCGAGCCTGGTCGGCGGAGGTCGCCACCCAGCTGGGCCTGCCCGCCGAGCCCGACGCGCAGCACGCCGACGCGCTGGCGCAGGTGCTCGCCGGCAACGACGTCGTCGCCGGCACGACACCCCG
>DASTYO010000223.1:0-19854 GCA_035764875.1 Acidimicrobiales bacterium | reverse complement strand
TGTAGGTGCCGCGCACGTCCTCGATGGTGCCGTCCTCGGGGAACGGGGCGGCCAGGGTGGCGCTCAGCTTCACGACGAGGTCGTCCTGGCGCCACATCACGCCCTTGGGCATGCCGGTGGTGCCACCGGTGTAGAGCATGTTGAGGTCGTCGCCGCTGCGGCCCCACGCCGGTGCCACCCGGGCGGCGCCGCTGGTGGCCACGGACTCGTACGGCGTGGCCCACTCGGGGCACGGATCGCTGCCGTCGTCGACCCACAGCCACACCTTGACCTTGGGCAGCTTCTCCCGGATGGGGTCGATGGTGTCGACGAAGCAGCCGTGGAAGACGACGGCACCGGCGTCGGCGTTGTCCCACAGGTACAGCAGCTCGTCGGACGTGTACCGGTAGTTGGTGTTCACCGGGACGAACGCGCCCTTGAACGCCGCGTACATCGCCTCCATGTACTCGTTGGAGTTGTACAGGTACTGGGCGAACGCCTGCTGCCGCTCCAGCCCCGCGTCGAGCAGGTGCTGGGCGACGCCGTCGGCGCGCCGGTCGACCTCGGCCCACGTGCGGCGGTCGTCACCATGGATGAGGCAGGGCGCGTCGGGCAGCTCGTCAGCCACCGTCTCCCAGATGTCGGCGAAGTTCCACGATCCCATGGCGCTGCTTTGTAGCAGTTGGGAACGGCCGTTGCCTGCCGCCGGGGTACGGTCGCGCCGATGGGCATCCGCACCGTCCCCTTCGACGCCGACGCCGTCGCCGCAGGCGTGCGCGAGGAGGGGGTCGTGGTGTGCGAACGGGTGCTCACGGCCGAGCAGATCGCCCGCGTCCGGGCCGACCTCGACCGGGTGCTGGCCGGCACGCCCACCGGCCGCAACGACTTCGAGGGCCACGCCACCAAGCGCATCTACAACCTGTTCGGCAAGACCCGCGCCTTCGACGAGCTGGCGATCCACCCGGTGCTGCTCGGGGTGCTCGACGCCCTGCTCGGCCACTACCAGCTGTCGGCGCCCACCGGGATCCAGATCGGCCCGGACGAGCCGGCGCAGATCCTGCACCGCGACGACAGCATCTACCCGCTGCCCGAGCCCCACGGGGAGGTGGTGGTGAACTCGATGTGGGCCTTCGACGACTTCACCGAGGCCAACGGCGCCACCCGGTTCGTCGAGGGCAGCCACCGGTGGGAGCCCGGTCGCCACCCCGCCGAGGACGAGCCGGTCGTGCACGCCGAGATGCCGGCGGGGAGCGTCGCCTTCTACTCGGGGCACATCTGGCACGGCGGCGGGGCCAACCGCACCGACCGGCCGCGCCTCGGGGTCATCCTCGAGTACGCCGCCGCCTGGCTGCGCCCGCAGGAGACGCACCTGGTGGGCGTTCGGCCGGAGGTGGTGGCGACGCTGCCCGAACGGCTGCAGGAGCTGCTCGGGTACAACATCTACCCGCCGTTCGTCGGCTACGTCGACGGCCGCCACCCCCGGCGGTTCCTGCCCGGCTGATCGTCAGGGCGTGCGCAGATCGGTGACGCCCTTGCGGGCGTACATGTCGGCGTCGGCCCGGGCGACGAGGGTGTCGGCGTCGACGTGGTCGTCGGTCGCCGCCCAGGCGACGCCGATGCTGGCCGACACCTCGAGGCGCAGGCCGTTCCAGGACACGGGGTCGCGCAGGGCCTCCTGCACGCGCTGGCGGAGCTCGGCCGCCCCCTCCTCGCCGGCGATGCCGATGCAGACCATGAGGAACTCGTCGCCGCCCATCCGGCCCACCGTGTCGTGGGCCCGCACCGTCGAGCGCAGACGGGCGGAGACCGCCTGGAGCACCGCGTCGCCGGCTGCGTGCCCGTGGTCGTCGTTCACCCGCTTGAACAGGTCGACGTCGACGAAGGCCACGGCCACGTCGACCGATCGGCCCAGCGCGTCCGCGAGGGCCTCGAGCACGGTCACCCGGTTGGCGCAGCCGGTGAGGTCGTCGACCGTGGCGCGGCGGGCCAGCTCGTCGCGGAGGCGCACGGACTCGGTGACGTCGGTGACGCAGCCGACCGCGCCCGTGACCCGTCCCTCCTCGTCGAACAGGGCCCGAGCCGAGACCATGAGGTGGCGGATCTCCTCGCCGCCCACCCGCGTGGCGTCGAGCTCGACGTCGGCGTCGGCGCCGCCGAGGACGGCACCCAGCACGCGCTCGACGGTCAGGGGATCGACCGCACACGCGGCCAGGGTCTCGAGGTCGTCGTCGGGCGTGGTGCCGAGGATGGCGTGCAGGGCCGGGTTGGTGAGCAGGAGGTTCCGGTCGCTGTCGATGTGCAACACGCCGACCGACATCGAGTCGGTGAGCCGGCGCAGGAGCTGCTCGCTCGCCCGCAGGGCCTCCTGGGCTTGCACCTCGACGCTGACGTCGACCATCTCGCACTCGACGCAGCCCGCGGTGCCGTCCAGCAGGTTGTGGTTGGAGATGTCCATCCACGTCCACCCGCCGTCCTTGCGCTGGTGGCGCAGGCGGGCCCGGGTGGTCATCCCCCGGTCGGCCAGCATGTCCATCCACGCCGTGATGGCGAGCTCGTGGTCGTCGGGGTGGATCAGGTCGAGCGAGCGCCGACCCACCAGCTCGTCGGGCGCCCAGCCGAGGACGGCCTCCACCGACGCGTCGACCTCCTGGAGCACGGCGACGCCGTCCTTGCGCACCCGGACGACCTTGGCCATGCCCTCGGTGCTCGGCCCCTCGACCGGACCGACCGGGGGCGGGTCGTCGCCGGCATCGAGGACCATGACGTACACGCCGTGCTCGGCGCGCACGTCGAAGATGTGCATGGTGCCCGGCCGCTCGGCACCGGGGAGGGGCACCTCGGCGCAGCCGTAGCCGGAGGCGAGCACCTGCTCCCACGCCTCGATCACCGGCTCGCGGTCGCCGGGGGCGACGATGTCGGTGGCGGCGCGCGCCTCGACCACCGCGTGCCCATCCGCCCGCAGCGACGCGGGGACGGGGACGAACAACCCGTCCTCGCCGACCGCCGCCACGTACGCCTTCGGTTGCCGGGCGAGCGCGCCCGCCAGCGCGCGACCCGGATCGCTGACCCCAGCTGATCCCACCCCGCAGACCGTAGGTGATGGGACATGCCAGGGGTGTATGTCACGCGGGATCTCGTCCGCACTCGCAGATGATGTCCGTGTGCTCGTCGAGGCCGGTCAGCTCGAGGAGCTCGACCACGTCGCAGCACGAGGTGCGGACGCGCGTGCGCTCGCCGGCACGGTGGGCCGCCAGGCAGACCCAGGCGATGGCGTCGACCACGCCGAGGTCGCAGCGCCCCTCCCGGCTGACCACCAGGGTCAGCGGCTCCCGCCCGGGGCGCAGCACGTCCACCACCGTCTCGTCGTCCATGCGCCCTGGACGAGGGCCGGGCGGAGGAGTCATCGGTCGGTCCGATGAGAACGCGCTCGCCACCCCGTCGATGGTGGTGGAGACTCATTGGACGGCCGCGCGCGGAAGGACGACGGAGCACGATGACGACGACCACCATCCCCGGCGAGCTCGACCCAGCCCTGCGGGAGGGCTTCGAGAAGCACCGCCGCGAGCTCACCGGCTACTGCTACCGGATGCTCGGCTCGCCTTCCGAGGCCGACGACGCCGTGCAGGACACGCTGCTGAAGGCGTGGCAGGCCTACGACCGCTTCGAGGGCCGCTCGTCGCTGCGGTCGTGGCTGTACCGCATCGCCCACAACGTCTGCATGGACATGCACCGCAGCCCCCAGCGGCGGGCCCGGCCCATGGAGATGGGGCCGTCCAGCCGCACCTCCGAGGTCGTGCTGGGCGACCAGCTCGAGGAGCACGCCTTCATCCAGCCGGCCCGCGACCAGGACGTCCTCGACCTCGACGGCGACCCCGCCGACGTCGCCGCCGCCCGCGAGTCGATCCGCCTCGCGTTCGTGGCCGCGCTGCAGCACCTCCCGGCGAAGCAGCGCTCGGCGCTCATCCTGTGCGACGTGCTGCGCTGGCCGGCCGCCGACGTGGCCGAGCTGCTCGAGACCACCGTGGCCTCGGTGAACAGCGCGCTGCAGCGGGCCCGGGCCACCCTGGCCGCCCGCCGCGACGAGCCCCTCGACACCCGGCTCGACCCGGTCCACGAGGAGCTGCTCGCCCGCTACGTCGAGGCGTTCGAGCGCTACGACATCCCGGCGGTGGTGCAGCTCATGCGGGAGGACGCCATCCTCACCATGCCGCCCTGGGACACGTGGCTGCAGGGCCGCGACGACGTGGGCGCGTGGATGCTCGGCCCGGGCAAGGGGTGCGAGGGCTCCCGGCTCATCCCGCTCGACGTCAACGGCACCGCCGGCTACGCCAGCTACAAGCCGGGCCCGTCGGGGAAGCTGGAGCCCTGGGCGATCCAGGTCATCGAGGTGGCGGGCGGCCGCATCGTCGGCCACCACAACTTCATCGGCGCCGACCTGTTCGCCCACTTCGGGCTGCCACCGCACCTCGACGCCTGACCGCGCCACCCGACCCCTGACCGCTGCGCATAGGGTTCCGCCGTGACCGCTCCTCGGCGGGGGATCGTGCCGGCCGTCGCCCTCCTGCTCGCCTCGCTCCTCGCGCTCGCGCCCCGGCCCGAGCTCGCCGCCGCGGCCGCCGACCCGGCCAGCACGTACGTCGACGCCACCTTCACGCGGTTCCTCGGCCGCGGTCCCACCGCAGAGGAGCGGAGCCGCTGGGTGCCGACCATCGAGCTGGGCCACCGGAGCGCGCTCACGCGGGCGCTGGCGGCGTCCGACGAGTGGGCCGGCTCCCGGGTCGACCAGCTCTATCGCGACGTGCTCGGCCGACCGTCCGACGCGGGCGGTCGGGCCCACTGGGTGGCGCGCATCGCCGAGGGCCACACGCTCGAGGCGATCGCCGCCTTCCTCTACGGCAGCGACGAGTACTTCGCCGCCGGGGGATCGACGTACGCGGGCTTCGTCGACCGCCTCTACGTCGGCATCCTCGGCCGCGGCGCCGACGACGGCGGCCGCCGCTTCTGGGTCGAGCGCCTGGCCGCCGGCGTGCCCCGCTCGCAGGTGGCGGCGGGCTTCTACGCGTCCGTGGAGTCGCGCAGCAGCCGGGTGACCGCGCTGTACCGCGAGATCCTCGGGCGGGCGCCCGACCCCGGAGGGCACGACTTCTGGGTCGAGCAGGTGGTGCGGCTCGGCGACGTCGCCCTCGCCGCCCACCTCGCCGCCAGCGACGAGCAGTACCGCCGGCTCACGGGCGCCGAGCCGCCGCCGGCGCCCACCCGCGGCTCGGGCACCGGCTACCAGCCCTACGCCCGGGCGACCGGCGTGCAGCTCGTGCACCCGGCCGCGGCGGTCGAGGTCATCGGGCTGCACGAGTCCGGCCACGACGGCGGCAAGCAGCAGGACCCGCTCCCCACCGCCGTCCGCCCCTTCACGATGGAGACCCGGTACCGGGGCACGGGCAGCCGCACCGCCGCCGACGTGGTGGTGCCGCCGGGCACGGAGATCCGCTCGCCGGTCACGGGCACGGTGAAGTCCGCCGGCCCCTACGTCCTCTACTGCCGGTACCTGGACCACAAGGCGGTGATCCAGCCCGACGGCTACCCGCACCTCGAGGTCACCGTGCTGCACATGGACGGCATGCTCGTGCAGGCCGGCGACCGCGTCGCGGCCGGGCTCACCGTGCTGGCCCCCCAGGCCCGCCCGCTGCCGTTCACCTCGCAGGTCGACGACCACACGGCCCGGCCGGCCTGGCCGCACGTGCACGTCGAGGTCCTCGACCCGTCCATCCCCGACCGACCCTCCGGCGGGTGCTGAGCGCCCGCCCGGCGAGAGCAGACGAAGGTCCCTGTCGAGGCACGTGGCGAAGGGGGTAGACACGCACCCATGACGCGTTGGGTGTACGGCTTCGATCAGCTCGACGACGCGAAGGCGGCCGTGGACGGCGACTGGGACCGTGTCCGCGGGCTCCTCGGCGGGAAGGGGGCGAACCTGGCCGACATGGCGTCGCTGGGCGTGCCGGTGCCGCCGGGGTTCACCATCACCACCGAGGCCTGCAACGCGTACAGCGCCGGCGACGGCTCGCTGCCCGACGGGCTGTGGGACGAGGTGCTCGAGGCGATGGCCGCCGTGGAGAAGGCCACCGGCAAGACCTACGGCGGCACGGAGAACCCGCTGCTCGTCGCGGTGCGCTCCGGCGCCAAGTTCTCGATGCCGGGGATGATGGACACCGTCCTCAACGTCGGCATGAACGACGAGGTGGCGGCGGCCATGGTGGAGCGCACCGGCGACGAGCGCTTCGTGGCCGACTCGCACCGCCGGCTCGTGCAGATGTTCGCCACGGTGGTGCTCGGCGTGGACGAGGCGCCCTTCGAGGACGTCCTCCGCCGGCACCGCCAGGAGCACGGGGTCACCAACGACGCCGACCTCCCCGCCGAGGCGCTGCGCGACACGGTGCGGGCGTTCCGAGCCGTGGTGGCCGAGCGGTCGGTGACGCCGTTCCCGGACGACCCGTACGAGCAGCTCCGCATGGCCACCGAGGCCGTGTTCAAGAGCTGGGGCAGCCGGCGAGCGCAGGACTACCGGCGAGCCGCGAAGATCCCCGACGACCTCGGCACCGCGGTGAACGTGGTGGCGATGGTGTTCGGCAACACCGGCCCACGCTCGGGCACCGGCGTGCTGATGTCGCGCAACCCCACCACGGGCGAGCCCGAGCTCGAGGGCGACTACCTCATCAACGCCCAGGGCGAGGACGTCGTGGCGGGCACCCGGGCCACCAAGTCCATCGAGCAACTGGCCGAGGACATGCCGGCCGCCGCCGAGGAGCTGGCCGCCATCGCCCGGCGCCTCGAGGAGCACCACCGCGAGATGCAGGACATGGAGTTCACCGTCGAGGACGGCACGCTCTGGCTCCTGCAGACCCGCACCGGCAAGCGAACCGCGCAGGCCGCCGTCCGCATCGCCGTCGACATGGCGAACGAGGGGCTCATCACCCGGGCCGAGGCCGTGCAGCGGGTCACGCCGGACCAGGTCGACTTCTTCCTGCACCCCCAGTTCTCCGCGGCCGCCCTGGCCGGGCGGGCGCCCGTCGCCCAGGGGCTGAACGTGTCGCCGGGCGCCGCGGTCGGCGTGGTCGCCTTCGACCCCGACCTCGCCGAGCGGTGGGGCACCGACGGGCGCGACGTCCTGCTCGTGCGCCCCGAGACCAAGCCGGACGACGTGCACGGCATGCTCGCCGCGGTCGGCATCCTCACCTCCAGCGGTGGCCGCACGAGCCACGCCGCGCTCGTGGCCCGGCAGTTCGGCAAGCCGGCGGTCACCGGCGCGTCCGCCATCGAGATCGACATGGTCGGCCGCGCCCTCCACGTCGCCGGCCAGACGGTGCACGAGGGCGAGTGGATGTCCATCGACGGCACCGCCGGCAAGATCTACGTGGGCAAGGTCGAGACCACGGCGCCGGACCTCGACAACGAGTGGCTCAACACCGTGCTGTCGTGGGCCGACGAGTTCCGCACGCTCGGCGTGCGGGCCAACGCCGACGAGCCCGAGGACGCAGCGCGTGCCCGCTCCTACGGCGCCAGCGGCATCGGCCTGTGCCGCACCGAGCACATGTTCTTCGCCCAGGACCGGCTCCCGATCATGCAGCGGATGATCATGGCGCCGAACCTGCCCGAGCGCCGCGAGGCCATCGACGCCCTGCTCGAGTTCCAGCGCCAGGACTTCGTCGGGATCTTCGAGGCGATGGACGGCCTGCCGGTGATCATCCGGCTGCTCGATCCGCCGCTGCACGAGTTCCTGCCCAGCTGGGAGGAGCTGCACCGGCACCAGACCGACCTGCAGCTGCGGCTCGTCGGCGCCGGCGACCTCGAGACGGTGGAGAGGCTCGTCACCGAGCTGTCCGAGGTCCGCGAGATGCTGGCCCAGGTCGAGAAGCTGCACGAGTCGAACCCGATGCTCGGCCGCCGGGGCGTGCGCCTCGGCATCACCCTCCCCGAGCTGACCCGCATGCAGGCCCGGGCGATCATCGAGGCGGCGCTCCAGGTGGCCGGTGCCGGCGGCGACCCGAAGCCCGAGATCATGGTGCCGCTGGTGAGCCACGCCAACGAGCTCGCCCGCCAGCGCGAGATCATCGTCGACGCGGCCGAGGCGGCGATGGCCGAGGCGGGCCGTCGGGTCGAGTACCAGGTGGGCACGATGATCGAGGTGCCGCGGGCGGCGCTCACGGCCGACGACATCGCCGAGCACGCCGACTTCTTCTCGTTCGGCACGAACGACCTCACGCAGATGACGTTCGCGGTCAGCCGCGACGACGCCGAGCAGTCGTTCCTGCTGACGTACCTCGCCGAGAAGATCCTGCCCGAGAACCCGTTCGCGTCGATCGACCCCGACGGCGTGGGCCGGCTCATGCAGATCGCCCTCGAGCGAGCGCGCACCACCAAGGCCGACATCAGCACCGGCGTGTGCGGCGAGCACGGTGGCGACCCGCAGTCGATCGCCCTGTGCCACCGCCTCGGCCTCGACTACGTGAGCTGCTCGGCCTACCGGATCCCGGTGGCCCGCCTGGCGGCCGCCCAGGCCGCCCTCGCCGACGCCTGATCGTTCCTGACGCGCAGATCGACCTGGCACGGTCGATCTGCGCGTCGCGAACGGAGCTCAGGGGGCTGTGGCAGCGGGCTCGGGGGCCCGGGCGGCGAGCTCGTCGTAGGCGCTCGCCAGGTCGTGGAGGGCCTGGCGGCCGTCGCCCGTGAAGGACGAGCCGTGCATGATGGCCAGCGTGCGGGGCTGCAGGTCGCCGAGGGCCCGCAGCGTGGCGCCGGTGTGGGGCGCGAGCGCCGTCGAGTGGAAGATGCCCTCGGCCGCCACGGCCGGGCCGACGACGTCGCCCGACACCAGCGCCGGCGGGGCGCCGACGTGGGTGAACAGGTCGCCGCACAGCAGCGTGCCGGTGGTCTCCTCGAACAGGACCTGGGCCTCCCAGCCGTGAGGCACGTGGGGCGTGGAGATCTGGCGGAGTCGCTTGCCGCCGATGTCGAGGACCTCGCCGTCGGCCAGCGGACGCGGCGGCCGGTCGGCGAGGTCGTTCAGCCCGATCTCGCAGCCGAGCGCGCCGTGGGCCACCTGCGAGTCGGGGGCCGCCGTGAGCCACATGTTCATCGAGCCGCACTCGTCGGCCTCGATGTGCCCGAAGGTGAGCCAGCGGATCGACTCCACCGGGGTCACCTTCGCCACGGCCTCGGCCACGAGCGGGAACATGCCTCGCTGCCCGGTGTGGAACAGCAGCGGCTCGTCGGCCATGACGAGGAACTGGTTGAAGGTGAAGCCCTCGGGGGTGATGTCCGGGATCCAGGTGGAGATGCGGTGGATGTCGTCCGCGATCTCGGTGATGGTGGGTTGCATGGGTTCCATGCCCTGATGGCGTTCAACCGGGCACGGGGTCGTTCAGTGCCGACTGAACGATCCAGCGCAGCTCGCCGTCGACCGGTTCGTAGGCGCAGTACGTGCCGGTGCGGACCCGACGGTCGAGGACGGCGGCGGCCGCCGGCAGCTCCTCGTCGATGCGGGAGATGGCCGCCCGGATGGCCCGGGTGACGTTCAGCCGGGCCCGCTCGGCGGCGGATGACGCCCGGCGCGCCCGGCCGCCGAGCCCGAACGCCTGGGCGAGCTGGCCGACGAGGGCGTCGAGCTCGGCCTGCAGCGCCTCGGCGCGTTCGAGGGCGCCGCTCGCCAGCGCGTCGTCGCACTCCGAGCGCAGCGCCTCGATGCGCCGCCGGTAGGCGGTGCGGGCCGTGGCGTCGAGCAGCTCGCCGGCGTCGCCGAGCGAGCGGCGGTCGACCTCGCCGGGCAGCGGCGTGCCCTCGACCCGGTCGACCAGGTCGAGCGCGTGCCGCTCCACCCCTGGGTTCGCGACCAGCTCGGCGAGGTAGGCCAGCCCCTTGGTCCCCCGCAGGCGGACGCGCACGCCGCCGGCGGACACCACCCAGGACGACCCGTCGGCGGCCAGGCACACCGGCTCGCCGTCGGCGATGACCGCGGCGCGGCCGGCCAGGCGGTCGAGCAGCGCTTGGTCCTCGGCCGGGACCACCACGTCGAGCCCGGCGAGCGTGGCCTGCGCCACCTTGGCGTCGAGCGCGGCCGCCGCCCGGTCGCCGGCGCGCTCGTGCAGCGCAGCGAGCGCCACCAGCACCCGCACCCGCTGGTACGGGGCTCGCTCGGGGCCGAGTCCGGCGAGCACGGCCTCGAGGTGCGCCACCGCGGCCGCGATGTCGCCGCTGGCCGCGAGGAACCGGGCCTGCGCCGGCGCGCTGCGGGCGTGCAGCACCGGGCGGTCGACCACGGCCAGCCGCTCGGCGAGCGCGCCGCACGCCTCGCCCGCCGCCGCGAGATCGCCACGGGCGAGCTCGGCGTCGACCAGGACCGTGAGCAGCTCGACGGCCCGCAGGTGGTCGTCGCCGAGCGTGCGCAGCCCGCGGCGCGCCGACGCCGCCGCCAGGTCGTGGTCACCGCGCGCCAGCTGCAGGCGGGCGAAGGGCAGCAGGGCCTCGTAGGCGAGGTCCTTGCCGAGCAGCAGCGCCTCGGCATCGGCGAGTCGGCCCTGGCGGATGCGCAGCTCGGCCAGCTGGATCGCCGGGTGCCACCCCTGCTGGCCGTTGACCGCCACGAACTCCTCTGAGGCGCGCAGCAGGAGCTCCTCGGCCTCGGACCACCGTCCGAGCTCGCACAGCAGGCAGGCCTGGACGGTGTCGCAGTGGTTGCTGAGGAACACCGGCGCCCCCGTGCGCGGGGCGATGAGCCCGCGGGCCCGCATCAGCTCCGCCCACGACGCGGCTCGCTCGAAGTCGACGGAGTAGTAGCAGGCGGTGAAGAAGGAGCACGCCGACTTGCCGGCGACGTCCTCGTCGTCGGCGGGCCCGCATGCCAGGGCCATCGCCTCGTCCAGCAGCGCCATCCCCTCGTCGATCCGCCCCGACTGCACGTGGGCCAGGCCCGCGTCGGCCAGCGCCTTGGTCTCGAGGTTGACGTCGCCGAACCGGCGAGCGCGGTCGAGGGCGAGCTCAGCCGCGGCCAGCAACCGCTCGGGGTCGCCGACGTCGCAGCCCATCGCCGCCACCGCCACCCACCCCTGCTCCACGCAGGGCGGCTCGTCGGCGAGCATGGCCGACGCCCGTGCGAACCACGCGAGCCCGGCCGTGAGGTTGCCCATGCCGTTCACGAGGGCGTCGCCGAGCGCGACGGCGGCCATCGCGGCGCGGCGCACCTCGCCGGACGCCGTGAAGGCCCGCACCGCCGCCGACAGGTGGGTGACCACGGCCTCGATGTCGTAGGTCGACCGGGCCTCGGCGGCCAGCTCGAGCGACCGCTCCCCCTCCAGCGACGGTGCCATCCGCACCAGCCTCGCAGGTGCCGGGACCGCCCGCCCGCACGGAGGCCTATGGTCGGCCCATGACCGAGCACGCGCCCGAACCGCCGGCCTTCGAGACCGTCGAGGTCGCGGTGACCGGCGAGACCGGCACCCTGTGGCTGACCCGTCCCGACAAGCTCAACCCGCTGTCGACGCAGACCCTCGCCGAGCTCGAGGACGCCGCCCGCTGGTTCGACCGCCACGCCGACCTCAAGGTCGTGACGGTCGGCGGACGGGGGCGGGCGTTCAGCGCCGGCGCCGACCTCGGCGCGTTCACCGGCCGCTCCGACCGGCGCGACCGCGAGCAGGGGTGGCGCACGGCTCGGGCGCTCGAGGAGATGCGGGCCGTCAGCGTCGCCCGCCTCCACGGCTGGTGCGTGGGCGGCGGGCTGGTCGTCGCCGCCGCGTGCGACCTGCGGATCGCCGCCGCCTCCACCCGGTTCTCGATCCCCGAGATCGACCTCGGCATCCCGCTGGCGTGGGGCGGCATCCCCCGCCTGGTGCGGGAGATCGGCCCGGCGCTCACCAAGGAGCTGGTCATGACCGGCCGGGTCTTCGACGCCGAGGAGGCCCGGGCCGCCGGGTTCTTGAACCGCGTCGTCGACGACGATCGCCTCGACGCCGAGGTCGACGAGCTCGTCACCCAGCTGGTGGCCAAGCCGAAGCTCGGGCTGCTGGCCACGAAGGCGCATACGAACGCGGTCACCGAGTCGATGGTGGGCACCGGGCGCTCGTGGGGCGACGCCGACAGCCTGGAGGCCGGCTTCCACGACGAGGAGGGCCGGGAGGTGCGCCGGCGCTACCTGGAGGAGCGGCGATGAGCGAGATGCAGCAGCGGCCGCTCGGCGCCAGCGGTCTCGTGGTGAGCAGCCTGGCCCTCGGCACGATGACCTTCGGCGCCGAGACCGACGAGGCCGGCGCCCACGCCCAGCTCGACCGGTTCGTCGAGGCGGGAGGCACGCTCATCGACACCGCCGACGTGTACAGCCAGGGCACGTCGGAGGAGATGGTCGGCCGGTGGCTCGCGGCCCGGGGCGGCGCCGACGACCTGGTCATCGCCACCAAGGGCCGGTTCCCGATGGGCGAGCGGGCCCTCGACCGGGGCGCCAGCCGCCGGCACCTGCACCGAGCAGCCGAGGCGAGCCTGCGCCGGCTCGGCGTCGACGCCATCGACCTGTACCAGGTGCACGGGTGGGATCCCACGGTGCCCCTCACCGAGACGCTGGCCGCCCTCGACGACCTCGTGCGGTCCGGCAAGGTGCGCTACGTCGGCGTGTCGAACTACACCGGCTGGCAGCTGCAGAAGGCGCTCCGGCTCGCCGAGAAGCACGGCTGGGCCGCGCCCGTGTCGCTGCAGCCCCAGTACAACCTGCTCGCCCGCGAGGTGGAGTGGGAGCTGCTGCCGCAGTGCATCGAGGAGGGTGTGGGCATCCTGCCGTGGGGACCCCTCGGCGGGGGCTGGCTCACGGGCAAGTACCGGCGCGACGAGCGGCCCACCGGGGCCACCCGCCTCGGCGAGGATCCGAACCGCGGCGTCGAGGCCTACGACCGCCGCAACACCGAGCGCACCTGGGAGGTGCTCGACGCCGCTGGCACCATCGCCGACGGGCGCGGCTGCTCGATCGCCCAGGTCGCCCTGGCGTGGGTGCACCAGCGACCCGGCGTCTCCTCCGTGATCCTCGGCGCCCGCACCCTCGAGCAGCTCGACGACAACCTGGGCGTGGTCGACCTCGTGCTCGACGACGAGGAGATGGACCTGCTCTCGGTGCGGTCGTCTCCGGGCGTGCCCGACTACCCCTACGGGATGATCGCCGACCACTGCGGCGTCAGCGACTGGGACGACCTGCGGACGCGCGTGGCCGAGCGTTGAGCGGCGCGGGCGCGCGACGATCGGGGCATGGCTGCGATCTCCACCGCCCTCGACGGCGACGTCTTCACGATCACCCTCACCGCGCCGGAGCGCCGCAACCCGCTCTCGACCTCGACGCTGCGCGAGCTCGGCAAGGCCCTCGAGGAGGCGGCCGGCTCGGGCGCCCTCGCCGTGGTGATCGCCTCCACGGGCACGGTGTGGAGCACCGGGCACGACCTGAAGGAGATGTCGACCCTCGACGAGGACGGCCTGCGCGAGCTGTTCGAGACGTGCACGTCGGTGATGCGCCGCATCGAGACCATGCCCCAGCCGGTCATCGCCAAGGTCCACGCCCTGGCCACGGCAGCCGGGTGCCAGCTGGTCGCCAGCTGCGACCTCGCCGTCGCCGGCGAGTCGGCGCGGTTCGCCGCGCCGGGCGGGAAGGGCGGGTTGTTCTGCCACACGCCGATGGTGGCCATCGCCCGCAACGTCGGGCGCAAGCGCGCCATGGAGCTGGCGCTGTCGGGCGACGAGATCGACGCCGCCACGGCCGCCGACTGGGGCCTCGTGAACCGCGTGGCGCCCGACGCAGAGCTCGATGCCGCCGTGGACGAGCTGGTGCGCCGGGTCACCCGCGGCTCACGTGACTCGAAGGCCGTCGGCAAGCAGACCCTGCACCAGCAGATCGACCTGCCCCTCGAGCAGGCGTACGACCTGGCGATCGACGTCATGGCCCGCAACGCGGCCAGCGGCGACGGTGCCGAGGGCATCGCCGCGTTCGCGGAGAAGCGACCGCCGCGGTGGGCGCGCTGACAACGCCCATGCGGGCCAGCCCGCGCGGCTCGAAGCGGACGAACGGTCACGACGGCGCAGCCGCGGCGGGGAAATCCGAGCTCGGTTGCTCATGGCGAACGCCGATGTGCCGATGATGCCGACATGCAGGACACGTCGGTTCGGCGCGGGGGCCGCCGATCACCCGCCGAGCAACCGGCGCAGCTGTTCCTGCTGATCGGCCTCATCGCCGCGGCCGTCACGGTGCTGGTGCCGGACCCGGCGCGGGGGTGGCTGGTCACGGCGATGAGCGCGGCGACCGCGTGGGCTGCGGTCACGGTGGTGCGCCGCGACCCCAGCCGGGCGAACCCGGCGCGGTTCTTCGCCGTCGGCGCCGTCCTGCTCGTCCCGGCCTACCTGCTCTGGTACCCGGCCACGGTGCAGTGGGGGTTGAGGCTCAGCTCGCCCTCGATCGCCGACGCGCTGTTCCTCGGCGCCTACGCCTGCTACCTGCTCGCGCTCAGCCGGCTGATCGGCCGACGAGGGAGCACCGACCGACGGATCGACGTGCTCGACACGCTCGTGGTCGGCACCGGGCTGGGGGTCCTCGTGTGGGTGCTGTTCATGAGCCCCTACCTGGACGTCGACGCCATGTCGTGGCCGGCTCGGCTCACGGCGATGTCCTACACCGTCTTGAACCTCCTGCTGCTCGGCGCCATCGTGCGCATGCTCGTCCAGGGCGGCATCGTGACGACCGGCGACCGGCTCCTCGCGTCGTGGGTGGTGAGCCAGCTCGGAGCGGACCTCGCGTACGCGGTCGGCTCGCTGAACGGATCGTTCTCGGTCGAGGACCCAGCCGTCAGCCTGTATCCCTTGTCGTTCGTGCTCCTCGGGGCAGCGCTGCTGCACCCGACCACGTTGGGGCCCCACGACGCCGTGGCCGACCCGCCCGTGCGCGGCGCACGCCGGTTCGTGCTGGTCGTGCCGGCGGCGCTCGTCGCGCCGGGCGTGCTCGTCGCGCTCGGCGCCCGCACGGGCGAGCTCGACATCGTCATCGTGGCCTCGCTCGCCGCGCTCCTCTTCGGGCTGGTGCTCGCCCGCGTGTGGCTCCTCTTCGTCGACGTCGAGGAGCACCGTCGCACCCAGGAGCGGCTGACCATCGCCATCGAGCAGGAGCGGCGCCAGTCCGAGGCGAACCAGGCGCTCGTCGCGTCGCTGCGGGAGCGGCAGATGCTCTCCGACCGGCTGTCCCGCATCCAGCGCAAGATCTCCACCCGGGCGCCGCTGCAGGAGGTGCTCGACGCCATCACCCAAGGTGCGGCCGAGCTGGTGCACGCCGACGTGGCGGCCCTGCGCTTCGTCGACGAGGACGATCCGTCGCACATGGTGATGGTCTCGTCGGTGGGCGTCGACCCGGCGGTGATCGAACAGGTGCGGCGGCTGCCCGTGACCGTCGGGGTGGGAGGACAGGCCATCGCCACCAACCGGCTGTGCATCCAGGACGCGTACACCGGCTGGGACGGCGCCATCGACCAGTTCGCCACCCGCGGCCTGCAGACCGCGCTCGCCTGCCCCGTCCACCTCGGTGCGGATCCGATCGGGAGCCTGGTGGTGGCCACCCACCGACCCGACCGCCACTACTCGCGCGCCGAGCAGGACGCGCTCATCCGCTTCGCCGAGCACGTGAGCATCGCCCTGAACGATGCCCGGTCGGTGCGGGCCATGAACGTGGCGCTCGAGCACGCCGTCCACCAGGCGATGCACGACGAGCTCACCGGCCTGCCGAACCGGGCGTGCTTCTACGACCGGGCGGAGCAGGCGCTCGCCGCGGCGGAGCGCACCGGGCTCGCCACCGCCGTGCTGCTCTTCGACCTCGACCGGTTCAAGGAGATCAACGACACGCTGGGCCACCGCTACGGCGACCGCGTGCTGAAGGCCATCGGCCCCCGCATCGCGCCGCTGCTGCGCAAGGCCGACACGCTCGCCCGGCTGGGGGGCGACGAGTTCTGCGTGCTGCTCCCGGCGGTCCGCGAACCCGAGGTGGCGATGGACGTGGCCCGTCGCATCACGGTGGCCCTGGAGGAGCCGCTCGAGGTCGACGGGATGACGCTCGTGGTGGAGGCGAGCTGCGGCGTCGCGGTGGCACCGGACCACGGCGACACCGCCGACCTCCTGCTCCAGCGGGCCGACATCGCCATGTACGCCGCCAAGCGGTCGCACCAGAGCGTCGCGCCCTACGCCGATGCCCTGGACGGCAACACGCCCGACCGGCTCGCCCTGCTGGGCGAGCTCCGCGCGGCGGCGACCAACGACGAGCTCGTCCTGCACTACCAGCCCCAGATCGACCTCCGCTCGGGGCGCGTGGTCGGCGCCGAGGCCCTCGTGCGGTGGGAGCACCCGCGCCGCGGCCTGCTGGCGCCCGACGAGTTCATCCCGCTGGCGGAGGACACGGGGTTCATCCACCACGTGACGTCGTGGGTGCTCGACGCCGCCCTCGACCAGCTGCGCCGCTGGATCGACGACGCGGTGGCCGCCGGCATCGACCCGGACTTCACCGTGGCGGTGAACCTGTCGACCCACAGCCTGCTCGACGACTGCTTCGCGACCGAGGTGGCCGTGGCGCTCGACCGCTTCGGCGTGCCGGCCGAGCGGCTCGTCCTCGAGATCACCGAGACGACCCTGATGGCCGATCCCGAGCGGGCGCGCCGGGTCCTCACCACGCTCGCCGACCGCGGCGTCCGGTTCGCCATCGACGACTTCGGGACCGGCTACTCCTCGCTCGCGTCGCTGAAGGACCTGCCGGTGCACGAGCTGAAGATCGATCGCTCCTTCGTCCGCAGCCTCCACCGCGACGCAGATGACGCCGTGATCGTGCGGTCGGTGATCGACCTCGGCCGCACGCTCGGGCTGCGCACCGTGGCCGAGGGCGTCGAGCACCCGGCGACCCGGTCGCGGCTGCTCGCGCTCGGGTGCGACACGGCCCAGGGCTACGCCGTCGCGCCACCGATGCCGCCGGCCGAGCTCGTCTGCTGGCTGCGCGAGCACGTGACCGGGCCTTCCGCCGCGGCCGGCTGAGGCGCATGCTCCCCTTGACGCATCGTCGCGCATCCTCTATACCCTAGGGGGGTACGGGTAAAGGAGCGAGACGATGGACACGATGACGCACACCGCCGACATGGACCACGACCACCACCAGCACCACGCCGACGGCCACGAGCACGACGGCGCCCCCGCGGGCGAGCACGCCGGCCACGGCGGGCACGGCGCCCACCAGGGGCACCACGTGGAGATGTTCCGCCGGCGGTTCTGGTGGAGCTTGCTGCTGACCGTGCCGCTGGTGGTCACCAGCCACATGGTCATGGACTGGTTCGGCTACGAGCTCGACCTGCCCGCCATGGAGTGGTACGGCCCGGTGCTCGGCACCGTCGTGTTCCTGTGGGGCGGCCAGCCGTTCCTGGCCGGGGGCATCCAGGAGGCCCGCGACCGCGCGCCGGGGATGATGCTGCTCATCGCCATGGCGATCACCGTCGCCTACGGCGCCTCGATGGCGACCTCGCTCGACTGGTTCGACCTCGACTTCTGGTGGGAGCTGGGCGCGCTGATCTCGATCATGCTGCTCGGCCACTGGCAGGAGATGAAGGCGCTGGGGCAGGCCCAGGACGCGCTCGCCGCCCTGGCCGCCCTGCTGCCCGACGAGGCCGAGCGGGTGGGTGCCGACGGGAGCCTGGAGACCGTGTCGGTGTCCGAGCTCCGGCCGGGCGACACCGTGCTCGTCCGCTCGGGCGCGCGCGTGCCCGCCGACGGCGAGATCATCGACGGCGCCGCCGAGCTGGACGAGTCGATGATCACCGGCGAGTCGCGACCGGTGGCCAAGCAGGTGGGCGACCGGGTGGTGGCGGGCACCGTCTCCACCGACTCGGCCATCCGCGTGCGGGTGACGGCGGTCGGCGAGGACACGGCGCTGGCCGGCATCGGCCGGCTCGTGGCCGAGGCCCAGGACTCGCGGTCGCGCAGCCAGGTGCTGGCCGACCGCGCCGCCGCCCTGCTCTTCTACGTCGCGGCCGGCGCCGCCGTGGTCACCGCCGTCGTGTGGTCGGCGCTCGGCGACGTCGACGAGGCCGTGGTGCGGGTCGTGACCGTGCTGGTCATCTCGTGCCCGCACGCCCTGGGCCTCGCCATCCCGCTGACCACGTCGCTGTCGAGCGCGCTCGGCGCCCGCAACGGGATCCTGGTGAAGGACCGCCTCGCCCTCGAGGCGAGCCGCACGGTCGACGCCGTGCTGTTCGACAAGACCGGCACGCTCACCAAGGGCGAGCACGCGGTGATCGGCGTCGCCGGCGCCGCCGGTCGCACCGAGGCCGAGGTCCTGCGCCTGGCCGGCGCCGTCGAGTCCGACAGCGAGCACCCGCTCGCCCGGGCCATCGTCGCCGCCGCGAAGGAGCGCGGCGACGTCCCGGCGGCCGGCGACTTCCGGTCGATCACCGGACGAGGCGTCGAGGCCACGGTGGAGGGTGCCGAGCTCGCGGTGGGTGGTCCGGCGCTGCTCCGCGAGCGGGGCATCCGGGAGCCGGACGAGCTGCGCTCCCAGGGGCAGGAGTGGGAGTCCCGCGGCGCGGCGGTGCTGCACCTGGTCGAGGGCGACCAGGTGGTCGGCGTCCTCGCACTCGAGGACGAGATCCGGCCCGAGGCCCGCCAGGCCGTCGACGACCTGCGCGCCCGTGGCGTCCGTGTCGTGATGATCACCGGCGACGCCCGGCAGGTCGCCGAGGCGGTCGCGGCCGACCTGGGCGTGGACGAGGTGTTCGCCGAGGTGCTGCCCGAGGACAAGTCGGCGAAGGTCGCCGAGCTGCAGGACCGCGGTCTGCGGGTGGCCATGGTGGGCGACGGGGTGAACGACGCCCCGGCGCTCGCCCGGGCCGACGTGGGCATCGCCATCGGCGCCGGCACCGACGTGGCGATCGAGTCGGCGGGGCTCATCCTGGCCAGCTCCGACCCCCGCGGCGTCGTGTCGATCATGCGCCTCGCCAGGGCGACCTACGGGAAGTCCGTGCAGAACCTGGCCTGGGCGGCCGGCTACAACGTCGTGGCCATCCCGCTCGCCGCCGGCGCCCTCCACTGGGCCGGCGTGAGCATGCCGCCCGCGGTGGGCGCCGTCCTGATGAGCGCGTCGACGATCGTGGTGGCCCTGAACGCCCAGCTGCTGCGGCGGCTGGACCTCAGGCCCGCCGCAGCTCGGCCTTGAGGTGGTGGGTCATCGGCTCGCCCACCGCCGCCATCGCGATGGTGTAGGTGAGCGTGTCGCCGTCCACCACGTAGCGGCGCTCGACGCCGTCGACGTGCTTGGCCGTCCCGGTCATGAGCAGGCCGGTGCTCTCGAGGTCGAGGGCACCGGCCTCGAACGTGCCGGCAGCCGCCTCGACGATGCCGAAGCCGTGGGCGACCACCAGCTCCACACCGGCGGGCGTCGACCGCAGGAACCCGCTCTCGGCGTGCCGGGGCTCGCCGGTGTGCCCGTCCTTCGTGGTGCTGCGCCAGTGGGCGAGCGGCCGGTCGGGCACCGGCACCACGACGATCTCCTCGGTGTAGGTGAAGTCGTCGATGGTGGGGTACTCGCCCTCACCGCTCCCCCGCCACGTGCCGGCGAGGGCTGCGAAGGGGTGGTCGGCGGCCATGGCGGCGAGGATACGGCCGGCGTCGCATCGGCGTGGGCGCTGGGTAGGTTCCGAGCATGCCGCTGATCGGGGAGTACGAGCCGAGCACCTGGGACTGGGTCCGCGAGCAGGTGGAGACCTACGAGCGCACCGGCGGCCGCGAGGCCAACACGCTGCGCGACACCGGGATGCCCATCATCATCGTCACCACCCGGGGCCGGCGCTCGGG
>DASTYO010000222.1:0-9794 GCA_035764875.1 Acidimicrobiales bacterium | reverse complement strand
CACGCCGAGGATGCGCTCGAGGCCGGCGCCGGTGTCGATGCCCGGGTGGTCGAGGTCGCGCAGGGACCCGTCGGGCTGGCGGAAGTACTGGGGGAACACGAGGTTCCAGAACTCGACGTAGCGCTCCTCGGCGGCCGGGTTCGCCGGGCCGCCCTCGGGGCCCTCGCCGGGCCCGAAGTCCCAGAACAGCTCGGACGACGGCCCGCAGGGGCCGGTGTCGCCCATCTCCCAGAAGTTGTCCTTGTCGAGGCGCTGGATGCGCTCGCGCGGGAAGCCGACGGCGTCGGCCCAGATCTCCTCGGCCTCGTCGTCGGAGGTGTGCACCGTGACCCAGATGCGGTCGCCGTCGAGGCCGAGCACCTCGGTGGTGAACTCCCAGGCCCAGGGGATGGCGTCGGCCTTGAAGTAGTCGCCGAAGCTGAAGTTGCCGAGCATCTCGAAGAAGCTCAGGTGCCGCCGGGAGCGGCCGATGGCGTCGAGGTCGTTGTGCTTGCCGCCGGCCCGCACGCAGCGCTGCACCGAGCACGCCCGCTTCGGGTCGAAGGGCACCTCCTCCTCGCCGAGGAAGTACGGGACGAACTGCATCATCCCGGAGTTCGTGAACATGGGAGCGGACGGGTGGTGCGGGATGAGCCCCGCGGACGGGACCTCCGTGTGCCCGCGCGCGGTGAAGAACGCAGTCCAGGCGCGGCGCAGCTCGTCAGCTCTCACGGCGACCAAGCCTACTGATCCGGCGCTTGACCTCTGCTTCGAGTCCGTGCTCGGAGGGTTCGTAGTACCGGCGGCCGGCGACGGACTCGGGCAGGTGCTGCTGCTCGACCCAGCCGCGAGGGTCGTCGTGCGGGTAGCGGTAGCCCCGGCCGTGCCCGATCGCCTTCGCGCCCTGGTAGTGGGCGTCGCGCAGGTGCGCGGGCACCTCGCCGGCCGGGCGCTCGCGGACGTCGGCCTGCGCGGCCCACCAGCCGAGCGCCGCCCGGTTCGACTTCGGCGCCGTGGCGAGGTGCACCACGGCCTGTGCGAGGTTGAGGCCCGCCTCGGGGAACCCCACGAACTCGACGGCGTGGGCGGCCGCGTTGGCCACGAGCAGGCTGGTGGGGTCGGCCATCCCGATGTCCTCGGAGGCGAGGATCACCAGGCGCCGGGCGATGAACCGGGCGTCCTCCCCTGCCTCCACCATGCGGGCGAGCCAGTAGAGGCCGGCGTCGGGGTCGCTGCCCCGGATCGACTTGATGAAGGCGGAGATGACGTCGTAGTGCTCGTCGACGCCGTAGCGGAGGGCGTTCGTGCCGAGCGCCGCCTCCGCGTCGGCGAGGGTGACGTGGGGCCGGCCCGCGCCCTCGACCCGCCCGCTCGCCAGCGCCACCGCCACCTCGAGGGCGGTGAGGGCCTGGCGGCCGTCGCCGTTGGACCGCTCGGCCAGGTGGACGAGGGCGTCGTCGTCGGCGGTGGCCGACTCGGCGTCCAGCCCCTTGGCCAGCAGCGTGGCGACCGCGCCCGTCGTGAGCGGCTCGAGGCGGAACAGCGTCGAGCGCGACCGCAGCGGCGCGTTCACCTCGAAGTACGGGTTCTCGGTGGTGGCGCCGACGAGGACGACGAGGCCCTCCTCCACCGCCGGCAGGAGCGCGTCCTGCTGGGCCTTGTTGAACCGGTGGATCTCGTCGAGGAACAAGATGGTGCCCCGGCCCTGCTCCCCCAGCCGGTGGCGGGCGGCGGCGATGGTCTCGCGCACGTCCTTCACCGTGGCGGTCACCGCCGACAGCTGCACGAACACCTTCTCGGTGTGGGCGGCCACGGCCCGGGCCAGCGTGGTCTTGCCCGTGCCCGGCGGGCCCCACAGCAGGGCCGAGGACAGCCGGTCGGTCTCCACCAGCGTGCGCAGCGGCTTGCCCGGGCCGAGCAGGTGCTCCTGGCCGACGATGTCGTCGAGCGAGCGGGGCCGCAGGCGGGCGGCGAGGGGCTGGCGCGCCTCGAGCCGGGCCGACGCGGCCGCGGCGAACAGGTCGTCGCTCACCGCGCCACCGCCGGGCCGTCGGGGCGGTGCTCCGCCGGGATCCACGTGGCGAGGAACGTCTCGGCCAGCACCGCGGCATGGCGGAACGGGTCCATGCGGGCGAGCTTCGCCGCCTCGACGCGCTCGCCGACCTCGCGGTCCACGCGGCGCAGCACCTCGTCGGCGGTGAGCCCCCGCGGCGCCTGGTAGGCGAGCACGGCGCCCCCGTTGCAGACGTAGTCGGGCAGCGTGACCACGCCGTTGGCGCGCAGGGCGGCGAGCCCGGCGGCCGTCCACGGCACGTTCGCCGCCGGCGCCACCAGCGTGGCCTGCACCTTCGGCGCCAGCTCGCCGTCGAGGACGCCGACGCGCGCGCCGGGGACGAGCACGTCGACCCGCAGCTCGTGCAGCTCGCGGGCCGGGTGGACCTCCAGGTCGAGGTGGTGGACGAACGCGTCGCCGTGCTCGGCCCGGGCGTCGAGCAGCTCGTCGAGCGCGAAGCCACCGGACCGGGCGACGGCTCCCCGGATCGTGGACACGGCCACCACCCGCCCGCCGCGCCGGAGCACCTCGCGGACCACGCCGTGGCCCACCTTGCCGAAGCCCTCCACCGCCACGGTGCGCCCCTCGAGCGAGCCCAGCCACGCCTCGGCGGCGGCGACGACGCCCCGGCCGGTGACCAGCTCCTCGAAGCCCACGCCGTCGACGACCTGGTCGAAGATCGTCGGACCCGGCTCGTCGTCGAGCTCGGCGAAGTCCGCCGTGGACGTGCCGAGGTCGGCCGCGGTCAGGAACCGGGCGGCGTCGACCAGCGGCCGGATCTCGTCCCGGTACCGCTGCAGGGTCTCCTCCCGGCTGTCGAGCAGGCGGGGCCGGATGCCGGCCTTGGCGCCGCCGAGGCGCACCTCGTACACCGCGAACTTGTAGGTCATCGCCCGGGCGAGCAGGGCGAGCTCGTCGACCGTGACGTCCTCGGCCATCCGCGTGCCGCCCGCGCAGGTGCCGACCACGTCCGGGTCGAGATCGAACACGATCTCCCCGTCGACGGAGGTGAGGTGGTGCACGAGCATCCCGGCAAGGCTACGCATCGCCGGTCGGGTCGCCCGCAGGATCGGGCAGGATGGTGCGGTGACCGAGCGCAGCCCGATGCGCGAGCCCCTCGACCCCCGGGCCGCCGAGGAGGTGCTGCGCCGCGCCGCCGAGATCAGCGCCGCCGGCCTCGCCGGCGGCGGGCTCCCCGGCTACGACCGCCGGTCCCTCACCGAGGCCGCGTCGGAGGTCGGCATCGAGCCGCTCGCGGTCGAGCTCGCGCTCGCCGAGCACGACGCCGGCGTGCTCCAGGTCCCCGACCGCCGGGGCGGGCTGCTCGGGCCCACCCGGGTCGTCGAGACCCGCGTCGTCGACTGCGACCAGGACGACGTGCGGGCCCGGGTCCTCCACTGGCTGCGCGGCCAGCTGCTGCACCGCGACGAGCGGGTGGGCGCCGCCGAGGTGTGGCGCCCGCGCGACGACCTCGCGGCCAAGGTCCGCCGCAAGGTGGACGCCCGCATCACCAAGCGGGTCCGCCTCGGCGACGTCGACGCCGTCGAGCTCTCCACCGCCGACGCCGGTCACGGGCGGACGCTGGTGCGGCTCGAGGCGGTGTTCGACGACATGCGGCGCGGGCTGCGCACCGGCGTCGTCATCGTGCCGACGGCGGTGACGCCGGTGCTCGGCATCGCCGCCGCCGCCCTCACCGGCGAGGTGGTGTTCGCGCTCGGCGCGGTGCCGGTGGCGGGTGCGCTCGGCACCCTCGGCACGGTGGCCGGTCGGCGCACGCTCGCCGACCAGCGCGAGCGGGCGCGCCGGACCCTGCGGTCGTTCCTCGACGAGCTGGAGGGCGTGTAGCGCCGCTCAGTCGACCTTCGGCAGCACCCGGAGGCCGAGCTCGTCGAGGATGCGGGGCTCGACCTCGGTGGGGGCCTCGGTGAGCGGGTCGGCGCCCTTCTGGGTCTTGGGGAAGGGGATGACCTCGCGGATGTTGGTCTCGCCGGCGAGGAGAGCCACGAGCCGGTCGACACCGAACGCGAAGCCGGCGTGCGGGGGCGGGCCGAACCGGAACGCGTCGAGCAGGAACCCGAACTTGGCCTGGGCCTCCTCGGCGCCGATGCCGAGCGCCTGGAAGACGCGCTGCTGGATGTCGCTGCGATGGATCCGGACGCTGCCCGAGCCGAGCTCCCAGCCGTTGCAGACCAGGTCGTAGGCGACCGAGCGCACGCGCATGGGGTCGGTCTCGATCAGGCCGGCCTCCATGTCGTCCAGGTTCGGCGACGTGAACGGGTGGTGCATGGCCTGCGGTCGGCCGTCGGGGCCGAGCTCGGGGTCGAACATCGGGAAGTCGGTGACCCACAGGAACCGGAGGTCGCCCTGGTCCATCGGCGGCTTGCCGAGCTCGAGGCGGAGCAGGCCGAGGATGTGCCGGACGACCGGACGCTCGTCGGCGACCAGGAACACCATGTCGCCGGGCGCCGCCTGCAGCGCCGAGATCGTGGCGAGGGCCTCGGTCTCGGACAGGAACTTGGCGACGCCGCCGTCGAGGGCCGGGGCCTCCCGCTCGCCCGACACGACCCGCATCCACGCCAGGCCCTTGGCGCCCCACAGCTTGGCCTGGTCGACCAGGCCGTCGATCTGCTTGCGGGTCAGCTCGCTGCCGCCCTCGAGGCGGATGCCCTTGACGCACGGCGCCTTGAAGACGTTGGCCTCGGTCTCGGCGAACACGTCGGTGAGCTCGACGAGCTCCATGCCGAAGCGGGTGTCGGGCTTGTCGGAGCCGAAGCGCTCGACGGCCTCCTCCCACGTCATGTGGGGGACGTCGCCGATGTCCTCGCCGGTGACGTCGCGCACCGCTGCCCGCACGGACTGGGTGACGAAGTCGAGCACCTCGTCCTGGCCCGCGAACGAGCACTCCATGTCGAGCTGGGTGAACTCGAACTGCCGGTCGGCGCGCAGGTCCTCGTCGCGCAGGCACCGGGCGATCTGGAAGTAGCGGTCGACGCCGCCCACCATGCACAGCTGCTTGTAGAGCTGGGGCGACTGCGGAAGGGCGTAGAACTTCCCCGGGTGGAGGCGGGACGGCACCACGAAGTCGCGGGCGCCCTCCGGCGTGGACGCGATGAGCATCGGGGTCTCGACCTCGACGAAGCCGTTGCCGATGAACGTGCGGCGGATGGCCGCGTTCACGACCGTGCGCACCTGCAGGTTGCGCTGCATGCGCTCGCGGCGCAGGTCGACGTAGCGGTGGCGCAGGCGCAGGGTCTCGTCGACATCGGTGCGCTCGTGCAGCGGGAACGGCGGGGGCTCGGACGTGGAGAGGACCTCGACGGTGCAGTCCTGGAGCTCGATCTCGCCCGTGGCGAGCTTCTCGTTGGTGGCCCCCTCGAGGCGGGGCTTCACCGTGCCGGTGATGCGCAGGACGTATTCGCTGCGCAGGTCGTGGGCCTTGCTGACCACGCACTGGGTGATGCCGGTGCGGTCGCGCAGGTCGATGAACGCCAGGTGCTCGCCGTGCTCGCGCCGGTTCTCGACCCAGCCGCACAGCGACACCTCGGTGCCGACATCGGAGGCGCGCAGCTCGCCGCACCAGTGGGTGCGGAGGCCGACGGCGGGGCCAGGGGGCAGGATCTCGGTCACGAGGGCTCCGTTTCGGATGCGGTGCGGTTGGCGAGCAGGTCGCGGACGGCGTCGAGGAGGTCGACGCGGGCGACCAGGCGCTGGCCGCCCTCGCCGCGCAGGTCGCGCACGGTGGCCTGGCCGGCGGCGGCCTCGTCCCCGCCGATGATGACCGCGACGCGGGCGCCGGAGCGGTTCGCCGCCTTCATCTGCGCCTTCATCGAGCGGCCCTCCCAGGCCCGGTCGGCCGACAGGCCGCCGTCGCGCAGCTCCTCGGTGATGTCGCGGGCGTGGCGGCCGTCGGTGGCGTCGACCACGAACACGTCCACGCCGGTGTCCGGCGCCGGGAACGCGCCCTCGGCGTCGAGGTGCAGCAGGACCCGCTCGATGCCGGAGCCGAACCCGATGCCGGGCGTCGGGGGTCCTCCGAGCGCCTCGACCAGGCCGTTGTAGCGGCCGCCGCCGAGGATGGTGGCCTGGGCGGCGTCGAGCGCGGTGCTCTGGAACTCGAAGAGGGTGTGCGTGTAGTAGTCGAGCCCCCGCACGAGGCGGGGGTCGATGGCGAACTCGATGTTCAGCGCGCGCAGGCCGGCCTGCACCCGCTCGAAGCGCTCGGTGCTCTCGGCGGACAGCACGTCGGAGATCCGGGGGGCGTCGATCGTCGCCTCCTGGGTCTGGCGCCGCTTGGAGTCGAGCACCCGGAGGGGGTTGCGGGCGATCTTGTCCCGGTCCTCCTCGGCGATGTCGTCCCGGACGTCCTCGAGGTAGGCCCGCAGGATCGTGTCGTAGTTGGCCCGGTCCTCGCCGTCGCCCATCGAGTTGATGACGAACAGGTACCGGCTCACGCCGAGGGAGTGCAGGAACCGCTGGGCGAGGGCGATGACCTCGACGTCGACGTCGGGGTCGTCGACGCCCAGCACCTCGACGCCCACCTGGTGGTGCTGGCGGTAGCGGGCCTTCTGCGGCTTCTCGTACCGGAACGCCGGCGTGACGTACCACGCCTTCCACGGCACCAGCGGGTGGTGCTCGACGAAGGCCCGCACGACGCTCGCCGTCCCCTCGGGGCGCAGGGCGATGCGACGCCCGCCCTTGTCCTCGAAGTCGTACATCTCCTTGCTGACGACCTCGGTGCCCTCACCGATGCGCTGGAACACGCCGAGGTCCTCGAACATGGGCGTGTGCACCATCCCGTAGCCGTAGCGGCGGGCGGTCTCGGCGAACGCGGCGATGAGCGCGACCCAGCGCGCGGACTCCGGCGCGAGCACGTCGCGCGTGCCGATCGGGGCCGAGAAGGCGGGGGTGGACACGAAGGGCGAGGCTAGTGGCTGCCCCCCGGACCTCCGAGTCCGGGTTGCGGGGTGCGCCGCTACGCTCCGCCGGTGGCCGAGATCCTCGTCGACGACACCCACGTGCGCGTGGTCCTCACCCCCCTGGAACGGCTGGGCGCGCTGCACGGCGACCTGTCCATCCCCCGGGATGCGGTGCGCCTGGTCCGCTCGACCGACCAGCCCTTCGCCGAGCTGCGGGGCATGCGCGCCCCCGGCACCGGCATCCCCCGGGTCATCGCCCTCGGCACGTGGCGGGGCCGCCACGGCCGCGACTTCGTCGCCATCCGCCGGGGAGACGCCGAGGCGGTGGTCCTGGAGCTCGAGGACGGGGCCGGCTTCGCCCAGGTCGTCGTCGGCGTCGCCGACGCCACCCCGATCCTCGAGCAGCTGCGCCCCTGAGGGCGCGCCCGGGCGACCACCGCCCCGTGCGGTGGATCGAGCAGCTCGGGTCGCTGCGGTGCGGGGGTGCACACGCCTCAGGCGTCGTCGTCGAACCCCTCCCACGGCCTCCGCGGGCCCTCCTGCTCCCGACGTCGCCGCCGCTCCTCCCAGAGCCTCCGCAGCGATGCCCACCGCTCCACCGTTGGGAACGATTCGTCGACGAATCGTTCCCAACGCGGCGGATGTGAGGGCGTGGCGGTGGTGTCGGCGCCCTCCGGCGGCTCGGCGGATCCCGGCAGCTCGGCGCCGCCTCCGGGCTGCGGCGGTCGGTGTGACCGGGCCAGGGCGGCGGCTCGCTGGCGGGCGAGGAGGACCGCCTCGTCCAGCGTGCTCGCCGGGTAGCGCCGGCCCGGGGCGGTGCGCGCAGGCGGCGGCTCGTCCGGCGACGGCCACGCGCCTCCGCTCCATCGCTCCGGGTCGTCGATGACCACGGGGTCGACCTGGGGGCGGTCGCGGTCGGGGTCTGACCACGGCAGGGGCTGGACGGGCGATGGGCCCTCGGTGCCGGCCCGTGCCGGCTCCTCCCCCACGGCGGCGTAGACGCCGCGCACGATCCGGCGGCACCGTTCCTGCGCCACCTCGTAGGCCATGGCGTCGGCGAGGCGCTGCACCGGTCGGTCGGAGTCGATCCGGTAGCCGTAGCGGTGGAGCAGGCCGTGCAGCTCGCGCAGGGCGCACGGCCCGTGGCGGCGCAGCAACCCCACACAGACCGCCCGCAGGTCGGTGCCGCCCACCGGGATCGCCCCGGGCGGGATCGGAGGCAGCGGTACCTCGTCGACCCGACCGCGTCGGCGTCCGTGCTTGTGGTGCACCGCCGGCCACAGGCGCGGCCGGAGGCGGACCAGACCGTCCACTGCGGCGCGCCGGCGGGCGCACAGCACCTCGAGCTCGTCGTCGACAGCAGCGAGCTCGTCGTTGAGCGCGGCGTGGGCGACCCGAGCCGCGGCGTGCGGGAAGCGCGCCAGCGGCGGCGCCTGGTCGGCCGCCCAGGCAGCCAGCATGGGGTCGACCGGCGGGTCGAAGGGATCAGGTGACTCGGTCACGGCGTGCTCCGGGATCCGGTGACGACGGCGCCACGGCTCGGGAGCGATGCCGGCCGCTCCGACCACGGTGGAGGACGGTAGCGAGACCTCCCGACAGTGGCGGCAGCCGAGGACGATCACCTGGCCGTGGCCAGCGCGAGCCGGTACGCCAGCTCGTAGGAGTTCGCGATCTGGAGCAGCACCGCCGATCGAGCAGCTCCACGGTCCAGCAGCCCTCCCCAGTACGCCAGGGCTGGAGGCTCGGGGGCGCGGTCGAAGGCCGACGCGTAGAGGCGCTCGACGAAGTCCCGGTTCGTCAGCGCGCCGTACGTGCCGACGAACTCGGGCGCCAGGACGAAGCTCTCGGCCACGCTCCGAACCGGCACGAAGCTGGTCTCGTCGAGGTCGCCCTCCGAGCGCTCGGCCTCCGGCATCCCCCACAGCCAGTACTGCACCTCGGAGGCGTCGGGCATCCGGTCGAAGGCGGCGCCGTACAGGCGGCGGATCTGGTCGAAGCTCCCCATCCTGATCGCCGCCCCCGGATCGCCACCGAGGCGGGCGATCAGGTCCGCGGAGTTCGCGTAGCCCAGCACCACCGCACCTCGATGCGGCTCCGGGCAGGCGACAGGATCGTCCCTCGCGGGTCCCGTGCACCCGCGCGGCAGGAAGCTGAGCCCGTACGCCAACGTCCTGAGCATCTGCGGATCGCCCGGCTCGCCCACCACGTCGAGGTGGAGCTGCTCCACGAACGCCAGATCGTCGGCCTGGTCGTACCGCCGCAGGAACTCCGGCGACTCGGCGATGTTGATCGCGATCTCCCGGAGCGAGAGGTCGGAGCCCAGCCAGTGCTGCAGACCCGCCGCATCCGGCGGCCGACCGAAGGCCGCCAGGTAGAGCCGGTGCACCTGGTGCTGCCGGAACATCGTCACCGGCTTGTCGTCGCCCGCTCCCGCAGGTGCCACGGCCAGCGCGAGCACCAGCCCGACAACCGCCAGCGCCGACATCGAGCGCCGTCCCCCGAACATCGCCGACCTCCCCGTCCCGCAGATCGTCCTTCCGAGGATCGCCGCGGGCCAGGGCCGAAGGTCCCGGCCGGCGGCTCAGGCCCCCTTGCCGGGCACCACGCGGTAGGCGTCGTCTAGCCCCGATCGAGCGGTGTGCCCACCTGCAAAGACGCAGGCCAGCGCTGAGCGGAAGTCGCTCAGTTATCGCATGGATACGGGGAGGGGCTGGGCTGCGTCCCGCCTAGGCATTGAGCAGCCCACGAATCGTCTCGGAGAGCCGACGGAAATCCTCCGGCCTCCCTTGGTCAAGCCCGCCCTCGCTGCACTCCCACTGATCGGCGAGCCGCTGTGCTGTCGCAGC
>DASTYO010000221.1:0-4862 GCA_035764875.1 Acidimicrobiales bacterium | reverse complement strand
CGTCGGTCACGCCGTCAGGATCGCGCGGCGACCCCGCCCCGCACGCCGGCAGTTCCTGCCAGGCTCGGCGCATGCAGCTCCACGACCACGGCGGCCAGCTCGCCCTCCAGGTCCTGCGCAACCAGGGCGTCGACACCATCTACACCCTCTCCGGCGGGCACATCTTCCCCTTCTACGACGCGGCGGTGAAGCGCGAGCCCAACGTGCGGATCCTCGACGTGCGCCACGAGCAGACGGCCACGTTCGCCGCCGAGGCCGCGGCCAAGCTCACCCGGAACCTCGGCGTCGCCGTGCTCACGGCCGGACCCGGCGTCACCAACGGCATCAGCGCCATCACCAGCGCCCAGTTCAACGGCTCGCCGGTGCTGGTCCTCGGCGGCCGGGCCCCGCAGGCCCGGTGGGGTGCCGGCTCGCTCCAGGAGTTCGACCACGTGCCGCTGCTCAGCCCGATCACGAAGCACGCGGCCACCGTCACCGCCACCGACCGGATCGCCGCCGACGTGGCCGCGGCGGTCGAGACGGCGCTCACCCCGCACCGCGGCCCGGTGTTCCTCGACTTCCCGCTCGACGTGGTGTTCGGCATGGCCGAGGCGGAGATCCCCGGTGCGGTCCGCCCGATGGGCCCCGAGCCCGACCCCGACGCGGTGGCGAAGGCGGCCGACCTGGTGGCCGGTGCCGAGCGGCCCGCCATCGTCGCCGGCTCCGACGTGTGGTGGGGCGGCGCCCACGAGGCGCTGGTCGCCGCCATCGAGGCGCTGCGCGTCCCCGTGTTCCTGAACGGGCTCGGCCGGGGCTGCGTCCCGGCCGACCACCCGCTGTGCTTCAGCCGCACCCGCTCCAAGCTCAAGGTGGAGGCCGACGTCGTCGTGGTCATCGGCACCCCGCTCGACTTCCGCCTCGGCTTCGGCGACTTCGGGGCCGCCCAGGTCGTCCACGTCGTCGACCACCCGTCGCTCGAGCCGGGCCACGTCGAGCCGGCGGTGCGGGTGAGCGGCGACCTCGCCGCCGTGCTCACGGCATGGGCCGACCGGGTGGGCGACGTCCGCGACCACGAGTCGTGGATCGCCTCGCTCGTCGACGCCGAGGCCGCAGCCCGGTCGAACGATGCCCCGCTCCTCGAGGCGGCCGACGACCCCATCAAGCCCACCCGCATCTACGGCGAGCTCGCCCGGCGCCTCGACCGCGACGCCGTGGTGGTGTGCGACGGCGGCGACTTCGTCAGCTACGCCGGCAAGTACGTCGACGTGCAGACGCCCGGCTGCTGGCTCGACACCGGCCCGTTCGGCTGCCTCGGCACCGGCATGGGCGGCGCCATCGCGGCGCGGGTCACCCACCCCGACCGGCAGGTGGTGGTGCTCCTCGGCGACGGCGCCGCCGGCTTCTCGCTCATGGACGTCGACACCCTCGTCCGCCACGACCTGCCGGTCGTCATGGTGGTCGGCAACAACGGCATCTGGGGCCTCGAGAAGCACCCGATGCAGGCGGTCTACGGCTATGACGTCGCCGCCGACCTCCAGCCCGGCACCCGCTACGACGCCGTCGTCGAGGCGCTCGGCGGCGCCGGCGAGACGGTGACCGACCCCGCCGAGGTGGGCCCGGCGCTCGACCGGGCCCTCGCCTCGGGCGTGCCGTACCTCGTCAACGTCATCACCGACCCGGCCGACGCCTACCCGCGGTCGTCGAACCTCGCCTGAGGCTCCGGCTGGCCCCGGCTACTCGTCGGTGGGCAGCTTGTAGCCCTCGAACTTGCCGCGCAGGTCCTTCTTCGAGAACTTGCCGACGCTGGTCTTGGGCACCTCGTCGATGAAGACGATGTCGTCGGGCAGCCACCACTTCACGACCCGCTCCTCGAGGTAGGCGATGAGGGCCTCCTTGGTGACCGACTCGCCCTCCTTGACCACGACGCACGCCAGCGGCCGCTCCTGCCACTTCTGGTGGGGCACGCCGATGACCGCGGCCTCGGCCACGGCCGGGTGGCCCATCAGCTCGTTCTCGAGGTCGACCGAGGAGATCCACTCGCCGCCGGACTTGATGACGTCCTTCGTGCGGTCGACGAGCTTGATGTAGCCGTGCTGGTCGATGACCGCGACGTCGCCGGTCTTCAGCCAGCCGTCGTCGGTGAACGACTCGGGCGAGCGGGGGTCGTTGTAGTACTCGCGGGCGATCCACGGGCCCGACACCTGCAGCTCGCCCGAGGTCTCGCCGTCCCACGGCAGCTCCTCGATGGGCTGACCGGGGGCGGACGGCCGGGCGATGCGGGCGGTGACGCAGACCGAGGGCTGGCCCACCGTGGCCCGCAGGTCGGCGCGGCCCTCGTCGTCGAGCTCGGCGTCGAGCGTCGACTTGATCTGGCCCACCGACGCGATGGGCGACGTCTCGGTCATGCCCCACGCCTGCAGGATCGGCAGCCCGATCTGGGCCCGGTACGCCTCGGACAGCGCCTTCGGCACCGCCGACCCGCCGCAGGGGATGGCCCGCAGCGACGACGTGTCGCGGCCCTTCAGCTCGGGCAGCACGCCCATCCAGATGGTGGGCACCCCGGCCGCGATGGTGACCCTCTCCTCCTCGATGAGGGCGGCCAGCGCCGGCGGGCTGAGGTCGGCGCCGGGCATCACCAGCGCGGCGCCGGCCGCCACCGCGGCGTGGGCGAGGCCCCACGCGTTGGCGTGGAACATCGGCACCACCGGCAGGATGCGGTCGGGCTCCTTGACGCCGAGGCCGCCGGCGGTCATGGCGCCCATGGTGTGGAGGAACGTCGAGCGGTGCGAGTACACGACACCCTTGGGGTTCCCCGTGGTGCCGGACGTGTAGCACATGCTCGCGGCCCGCCGTTCGTCGTCCACCTGGAACGACACGGGGCTGGCGGACGCCAGCAGCTCCTCGTAGTCGTGGACCTTCGGGCCGCCCGCCTCCTCGGTGGGCAGCTCGGTGCTGGCGCCGTCGTCCATCACGACCAGGTGCTTCACCGTCTCGAACGTCGGCACCAGCGGCATGAGCAGGCCGAGCAGCGAGCGGTCGACGAAGATCACCTCGTCCTCGGCGTGGTTCACGATGTAGGTGAGCTGCTCGGGGAACAGCCGGATGTTCAGCGTGTGCAGCACGCGGCCCGTGCACGGGGCGGCGAAGTACAGCTCGAGGTGCCGCCCGGTGTTCCACGCGAACGTGCCCACCCGGCCGTCGGCGCTGATGCCGAGGTCGTCGAGCACCCCGCCGAGGCGGTGGGTGCGGTCGGCCCAGGTGCCGTAGTCGATGCGGTCACGCCCGCCCGGCGTGGCGGTGACCACCTCCTTGTCGGCGAACAGCATCTCGGCCCGCTGCACGAAGTGCGGCAGGGTGAGCGGCGCGTCCTGCATGAGTCCGTCCACGGTGGTCCCCCTTGTGGTTCGGCGTTGCCCGGCGTGTGCTCCGGTCCGTGTGGGACGGGAACGTAGTGCCTGCTCAGAGGGCGCGCAGGACGGCGATCAGCACGAGCGACACCACCACGGACAGGACGAGCGAGCCCAGGCAGCCGAGGCGGTTGGAGAAGAAGAGGAACACGGGCCACGCTCTACCCCGATGGCACCCGCACCCGAACACCTCGAGCTCCCCGACGGCCTCGTCCACGCCCGCACCACCGACGTGTGGGACGAGACCACCGTGCCCGCCGGCCTCCTGAAGGCGCACCGGGTGGCGGAGGGCGTCTGGGGGCGCCTCGTCGTCGAGGAGGGCGCCGTCGGGTTCGTGTTCGAGGACGAGCCCGAGCACGTGCGTCGGGTGTCGGCGGGCGAGCACCAGGTGATCCCGCCGATGCGCCCGCACCACGTCGAGCTCGACGGGCCGGCCCGCTTCGCCGTGGAGTTCCACCGCCCGCCGGCGTAGCCACGGAGGCTTGACCTCAAGCGCACTCGAAGTCGTATCCATGTGGGCATGCGACAGATCCGACCCGACCTCTGGGAGACCGCCCCCGACTCGCCCTTCCCGGGCCTGACCACGCACGCGTACCTCTGGACGCCGCCCTCGGGTGCGAACGTCCTCTTCTACAACACGTCGGGTGGCGACGAGCTCGACGCGATCGAGCGCCTCGGCGGCGTGGCCCACCAGTACCTCAGCCACCAGGACGAGGTGAGCCCGGCGCTCGCCACCGTCGCCGACCGCTTCGGCGCCCAGCTCCACCTCCACGCGGCCGAGGCCCACCACGCCGCCCGCTTCCGGGAGCCCGACGTCACCTTCGACCACCGCCACGTCGACGGCAACGGCATCGAGGTGATCCCGACGCCCGGCCACTCGATCGGCAGCACGTGCTACGTCGTGCCCGGCGACGGCGGCCAGCGCTACCTGTTCACCGGCGACACGATCATCCTCGGTCGCAGCGGGCGCTGGTGGGCCGGCTACATCCAGCCCCGCAGCGACCGCGAGGCGCTGGCCGCCACGCTCGACGTCTTGGCCACCCTCGAGCCCGACCTCGTCGTCTCCAGCGCGTTCTCCGGCGACGACGGCGCCCACGTCCTCGACCGGCCGTGGGCCGAGTGCGTCGCCGAGGCCCGGGCCGACCTCCTGGCCGGCGCCGCGCCCTGACGCGTCGGGCAGCATGGCGCGGTGCTCCGTCGCCCTTGCCTGCTGCTGGTGCTCCTGCTGTCGGCAGCGGCGTGCGGCGGCACCGCCGAGCCCGACGAGGCCGCCCCGGAGCTGGCGCCCACCTCCACCACGCCCACCACCGCGCCGACGTCCACGACCACCACGCCGCAGCCGGCGCCCGTGCTCGTGGAGCTGCGCCTCGAGCGCCGCGCCACCGACGGCACGGAGGGGTTCGAGGAACTCGTCCGCGCCACGCTCACCGATCCGCGCGGCTGGCAGCAGGCCGGGTTCGAGTTCCGCTTCCGCGA
>DASTYO010000220.1:0-17014 GCA_035764875.1 Acidimicrobiales bacterium | reverse complement strand
ACCGTGCTCGTGCCGCGGACGTGCCCGCCCCCTCCACCGAGGGTCCCACCTTTCGCGAGGTGCTGCGCGACATCGCCGCGCAGGCCGGGCTCCTCGATGGACCGCTGGCGCCCGTGTCGCCCACGCCGGCGTCGTCCGAGCCCGACGAGCCTGACGAGCCCGCACGCCCCGCCCCCGTGCTGCCCGACCGCCGGCCCGAGCGGAGCACGTTCGCCTCGCTCGGCATCCCCGGCGTGCTCCACGAGCGGCGTCCGTCGTCGGCGAGCGTCGCCCAGCGGCTGCTCGCCGTGCTCGAGGGCATCGACCCGCCGCCGCCCGTGCTGGCGCGCCGGGGCGACGTCGTGGCGGTCGTCGGCTGCGACGACGGGGTGCTCGCCGCCGCCGGCGTGCTCGCCGAGGAGCTGGGTCAGACCCTCGACGACGTGGTCGTCGCCGGCCCCGACGAGACCGGCTTCCACACGGTCTGCGACGCCGAGTCGGCCGCGTCCCGGCGGGCGCTGTGGCGCCGGTGCGGCGTCCCCTTCGTCGTGGCGGTCCAGGCCCCCGCCGGCTCGCGCGGCGCCGCGTGGGCGAGCGAGGTGCTGCACGCGCTCGATCCGGTGACCGTCTGGGCCGCCGTGTCGGCCGAGCGGAAGCCGGAGGACGTCGTCGCGTGGGTCGAGCGCGTCGGCGGCGCGGACGCGCTCGCCGTCTCGGGCTGCGACGCGACGGCGAGCCCCGCCGCGGTGCTCGGCACCGGCATCCCGGTCGCGGTGGTGGAGGGCCGGCGGGCGACACCCGCGGCGTGGACCGCCCTCCTCGTCGAGCGGCTGGCGGTGTGATGCTGTCCGGGCCCCCGATCAACAGCCAGGTGACCGTCGAGGCCCCGGGGTGGCCGGCGGCGCTCCCGACGCGCGTCGAGGACCTGGACGACGAGGTGGTGATCGCCGCGCCCGTCGGTGAGCACGACGCGCTGGCCCCTGACCTCGGCGTCCCGATCCGTGTCCGGTGGAGCAGCGACCGAGGACCCATCAGCATGGACGCGATGCTCGTCGCCAAGGAGCTCCGGGGCGTGCCCACGTGGCGGCTGCAGCCCGACGGTCCGGTGGTGATCACCCAGCGGCGGCTCCACGCCCGCGCCGGCGCCCTCGTGCCGGTGGTCCTGCGCAGCTACCGCGGGAGGCTGGACGGCTTGGCGCTCGACCTCAGCGAGGGCGGGATGCGCTCGGTGCACCGCAGCGGGGTCGCCCCCGAGCCCGGCGATGCGGCGATGGTCGAGCTCGAGCTGGACGACCGCAGCCTGGTGCTGGCCGCGGAGGTCACCCGGGTGGAGTCCCACCAGGGGCGCCGGCACGTCGTCTGCCGGTTCACCGGCGTCGACGACGGCGACGCCGACCGCATCCGGCGGTACGTGTTCGCCCGTCAGGCCCGAGAGCAGCGGTTGCGCTGATGCCCGCCGAGATCCGCTTCGCCGCCGTCCTCGTCGGTTCGCTGCTGCTGGGCTCGCCGGCGATCGCCGCATGCCTCTCTGGGGAGATCGGGTCGGGGACCGCCGCGACGCGCGTGGCCGGCGCCGTCGCGCTCTCGTGGCTCGTCGTGCGCGTGCTCGGGGCGATCGTGCAGCCCGCGACCCCGGCCGACGACCGCGGCGCTGACGGTCCGGCCGGCGCCGAGGACGATCCGGACGTGCCGCGTCGTCGGGCAGACGACGCCCCGGTGCCCGATGAGCCGACGGCGGAGCCGTCGGACGACCGGGAGGTCGCCGCCGCGGCGGAGCGCTGATCGGCTCAGCCGCGCATGTGGCGGATCAGACCCTCCTGCACCACCGACACGAGCAGGTTCCCCGCCTGGTCCCACATCAGGCCTCGGGCGAGGCCGCGCCCGCCGGTGGCGGTGGGCGTGTCCTGGTCGTACAGCACCCACTCGTCGGCCCGGAACGGCCGGTGGAACCACATCGCGTGGTCGAGGCTGGCCATGAACACGTCGGGGCTGTGCCACTTGGCGTGGGGGAGCATCGTGGTGTCGAGCAGCGTCATGTCGGACGCGTACGTCAGCACGCACTGGTGCAGGACGGGGTCGTCGGGCAGGCGGCCGTCAGCACGCATCCACACCCGCTGCCGGGGCGGGAGCTTCTCGCGCCGGTCCCGCGGCTCCCAGTCGACGTAGCGGGTGTCGATGGGGCGGGGCTTGAACACCCAGTCGCCGAGCTTGTCGGCGAACGGGGCGTAGCGGGTCGTGAAGTCGGGCAGCTCGTCGGGCGGGGGCGTGTTCGGCACCGGCGACTCGAACTGGTGCTCGAAGCCCTCCTCGGGCACCTGGTAGCTGACCGACATGTGGAAGATGGCCCGGCCGTGTTGGATGGCGACGACGCGCCGGGTGGTGAACGACCGGCCGTCGCGGATGCGGTCGACCTCGTAGAGGATCGGGGCGTACGGGTCGCCGCCCCGCAGGAAGTAGGCGTGCAGCGAGTGGAGGACGTGGCCCTCGACGGTGCGGCTCGCCGCGACCAGCGCCTGGCCGGCGACCTGGCCGCCGAAGGTGCGCTGGCGCTCCTCGTCGGGCGACTGCCCGCGGAAGATGTTCACCTCGATGACCTCGAGGTCGAGCAGGGCGACGACGGCGTCAAGGGCTTCCTGGCTCACCCGCACATCCTGCCCCAGGCGCCGGTGATTTCAGTTCTGGGCCGATCGCGACGATGCTGTGCCGGTGAGGGAGAGACTTCGGCGGATCGATCGCGACGCGGCCGTGGAGAAGGCGTGGAAGGCGGTGCGCTACTCGGCGGTGTCCGTCGTCGGCGTGGTGCTCACGCAGCTGCTGCTCCTGGTGGGCCACGGCCTGTTCGGGCTGTCGGCCGAGCGGGCCAACGTGGCGGCCGTGCTGCTCACGTCCATCCCCGTGTTCTTCCTCAACCGGGCCTGGGTGTGGCAGCTCCGCGGGCCGAGCTCGATGCGCCGCGAGGTCCTGCCCTTCTGGGCGTTCACCGTCGCCGGGCTGGTCCTGTCCACGCTCGCCGTGGCCGGCGTCGCCACGCTCACCGACTCCACCGTGGCCGTGTCGCTCGCCAACATCGCCGCCTTCGGCGTGTTGTGGGTCGCCAAGTTCGTGGTGCTCGACGGCGTCGTGTTCGCCTCGCTGGCCGATGCCGCGGCGCTCGCTGCGGTGGGCGGGCCGGCGGTGGACGAGGTGGCCGGCGGGCCCGACGAGCTGCGCTGGGAGGGCGCCCCGGAGGCACCCGTCGGGTAGACGGGCACCTCCGGACCGCACCTCGGAGGGATCACCCGGCGACGCCGTCACCTGCGCCGGGTGACCGCATCACCGGCCCTTGCCGGCAGCCTGCGGAGCGGGTCCCTGCTCCTGCTCCTCGGCGTCCTCGCTGTCGTCGCTGTCATCTTCGACCTCGGCGTCGTCCTCGACCTCGGTCTCCTCGGCCTCGTCGGTCTCGACCTCCTCGACGTCGTCCGTCTCGGCGTCGTCAGCGTCCTCGGTCTCGGCCTCCTCGGGCGCGGTGCCGGCCTCGGCCTGCTTGGCGTCGCGCTGCTCGTGGGCGGCGGCGGAGACCGCGGCGCCGTGGCCGGGGCCGGGCTCGGTGCTCTGGGCGACGCCGGACACGTACTGGCCGTGGTTGCCTTCGGCGGTCACCTCGGCCGTCTCGGAGTCGTCGGCCTCGGTGGTCTCGGTGGCCTCGGTGGTCTCGGTCTCCTCGGTCGCGGCGTCCTCGTCGAGCTCGGTCTCCTCGGCCTCGTCTGCCTCACCCGTGTCGAGGTCCTCAGGGGCGATCGGGTCACCGTTCTCGTCGACCTCGACGACCTCCTCGACGTCGGTGGACGTCGTGTCGTCGGCCTCGTGCATGTCGGCGGCGGCCAGACCGGCGCCGCCCAGCACGGTGGCGCCCACGACGACGCCGGCTGCGGTGAGGGTGCGGATTCGGGTCATTGGTACCTCGTGAGGTGAGGGGATGGGGATGTTGCGAAGACATTACGAACCGATGTCGCTGTTCGCAACACGTGAAGGCCGGCTCGCTGCCACAACCGCGTAGGGTCGGGCGCCATGGCGATGGATCCCCAGCTCCGAGCGGCGGCCGAGGCGGCTCGGGGCTTCATGCCGCCGGACGAGGGCGTGGCGCTGCACGAGGCCGCGTGCGCGGTCGACGTCGAAGGGCCCTTCCTCGAGGTCGGGAGCTACTGCGGCAAGTCGGGGGTCTACCTCGGCGCGGCGGCGGCCCACCGCGGGACGGTCCTGTTCGCGGTCGACCACCACCGGGGGTCCGAGGAGAACCAGCCCGGGTGGGAGTTCCACGAGCCCGACCTCGTCGACCCCGATGTCGGCCGCATCGACACCCTGCCCCGCTTCCGGCGCACCATCCACGACGCCGGCCTCGAGCCCCACGTCATCGCGGTCGTCGGCGACTCACCCACCGTCGGCCGGTTCTGGACCACGCCGCTCGCGCTGCTGTTCATCGACGGCGGCCACGGCCGCGACATCGCCCACGCCGACTTCGACCGGTGGGTGCCGCACGTGCGCCCCGGCGGGACCCTGGTCATCCACGACGTGTTCCCGGACCCGGCCGACGGCGGGCAACCGCCCTACGAGCTGTACCTGCGAGCGCTGGCCGGCGGCTTCGAGCCCGTCTCGACCACCGGCTCCCTCCGCGTCCTCCGCCGGCCTCCCGGGAAACTGGCAGCGGCTACGGAACGGAAGCCCGTCGTTCCGTAGCCGCTGCCAGTTTCGTCAGACGGGGTCGGGGACGTGCTGGGGGAGCACCGGCAGCACGGCGTCGTGGTCGACGAAGAGCGACGCCGCCCGGGTGGTGCCGTGCAGGGCCTCGGCGGCGAGGAGCACCGCGGCGGCCGAGTACGTGGAGGTCTCGTCGGCCGGGAAGTGCACCTCCTGCGGGTACACGATGCCGGTCCAGTAGCGGCCGTCGTCGAGGCGCTGGCCCTGGGCCTCGGTGAACAGCTCGAGCGCTCGGTCGCGCATCCCCACCGACAGGTAGGCGAGGGCGCACTCGCAGGTCTCCGCCGTGGTGATCCACGGGCGGTCGGACACGCACCGGATTCCCCTGCCGTCCTTGGCGAAGGTCTCGTAGCGACCCTCGAGGTGGTCCCGCCCGCGCTCGCCGGTGAGCACGCCGGCCAGCACCGGGTAGTACCAGTCCATCGCCCAGCGGTGCTTCGGGGCGAACGCCTCCGGGACGTTGCCCACGACGTGGGCGAGGGCGGCGGTGGACGCCTCCCAGTCGGGCCGGTCGTGGCCCAGCTCGTGGGCGATGGCGATGGCGGAGCGCAGCGAGTGCGTGATGGACGACGAGCCGGTGAGCAGCGCGAAGGTCCACGGGGAGCCGTCGGCGTGGCGGGCCCACAGGATCTCGCCGCGCGGCGTCTGCAGGTCGAGGACGAAGTCGACCGCTCGCTCGACCGTGGGCCACAGCGCCTCGAGGAACCCGGCGTCCTTGTGGCGCAGGAAGTGGTGCCACACGCCGCAGGCGATGTAGGCGCACACGTTGGCGTCGAGCTTGTCCTGCTCGACCGTGACGCCGCCCTCGGGGGTGGCCACGTAGTACTGGTGCCAGGCGCCGTCGGGGCGCTGCAGGCCGACCAGCCACTCGTACGCCCGCTCGGCCTCGGCCCGCAGCCCGCCGATGTCGAGCGCCATGGCCGCCTCGACGTGGTTCCAGGCGTCGGCGTGGCCGCCGGGGAACCACGGGATCATCCCGGAGGGCAGCTGCCACTCGGCGATGGCCTCGGCGGTGGCGCGCGCCTCGTCAGCGGTCAGCAGGCCCTCCACCTCGGGGAGGGCCGGCACCACCGTCATGCGGCCGCCTCGGCCGGGCGGCGGCGGTCCTCGCCGGACGTCTGCTCGTCGGCCTCGGGCTTGCGGGCATAGACGATGAGGCTCTTGCCCAGCACGGGGTTGAGCACCTTGTCGGCCACCCGGGTGACCAGCGGCCGCTCGACGATGTCCCACGTGAGCAGCTTGAGGTACGCCTTCACCAGCGGGTGGTCGTCGCTGTTCTGGGGGTCGATCGCGCAGCGCAGCCACCAGTACGGCGAGTGCAGCGAGTGGGCGTGGTGGGCGTCGCCCGGCTTGAGGCCGGCGGCCCGCAGCTTCCGGCGCAGCTCGTTCTCGGTGTAGATGCGCACGTGCCCGCCGGGGACGTGGGGGGCGTGGTACTCGTCGGACAGCGCCCAGCAGATCTTCTCGGGCAGCCACGACGGGATGGTGACGGCGATGGTGCCGCCGGGCTTGAGCACCCGGTGCAGCTCGGCGATGGCGCCCTCGTCGTCGGGGATGTGCTCGAGCACCTCGGCGGCGATGATGCGGTCGAAGGTGTCGTCGGGGAACGGGAGGAACACGCCGTCGCCCTGCGTGGTGGCCATCGTGTCGGTGGACGCGATCTCGCCGGCATCGACCATGGCGCTGGCCAGCGTGCGGGCCTGGGCGAGCTCGCCGGTGTCGTAGTCGCACAGCACGACGCGGGCGCCGCGGCGCATCGTCTCGAAGGCGTGGCGGCCGGGGCCGCTGCCGAGGTCGAGGACCAGCTCGCCGGGCTGCAGGCCGAGCCGGCCGTAGTCGACGGTGAGCATCTACGAGATGCCTCCGCGGTGCGGCGGGAGCTGGCCGAGGCGCATGCGGTACTGCTCGATGGTGCGCTCGGCGGTGTGGCGCCAGCTCCAGTTCTCCTGCACGCGGGTGCGGCCGGCGAGGCCGATCCTCCGAGAGCCCTCGGGATCGTCGAGCGCGGCGCGGATGCGCACGGCCAGCGCCTCGCTGTCGCCCGGGGGCACGAGCATCGACGTGACGCCGTCGGGCCCGACGACCTCGGGCACGGCGCCGCCGGTGGTGGCGACGAGCGGGCAGCCGCACGACATGGCCTCGATCGCCGGCAGCGAGAAACCCTCGTACAGCGAGGGCACCACGGCGAGCTCGGCCTCGGAGTACAGCTCGATGATCCGCTGCTCGGGCACGCCGGTGACGAACTCGACGTGGCCCCGCAGGCCGAGGCGCTCGATCGTCTGGCTCGACGGGCCGCCCGGCTTCTCCTTGCCGATGACGACCAGGTGCACGTCGTCGCGCTCGGTGCGGATCTTGGCGAGCGCCTCGAGCAGGTAGCGCAGCCCCTTCATGGTGACGTCGGCGCTGGCGGTGGTGACCAGCCGGCCGGGGATGCGCTGCACGTCGGGCAGCGGCTTGAACACGTCGGGGTCGACGCCCACCGGCACGATGGCCATGCGGTCGGGGTCGACCTTGTGGTCGGCGACGATGTCCTTGAAGGAGTTCTCCGAGACCGTGACCACCCGCTGCAGGCGCCGGGCGACCTGGGTCTGCATGTGGGTGAACGAGTACCAGCGGCCGAGGCTCCAGCGCTTGCGCCAGTTGGGCGCGTGCTCGACCTCGAGCCGGCGGTCGACCGTGATGGGGTGGTGGATGGTGGCCAGCACCGGCAGGCCCAGGGCCTCGATGGCGAGCAGCCCGTACCCGAGCGTCTGGTTGTCGTGGACGATGTCGAAGTCGTCCTTGCGGTGCTTGAGGTGGTCCCAGGCCCGCAGCGAGAAGGCGAGCGGCTCGGGGAACTGGCCGGCCGAGAAGCTGAGGATCTCGGCCATGTCCTTCCAGTTCTTGATCTCCCAGAAGCCCGGCATGCGGCCTGGGAAGTGCTCGTTGTAGATGTCGAGGCTCGGCAGCTCGACGAGCGGGACGCCGTCGGTGAGCTCGGGGTAGGGCTGGCCGCCGAGCACCTCGACGGAGTGGCCGAGATCGGTCATCGCCTTGGCGAGCTGGCGGATGTACACGCCCTGGCCCCCGACGTGGGGCTTGCCCCGGTACGCCAGCAGGGCGATGCGGAGGGGACCGTGCTCAGAGCCGGCGTCCCCGGCGGTTCCGTCGGCGCGCATAGCGGACAATCGTCGCCGTTCGTTGACCGATCGGTCAAGCGGGGACCGCCGGTTCAGGCCGGTTCCGACCACATCCAGGTGGTGTGCACCTCGAAGGGCTCCTCGGGGGTGGCTTCGCCCAGGTCGATGCCGGAGTTGTGGGCGTCGGGCGGGGCCGACTGCGGCTCGACGCACACCGCGTCGTCCGGCTCGCTGAACACGACGACGTGCTCGCAGTCGGACTCCACGTAGAGGTCGAGCACGCCCGCCCAGTGCAGCTCGACCGGCCCGATGAGCGCGGTGAAGCAGTCGTCCCACGGACCGGGCGTCGGTCCGACGAGCGTGCCGTCCGGGATGCCCTCGCCGTCCCGTCGCCACATGCGCTCGGCGGGCAGGACGAGCTCGACGTCGACGCCGCCCACCCGGCGTCGGAACCAGGGGTGCCAGCCGGCGGTGACCGGCATGGGCCCGGCGGCCGACTCGATCCTGAGCGTGAGCGACAGCGAGCGCGGCGTCAGCTCGACCTGCTGGTGGACGACGCCCGGCCAGGGCCAGCCGGGGCCCAGCTCGCAGCGCAGCGCTCCGGGCCCGGTGGGCTCCCACGCCTGGAGGTGGGCGGTGCCGTGGATGGCGTGGGGCGGCATGTTCAGCGGCACCTGCACGTCGCGGCCGCCGGCGGTGAAGCGCCCGTGGCGGATGCGGCCGGCGAACGGCGCGAGGGGGAAGCAGCCCCAGCTCGTCGGATCGGCGTGGTCCCCGGTGCGACCCACGAGCAGCTCGTGGCCGCCGACAACCAGCGACGACAGCCGACCGCCGTGGGCGTGGTCGATCGTGACGGCGGCGTCGCCGGCGGTGAGCGTCTCCATGGCGGCGAGTCTTCCCGAAACTGGACGCGGATCCTGCGCACGCGCCCACCGAAACTGGACGCGGATCCTGCGCATGCGCCCACCGGTTCTGGACGCGGATCCTGCGCATGCGCAGCACTCGCGTCCAGTTCCGAGAGGGGCCTACCCTCGGCCGGCGTGCGTGCACTGGTCCAGCGGGTCACGGAGGCGAGCGTCACGGTCGACGGCGACGTGGTCGGCGCCATCGGCCCCGGCCTGTGCGTGCTGGTGGGCGTCACCCACGACGACCGCCCCGACCAGGCCCGCAGGCTGGCGGCGAAGCTCGCGAAGCTGCGGATCTTCGACGACGACGACGGCGTGATGAACCGCTCGGTCCTCGACGTCGGCGGCGAGGTGCTCGTGGTCAGCCAGTTCACCCTCTACGGCAACACCGCCAAGGGGAACCGCCCGTCGTGGATCGAGGCAGCCCGACCCGAGCACGCCGAGCCGCTGGTGGACCAGGTCGTGGACGAGCTGCGCGGCCACGGCCTCACGGTGGCCACCGGCCGGTTCCGGGCGCTGATGTCGGTGGCCCTGATCAATGACGGGCCGACGACGGTGCTGCTGGAGCTGTAGCCGCAGCGGCGGTGTCGTCGGCCGGTTCGCGACGCCGCAGGCTCCGGCGCTCGAGCGCCCAGCCACCCGCCAGGCCGAGGGCGGCGTACACGAGGGCCAGCAGGTCGCCGAGCTGCACGTACACCGTCTCGCCGGTGCGCAGCTCGACCGTGTCGTAGAGGATCGCCCGCTCGGAGACGGCGGTGCGCTGCAGCACGTCGCCGTCGGGGGCGACCACCGCGCTGAAGCCGGTGGGCGCCGCCTGCAGCGTCCAGCGACCGGTCTCGATGGCGCGCATCCGCGAGCTGGCCACCTGCTGGGTCTGCACCTGCGTGCCGTCGAAGCTGGCGCCGTTGGTGGGGTTGAGCAGGACCTGCCCGCCGTGCGACGCGGCCTCGCGGGCTCGCTCGCCGAAGAAGATCTCCCAGGAGATCGACACGCCGAGGCGGCCGGCCGGCGTGTCGACGACGGCCGGCCCCTCGCCGACCCGGGCGTCGCGGGCGGGGAGGGCGTCGCCGGCCACCGACTCGAGCAGGCCGCGGAACGGCACCCACTCGCCGAACGGGACGCGCTCGACCTTCTCGTACCGGTCGATCTCGGTGCCGTCGGGGGCGTAGGCGACCGCCCAGTTGCGGAAGGCGTCGGTGCCCTCGTCCTCGATCACGCCGGCGACGAAGGTGGCGTCCGTGCGGCGGGCGAGGTCCTGGAGCGCGGCCTCGGCGTCGCTGCCGGCGAGCGTGCTGACGTCGACCACGTCCTCGGGCCACACCACCAGGTCGAGGTCGCGGCTGGTGTCGATGTCGTCGGAGGCGGCGAGGTGCCGCTCGAGCACGATGCCGGGCTCGGTGTCGACCGCTCGTGTGCCCTGCGGGCCGCCACCCTGCACGACGGCGACGTCGAGGGTCCGCCCGGTGCCGGTGCCGTCGGGCGCCACGCTGGCGACGCCGACCAAGGCGACGACGAGCGCGGCGAGCCCGCCGGCGATGCGGGGCTGGCGCTTCCACGCCGCGGCGAGGGCAGCGCCGACGGTGACCGTGACGCCCACCAGGAGCAGGGCGCCGCCGAGGCGCAGCACGGGGGCGAGCGGTCCGGCGACCTGGCCCACGGCCAGGTTGGACAGGGGCACGCCGCCGAAGGGCCAGCGGAAGCGCACGTACTCGGCGACGATGATGCCGCCGGGGAGGGCGAGGAAGCGGCCCGGGCCCTTCGGTGCGACGACGGTGCCCGTCGCCAGGAACCCGGCGTAGACGGCGCTGGCGATCACGTAGCCGGGTGCGGTCATGGCCCGCATCCAGAACAGCGACGGGAACATGAGCGCCGCCCACACGATCCACGCCCGGCCGAGGCGCTGGATCGGCCGCAGCGTCGGGTCGTCGAGCACGTGGTCGAGCAGCGCGACGCCGACGAACGCGAACACCCAGAAGCCCCAGGGCGGGGTGGCAGCGGCCAAGCACAGGCCGGCGAGGAGGGCCACCACGGGGGCGGGGAGACGGCGCATGGGCACCAACGAGTCTGGCAGCGCCGGTGCCGGTTCCCGCAGGCGGGTCAGGCGGCCGGCGCCCGGATCTGGTGCGTGTCGGTGACCTGCACCTCGGTGGTCTCCGGCCGCAACCGGAAGTGCCCGACGATGCGCTGGCGCGCCGACCCCCGTGGGTGGCAGGCGAACAGCGTGGCGGTGCGCTCGTGGGTCTGCTCGACGATGTGGACGTCGGTGGGGAGCACGACCTCGAGCCGGTCGAGCTCGTACACGTGGCGCGCGCCGTCGGCCATCGTGAAGATCAGCTCGTCGCCGGGCTGGAGCGCCTGCAGGTCCCAGAACGGCCGGGTGTAGGTGGTGCGGTGCCCGGCGATGACCACGTTGCCCACGTCTCCTGGCATGGCCGTGCCGGGCCAGTGGCTGGGACCGCGGTTGATGGCGGTGAGGCTGACGCCCTCGAAGAACGGCTGGCTCAGCCCGATGGCCGGGATCTCCAGCTGGCCGTGGCGGATCTCGGGCTCGAAGGCGTAGGGGTCGGCCGGCGGGTTCTCGGGCACGGGCAGCGGCGTCGACGGGTCGACCTCGGCGGCGACGGACGCGGTCTGCAGGGTGATGCCGGCCAGCGGGTCGAGCTCGGCCTCGACCTCGGGCTGCGCCGACGAGGCGATGGCGACGGCGGCTGCCGCCACGCCGTCACCCGTGTGGACGCTGGCGTCGGTGGAGCGGTCGAAGGCGCCCGTGAGGACCAGCGCGTTGGCCACGAGCACGGCCACGATGGCGATGACGATCAGGCGGGCACGGCCGGCGTCCCAGGGGTGGTGCCCCGAGCGGCGCTCGGTCGCGGCGGGGGGAGCCTCGGCCATCGATCCCAGTGAACCACGGGCGTGGTTCGGCGACCATCGCCCGACCGGGCCGGTCAGCGCCCGAGGAGGTGGCGGGCTGCAGCGCGGCCGCTGCGGATCGACGCCGGCACGCCGATGCCGTCGAAGGACATGCCGGCGACCGCGATGGGCCCGGTGGCGTCGAGCGCGGCGCGCACGCCGGCGACCCGCCCGAGGTGGCCGGGCCGGTACTGCGGGAACGAGCGGGCCCAGCGACCGACCCGCACGCCGACCGGCGTCACCGGCTCGCCGAGGACCCGGGTGAGGTCGGCGAGCGCGACGGCGGTGAGCTCGTCGTCGCCCTGCGCGCACCAGTCGACCGGGTCGCCGTCGTGCCCGAGCGAGATGCGGAACACCGCGTGGCGGCCGTCGTCCCAGTGCGCCCACTTCGAGGAGCCGAACGAGGCGGCGGTGATGGACAGGCCCGCGTCGCGGGCGACGACGACGCCGCTGCCGTCGAGGGGGTGGCGGATGGCGGCGGCGTCGGCGACCACCGTCACCATCACGACGGAGGCGAAGTCGGTGGTCGCGAGGACGTCGGCGGCGTCCGGGGCGACGGCGTGGAGCAGGTGGCCGGCGGCGTCGGCGGGCGTGGCCACGACCACGCCGGCGACGCGCTCACCGCCCACGAGCACCTCGCCGCCCTCGACGGTCACCGCGGCGACCGGCGTCCCGGTGCGGAGCTCGGCGCGCAGCGCGCCGGCGAGCCGACGGGGCAGCTCGGCCATGCCCGCGGCGGGCGTGGCGAAGACCGGAGCGTCGCTGGGCGACGTGGCCGCCTTCACCTCGGCGGCGGCACGCACGAGCGAACCACCCCGGCCGGCGCACGCCCAGATCTGCGGGGCGCACGCCTCCACGGAGAGCCCGTCGGCCTCGCCGCCGTTGATGCCGCCGAGGAGCGGCTCGACCAGGTGGTCGCACACCTCGTCGCCGAGGCGGCCGCGGACCAGCTCGCCCACCGACAGGTCCGTGGTGACGGGCGGGGCGTCGCTGTCGAGGTCGCGGCGAGCCCGCTCGAGGCCTGCGGGCGACAGCAGGCCGCTGGTGGCGAGCGCGTCGAGGTCGGTGGGCAGGCCCAGCAGCTGCGCCTTGGGGAGCGGCCGCAGCGCACCACCGCTGTACACGAAGGCCTCGCCCGTCGCCGGGTGCACGAGCTCGTCGATGCCGAGCTCTGCGCACAGCTCGAGCGCGTCGGGCACGCGGGCGAGGAAGGCGTCGGCGCCCTCGTCGAGCGGGAAGCCGAGGCCCGGCACGGGAGACGACTGCAGCTTGCCCCCGGGGCGCGCCGCGGCGTCGAGCACCACGACGTCGTGCCCGGCCCGCTCGAGCTCCCACGCCGCCGACAGGCCGCTGATGCCGGCGCCGACGACGGCGAACCGGGCCACGGGTCAGGCTCCGCCGTCGACCACGTCCGCCCGCCCGTGCTCGTGGACGTGGTCGACGATGCGGGCGAGGATGTCGGGGTCGGTGTTCGGCAGGACCCCGTGCCCGAGGTTGAAGACGTGACCGGGCCAGCCGCCGTTGCGGGCGAGCACGTCGTCGACGGCGTCCCGTGTCGGGCCCCAGCCGGCGAACGTGACGGCCGGGTCGAGGTTGCCCTGCACCGCCTTGCCGGGCACCCGGGCGCGGGCCAGGTCGAGCGGGACCCGCCAGTCGACGCCCACGACGTCGGCGCCGGCGTCGCCCATCAGCGTGAGCAGCTCGCCGGTGCCCACGCCGAAGTGGATGCGGGGCACGTCGAGGTCGGCGATGCCCTCGAACACCTTGCGGGAGTGGGGCAGCACGTGGTGCTCGTACACGGGCGGGCTCAGCGCGCCGGCCCACGAGTCGAAGAGCTGCACCGCGCTGGCGCCGGCCAGGATCTGGTCTCGCAGCGAGGCGATGGCGATGTCGGCGAGCCGGTCGAGCAGGGCGGCGAACAGCTCGGGCTCGGCGAACATCATCCGCTTGGTCTGCTCGTAGGTGCGGCTCGGCCGGCCCTCGATGAGGTAGCTGGCCACGGTGAACGGGGCACCGGCGAAGCCGATGAGCGGCCGGTCGCCGAGCTCGTCGACGAGGAGGCGGACGGTCTCGGCGATGTACGGCGAGTGCTCCTCGGGCACGAGCACGGGCAGGCGGTCGAGGTCGGCCTCCGTGCGGAACGGCTCTTCGGCCACGGGCCCGACCCCGGCGACGATCTCGATGCCGAACCCGATGGCCCGGGCGGGCACGACGATGTCGCTGTAGAAGATCGCCGCGTCGACGCCGTAGCGCCGCACCGGCTGCATGGTGAGCTCGGCCGCCAGCTCGGGCCGCTCGACCGCATCGAGGATCGACACGTCGCCCTTCACCTGGTTGTACTCGGGCAGCGACCGCCCCGCCTGGCGCATGAACCACACCGGCACGTGCTCCGCGGGGAGGCCCCGGCAGGCCTGGAGGAACGGGTGGTCGGGGCGGGGCGCCATCGCCGCAGAACCTACTGAGGCCACCGCGGCGGAACCCCCTCAGGACCTGGGGGCGCCCCTCAGGAGACTGGACGCGGATGCTGCGCAGGATCAGGCGCCGGCCTCCTCCCCGATCTCGACCAGCGCGTCTCGCAGCGCGACTCGGAGCCGGCGGGCGAGGGCGGGGGAGAGGTGGGCGACGAGGCCGGCGCCGGCGCTGCCGATCTCCTCGACGGTGAGCACGACCCGCGGCTCGGCGTCGTCGTAGTCGTCGCTGATCGCCACCGCCCACGACACCGGCTGGAGGTCGAGCTCCTCCCATCCCGGTGGCATGTCGTCGGCCGAGAAGGGGTGGTCGTCGATCGAGCGCCGCATCGCTCGAGCATGCGGGTGCGCAGGATCCGCGTCCAGTTCCGGGAGGGGGTGCGCAGGATCCGCGTCCAGTTTCAGAAGGGGGTGGTGCGGAGGCGCGTCCAGCTCCGGAAAGTAGCGTCGCCGGATGGCCCAGCCCCGCCCTCGGAAGGACCCCGTGACGCGCGAGCGCCACGGTCGCACCGCCGTCGACGAGTACACGTGGATGCGCGACGACGAGCGCACCGACCCCGACGTGCTCGCCCACCTCGAGGCCGAGAACGCCTACACGGCCGAGGTGCTCGCCGGCACCGTCGAGCTGCAGGAGCGGATCTTCCAGGAGATCAAGGGGCGGGTGCAGGAGACCGACCTGTCGGTGCCGACCCGCCGCGCCGGCTGGTGGTACTACAGCCGCACGATCGAGGGCGAGCAGTACCCCGTGTACTGCCGGCTGGCCGCCGGCGACGAGACCGATCCGCCCGACCCCGACGACCCCGCCGTGAAGGCGGCCGAGCAGGTGCTGCTCGACGCCAACGCCGAGGCGGCGGCCGACCCCGACCACGACTACTTCTCCCTCGGGGTGCTCGACGTGTCGCCCGACCACGGCACCCTCGCCTGGGCCGCGGACCGCAACGGCTCCGAGCGCCACCTGCTCCGCTTCCGCGACCTGGCCACCGGCGAGGACCGCCGGCTGGCCGACGGGTCCTTCGACGAGGTCGTCGGCGTCTACTACTCCAACGCCTGGTCGGCCGACGGCGGCACGATCTTCTACACCCGCCCCGACGAGGCCACCCGTCCCCACGAGGTGTGGCGCCACCGCCTCGGCACGCCCCCGAGCGAGGACGTCCTCGTCCACCGCGAGGACGACGAGCGGTTCTTCTGCGAGATCTCCGAGACCAAGGACCGCCAGTGGCTGGTGCTCCAGATGGGCTCGAAGATCACCAGCGAGGTGCGGGTGGGCCCGAGCGTCGACCCCACCGAGCCGTTCCACGTGCTCGTGCCCCGCCGGCAGGGCATCGAGGCCACCGTCGAGCACGTGGGCGGCACGTTCTTCCTGCTCACCAACGACGACGCCCTCGACTTCCGCGTCGTGTCGACGTCGTCCGACGAGCGCGACCTGCAGCGCGGCCCGGACCCGTCGGCATGGGTGGACGTCGTGCCCCACACGCCCGGCGTGCGCATCGAGGGCATCGACGTGCTGCGCGACCACCTGCTCGTCGAGGAGCGCACCGAGGCCACCACCCGCATCCGGGTGCGCCGGCTCTCCACCGGCGACGAGCTCCTCCTCGACCAGCCCGAGGAGGTGTCCACCGTGTCGCTCGGCTCCAACCCCGACATGGGCTGGCCCCAGCTGCGCCACACCTACACCTCCCTGGTGACGCCCCCCACCGTCATCGACGTCGACGTCGACACCGGCGCCCGGACCATCCGGAAGGTGCAGCCGGTGCTCGGCGGCTACGACCCCGGGCAGTACGTGTCCCGCCGGCTGTGGGCCACGGCCGACGACGGCACCCGCGTGCCGATCAGCCTGGTGCACCGGCGCGACCGCGAGCCCGGAGGCCCTGTGCTGCTCTACGGCTACGGGTCCTACGAGATCTCGATCGACCCGGGGTTCTCGATCGCGCGGCTGTCGCTGCTCGACCGCGGCTGGGCGTTCGCCATCGGCCACGTGCGGGGCGGTGGCGAGATGGGCCGGCGCTGGTACCTCGACGGCAAGCTCGAGGCGAAGGCCAACACCTTCGACGACCTCATCGCCTGCGGTCGTGCCCTGCTGGACGACGGCGTCGCCGGCGTCGACGAGGACGGCCGGCCTCGCGTCGCGATCCGGGGCGGCTCGGCCGGCGGGTTGCTCGTGGGGGCGGCGCTCAACCGGGCGCCGGAGCAGTGGGCCGCCGTGGTGGCGGAGGTGCCCTTCGTCGACGCCCTGGACACGATCCTCGACCCGACCCTGCCGCTCACCGTCATCGAGTGGGAGGAGTGGGGCAACCCGGGCGAGTCGGAGGAGATCTTCGACCTCATGGCCTCCTACGCGCCGTACGAGAACATCCCGGAGCGTGCGCTTCCTCCGGTGCTCGCCACCAGCGGCCTGCACGATCCCCGCGTCGGCTACTGGGAGCCGGCGAAGTGGGTCGCCCGCCTCCGCGACCGGGCCACCGGCGGCCCGTTCCTGCTCAAGACCGAGCTCGGCGCCGGCCACGGCGGGCCCTCGGGCCGGTACGACGCGTGGCGGGACGAGGCTCTGGTGCTCGCGTTCCTGGTTGACGCGGTGGGCGAGGGCCGGCTGGGAGCCGGTTGAGCGGCCGGGCCCGACCGTTCGGGTGCGGTGCGTGGCTGGGTAGCATGGCGGATCCCCTCCGATCAGCCTCGAAGGTGACCTCAGCCCGTTGACCGAGCACCCCGAACTGTCCGCCGAGCAGGCCTACGTCGATCACGCCTACGAGTGCCTCGAGTCGGCCCGTGGGCGGGCCCGGCGCCTGCGGTCGATGGTCGAGGTCGGCAAGGGCGGCACCGAGCAGGCCCGCTGGGAGCGGGAGATGATCGAGGGCAACATCGCCACCCGGCTGTCGCAGCTCGACCTGGGCGAGAGCTCGCT
>DASTYO010000219.1:0-11929 GCA_035764875.1 Acidimicrobiales bacterium | reverse complement strand
CTGCTCGCCGGCGTCCACCACGACGCTGACGCGTGGGTCGCGCTGCAGGTCGGTCCAGCGCTGGCTGCGCACGAGCGAGTTGAGCCACAGGGCCTCGCCGTCCCACACGAACCACAGCGGGGCCACGTGGGGCGCGCCGTCGGCGCCGACGCTGGCCACCCGGCACGTGTGCTCCGTGCGCAGGAACTCGTCGAGCTCCTCGGGGCTCATGGCGATCCGCCGGCCGCGCCGCTGCTTCGTGGTGGGGTCGTCGCTCATCGCCGCATCATCGCACGCCCCCGTTCGCTGGTCGCACGATGACCAGCGAACGGGATCAGGTCACTGCCTCAGGAGGGTGCACGCATGACCGAGGACCTCGACTTCCAGCTCGCGGGCCGGCGGGCGCTGATCACCGGGGCCGGCCAGGGCGTGGGGGAGGGCATCGCCCGCCTGCTCGCCGCCGCCGGGGCCGAGGTCGTCGTCAACGACTACGTGGCCGAGCGGGCGGAGGCGGTGGCCGCCGGCATCGTCGAGTCCGGCGGGCGGGCGGTGGCCGCTCCCTTCGACGTCACCGACCACGCGGGCGTGGCCGCCGCGGTGGCCGACGTCGGTCCGGTCGGGATCCTCGTGAACAACGCGGGCAACGCGGGCGTCGAGGGCTTCGGCGTCCCGGCGCCGTTCGTGGAGACCGGCCCCGACGACTGGCAGCGGTTCCTCGCCGTGAACCTCCACGGGGTGCTGCACTGCACCCACGCCGTGCTGCCGGGGATGATCGAGGCCGGCTGGGGTCGCGTCATCACCATCGTGTCCGACGCCGCCCGGATGCCCGAGCGGGGGATGGCCGTCTACGGCGCGGCCAAGGCGGGCGCGGCCGCGCTCGGCCGGGGCGTCGCCGCCGAGGTCGCCCGCCACGGCATCACGGTGAACAGCATCGCCCTCGGCACCATGCGCACCCCGCTCACCGCTGGCCTCTGGGACGATCCGTCGCTCGAGGCCCAGCAGCAGGCCCTCCTGTCCCGCTACCTCGTGCGCCGCCCGGGCGAGGCCGCCGACGTCGCCTGGCTGGTCGCCGCGCTCGTCAGCCCTCGCGCCAGCTGGGTCACCGGCCAGACCATCCCGGTGGACGGCGGCTACACCGCCGCCCTCTGAGCTCCGCCGCCGATGAGCGGCCGGCGGCGCCCGGCCGGAAACTCAGTTACAGTCTCGCAAGAATGATGTTCTCAGGAGGTGGCCCATGCGCATCGGGGTGATGTTGGGACCGGAGCGGGGCCGGTACGCCACGAAGATCGACCGCATGCTCGAGGACGCCCGCTGGGCCGAGGGTGCGGGCATGGCGTCGGTGTGGATCCCGCAGATCCCCGACGACTTCGACGCCCTCACCGCGGCCACGCTGGTGGGCCGGGAGACCTCGCGCATCGAGGTCGGCACCGCCGTCGTGCCCGTGCAGCCCCGGCACCCCATCGCGCTCGCCCAGCAGGCGCTGTCCACCCAGGCGGCGTGCGCGGGCCGGCTGGCGCTCGGCCTCGGCGTGTCGCACCACTGGGTCATCGAGGACATGCTCGGCCTGCCGTACGAGAAGCCGGTGGCCACCCTGCGGGCCCACCTCGACGTGCTCGACCAGGCCTTCGCCGGCCCGGGCACCGTCGACGTCGAGAACGACCTGTTCCGCATCCACAACCCGCTCGACATCACCGACATCACGCCGACGCCCGTGCTGCTCGCCGCGCTCGGTCCGGTGATGCTGCGCCTCGCGGGCGAGCGCACCGACGGCACCATCCTGTGGATGGCCGACGAGCGGGCCATCGGCGACCACATCGCCCCCGCCATCACCAAGGCCGCCGAGGTGGCCGGCCGGGAGCCGCCCCGGGTGATCGCCGGCGTGCCAATGTGCCTGTGCGCGCCGGACGAGGTGCAGGAGGCGGTCGACCGCACCAACCGCGTGCTGTCGGAGGCCGAGGTGTCGCCCAACTACCAGGCGCTGCTCGACCGGGGCGACGCCCGGGTGGTGGGCGACCTGCTGGCCGCCGGGACCCCGGAGATGATCGAGAAGCGGCTGCGGTCCTTCGCCGATGCCGGCGCCACCGACATCTCGGTGCGCGTCGTCGCCATCGGCGCCGACCGCGACGCCAAGGTCGAGTCGTCCCGCCGCACGCGCGAGTACCTGGCCTCGCTCGGCGGCCAGCTCACCTGATCACGACGAAGGAGACCTGATGACCCTCGAGACCAAGCAGCTGACCGACACCGTGGGCGCGGAGGTGCTCGGCGTCACCGTCGAGGAGCTCCTCGAGGAGCCCGACGTCCCCCAGCAGGTGCTCGACGCGCTCGAGGCCAACGGCGTCCTCGTGTTCCGCGAGCTGCACCTCGACGACGCCCAGCAGGTCGCGTTCAGCACGCGGCTCGGGCGCTGCGAGATCCTCCCCCGCGCCACGGGCGAGCACCCCGAGATCTTCCGTGTGTCCCTCGACCCGGCCAAGACCCCGTCGGCGGAGTACCTGAAGGGCACCTTCGTCTGGCACATCGACGGGATGACCGAGGACATCCCGATCATGGCCACCATCCTCAGCGCCCACGCCGTGGCCGACGAGGGCGGCGAGACCGAGTTCGCCAGCACCTACACGGCCTACGACGACCTCTCCGACGAGGAGAAGGAGCGCTTCGAGTCGGTGCGGGTCATCCACACCTTCGAAGCCGCCCAGCGGACCCACAAGCCGAACCCCACGCCCGAGGAGCTCGAGTGGTGGCGGAAGCGGCCCTCGAAGGTGCACCCGCTGATCTGGACGCACGACTCTGGCCGCAAGTCGCTGGTGCTCGGCGCCACCACCGAGGGCGTCGAGGGCATGGAGCCCGGCGAGGGCCGCGCCTTCCTCGACGAGCTGTTGGACCGGGCCACCCGCGCCGACCGCGTGTACCGCCACGAGTGGAGCGTGGGCGACCTCGTCATCTGGGACAACACCGGCGTGCTGCACCGGGCCTGCCCGTACGACCCCACGTCACCGCGCGACATGCACCGCACGACCCTCCACGGGTACGAGCCGGTCAAGTGAGCCCCCGCCTGCCCCCGGTGCCGGTCCAGGAGTGGCCGCCGGCGATGCGCGGCGCGCTCGCCGCCATGGCGCCGCCGAACCCGAGGCACCCGGTGCCCGAGCGCCGGGACGACCGGCCGAAGGGCCGCAACCTGCTCGGCCTGTTCGCCCACCACCCAGAGCTGACGCGGGCGTACAACACCTTCAACGGGCACCTGCTGTTCGCCACCACCCTCACACCCCGCCAGCGCGAGCTGCTGGTGCTGCGGGTCGGCGTGCTGCGCGACGCCGAGTACGAGTGGCTCCAGCACAAGGTGATCGCCACCGACCTCGGCATGACCGCCGAGGAGATCGACCGGGTCACCGAGGGCCCCGACGCCGACGGCTGGACGCCGCTCGACGCTGCGCTGCTGCGCGCGGTGGACGAGCTGGTGGCCGATGCCCGCATCGGGGAGGAGACCTGGGCCGCGCTCGCCGTCGAGCTCGACGCCCAGCAGCTGCTCGACCTCGTGTTCACCGTGGGCGCCTACGACGTGCTGGCGATGGCGATGCGCACCTTCGGCGTCGAGGTGGACGAGGACCTCGCTCGTTGGAAATGATGTTCTCATCCAATGAGAGGTCTGCTACCGTAATCGGGACGACCTGACCGGGAGGACCCATGGCCCACTTCCCCAAGCCCGCCGAGGGCAGCTGGACCGAGCACTTCGCGCTCGACACCGCCGACCGCTCCTACGAGGACTCGATCGACCCCGAGTTCTACGCGCGCGAGCGGGAGGCCGTGTTCAAGCGCACCTGGCTCAACGTGGGCCGGGTCGAGCAGCTGCCCCGCAAGGGCACGTACTTCACCCGCGAGCTCGACGCCGCCCTCACGTCCGTCATCGTCGTGAAGGGCCTCGACGACGAGGTCCGGGCGTTCCACAACATCTGCCGCCACCGCGGGAACAAGCTGGTCTGGCAGGACTTCCCCCGCGAGGAGACCAGCGGGTCGTGCCGGCAGTTCACCTGCAAGTACCACGGCTGGCGCTACGACCTCGAGGGTGCGCTCACCTTCGTGCAGCAGCAGGACGAGTTCTTCGACCTCGACCTCTCCGAGTACGGCCTCGTGCCGGTGCGCTGCGAGGTGTGGGAGGGGTTCATCTTCGTGAACTTCGACCCCGACGCCGCCTCGCTCGACGAGTACATGGGCGCCTACGGCGAGGGCCTGAAGGGCTACCCGTTCGGGGCGATGACCCAGGTCCACAAGTACCGGGCGGAGATCGGCTCCAACTGGAAGCTGTTCATCGACGCCTTCATGGAGTTCTACCACGCACCCGTCCTGCACGCGAAGCAAGCGGTGGACGAGGAGTCGCGCAAGCTCCAGGAGCACGGGTACGAGGCGTTGCACTACGGCATCGACGGCCCCCACGCCATGATCACCTCGTGGGGCGGCATGGCTCCGCCCAAGGACGAGAGCATGGTGAAGCCCATCGAGCGGGTGCTGCGCAGCGGCCTGTTCGGCCCGTGGGACCTCCCCGACGTCCCGGGCCTGACCCCCGAGGAGCTGCCCCCGGCAGTGAACCCCACCGGTCACCCGGCGTACGGGCTCGACACCTTCCTGTTCTTCCCGAACTTCATGATCCTCACGTGGAAGACCGGCTGGGTGCTCACGTACCACTACTGGCCGACGTCCCACAACACCCACATCTTCGAGGGCACGTGCTACTTCGTGCCGCCGGAGAACGCGTACGAGCGCCTGCAGCAGGAGCTCGCCGTGGTGACGTTCAAGGAGTACGGCCTCCAGGACGGCAACACGCTCGAGGCCACCCAGACCATGATCGAGAGCGGGGCGGTCGACCGGTTCCCGCTCTGCGACCAGGAGGTCATGCTCCGGCACCTCCACGAGACGGTCAAGACGTACGTCGACGACCACGAGAAGGGCCGCGGCAGCACGCCCGTCCGCATCTCGGCTGCGTCGTAGAGAAGGAGACCCACGATGCCCACCCTCCCCGCCGCCTTCGCCGACCTCGAGCCGTTCGCCGACTGGGCCCTGCCCAGCGAGTACGACCGCTACGAGAAGCGCGTCAACAGCACCATGGAGGAGCTGCAGGCGTTCTACGACGCCGCGTTCCCCCGCCTCCAGGACAGCACCGACCACCTGAAGGCGATGTCGCTCGACGGCATCTCCGAGGAGGACCAGAACCTGCTGTGGCTGTTCTGCTCCCTCGTCACCGTGTCGTTCCCGGTCGAGGTGTGGCGCCAGCCCCGGGTGCCCGAGTCGGGTGCCTCCTCGATCGACGTCGTGGTGGAGCCGCGGCCCTGACCTGCCGGACCTGCCGGACCTGCCGGGGGTGAGCCCGTGAGCCTGACCGAGGGCAGCGCCCGGTACGCCGGGTCCCGGGTGGCGCGCGTCGAGGACGCGCGCCTGCTCACCGGGCACGGCACCTACGTCGACGACATCCAGCGGCCGGGCATGCTGCACGCCTGCTTCGTGCGCAGTCCGTTCGCCCGGGCCCGCATCGAGCAGATCGACGCCTCGGCCGCGCTCGCGCTGCCCGGGGTGCACGCCGTGTTCACGGCGCAGGACCTCAACCCCGGCGTGCACGAGCTGTCGTTCACCGCGTGGCGGGGCGTGCCCGATTCGCAGCGCCCGCCGCTCGCCGAGGGCGAGGCCCGCTTCGTCGGCGACCCCGTGGCGATGGTGATCGCGGTCGACCGCTACGTCGCCGAGGACGCGGCCGAGCTGGTCGACGTCGAGTACGAGGCCCTCCCCGCGGTGGTCGACTACGCCACTGCGCACGAGACCGACGCGCTGGTGTGGGACGAGTGGGCGGGCAACCTGCTCGGCCGCACCAACGGCCGGCCGGTGGACGACCTGGCCCCGATCTTCGAGTCGGCCCACCTGGTGGTCGACGAGACCATCCACCAGCAGGCGTACGTGGCGGTCCCGATGGAGACCCGCGGGTCCATCGTCGAGTGGGACGGCTCCGAGCTCACCATCTGGGCCTCCACCCAGACGCCGCACGACTTCCGCATGTTCGCGGCCCGGCTGCTCGGGATCCCCGAGCACTCGGTGCGGGTCATCGCACGCGACACGGGCGGCGCCTTCGGCCAGAAGGTGAACCCGCACCGCGAGGACATGTGCCTGTACCTGGCGGCCCGGAAGGTGCCGGCGCCCATCAAGTTCGTCGAGGACCGCCGCGAGAACCTCATGGCCAGCCAGTCCCGCCACGAGCACGGCCGGGTGCGCATGGCCTTCGACGCCGACGGCACGATCCTCGCCGCCAGCATCGACAGCGTCCAGGACGTGGGCGCCTACCCCATCCCGTGGCCGGTGGGCTCCGGCAGCGCGGTGGGCGCGCTGTTCCCCGGCGGCTACCGCTTCTCGGACGCCACCTTCGACTGCCGGTTCATGCTGTCGAACACCCCCGGGCGCACCGCCTACCGCGGGCCCTGGCAGTTCGAGACCGTGGCGCGCGAGGTCACCCTCGACATCGCGGCGCGCCGGCTGGGCGTCGACCCGGTCGAGCTGCGCCGGCGCAACCTGCTGCGCCGCGACGAGCTGCCGTTCGTGAACGGCAACGGCATGCCCCTCACGGACATGACGCCCCTCGAGACCTTCGAGATGGCCGTCGACATGCTCGGCTACGACGCGTTCCGCCGCGAGCAGGCCGAGGCCCGCGCGGCCGGCCGGTACCTCGGCGTGGGCACCGCCAGCTACGTCGAGCCCACGGCGAGCGCGATGCCGTTCTACGGCAGCGAGGGCGCCACCATCCGCATCGAGCCATCGGGCGTGGTGAACGTGTACCTCGCCGGCGGCTCGGCCGGGAACAGCCTCGAGACCACGGCGGTGCAGCTGACCGCCGACGCCCTCGGCGTCGACATCTCGATGGTGCACACCATCCAGGGAGACACCGCCCTCACGCCCTTCGGCGCCGGCACCGGTGGCAGCCGCAGCGGCCCGATGGTGGCGGGTGCAATCCGCGAGACGGCGGCCGTCCTCCGCGAGCGCATCGCGGCGATCGCCGCGCACACGCTCGAGGCGGCGGCCGAGGACATCGTGCTCGAGGACGGGAAGGCCATGGTGAAGGGGTCGCCGGCCAACGCGCTCACGTACGCGCAGATCGCCGACATCGCCTACTTCAAGGCGGGCAAGCTGCCCCCGGACATCCCCGCCGGCCTCGAGGCCAGCGCCCGCTTCCGCGCCGAGGCGCCGAACGTGTGGGCCAACGCCACCCACGTGTGCACGTGCGAGGTCGACGTCGAGACCGGGCACGTGCGGCTGCTGCGCTACATCGTCGCCGAGGACTGCGGCCCGATGATCAACCCCAACGTGGTCGAGGGCCAGATCGCCGGCGGCACCGTGCAGGGCATCGGGGGCGCGCTGCTCGAGCACTTCTCCTGGGACGAGGACGGGAACCCGACGGCCACCACGTTCGTCGACTACCTGCTGCCCACGTCCACCGAGGTGCCCACCATCGAGTACGGCCACATGGAGGGCTCACCCGGACCCGGGCCCGGCGGCTACAAGGGCGTCGGCGAGGGCGGTGCCATCGGTGCGCCACCGGCGGTGGTCAACGCCGTGAACGATGCGCTCGCACCGCTCGGGGTCACGGTCACCCGCCTGCCGGCCGACCCCGCCCACATCGTCTCCCTGCTGCAGCAGGCCGACGCGGGGGAGGACCGGTCGTGAAGCCCGCCCCGTTCGCCTACCACGCCCCCCGCTCCGTCGACGACGCGGTGGCCCTGCTCGCCGAGCTCGACGACGCCAAGGTGCTCGCCGGCGGGCAGAGCCTCGCCCCGCTGCTCAACATGCGCCTGGCCGTCTTCTCCGACCTGGTCGACCTCCGCCACCTCGACGAGCTGCGGGGCATCGAGCGGCGCGACGGCGCGCTGTGGATCGGCGCTGCCACCACGCAGGCCACCGTCGAGCGCAGCGACGAGGTCGCGGCCGCCGTGCCGCTGCTGGCGAAGGCCACCCCGCTCATCGGCCACCTCCAGATCCGCAACCGCGGCACCATCGGCGGCTCGATCGCCCACGCCGACCCCGCCGCCGAGTATCCGGCCGTCGCGCTGGCTCTCGACGCCGAGATGGAGGTCACCTCGGTGCGGGGGACCCGGGTGGTGCGGGCGGCCGACTTCTTCGACGGCCTCTGGAGCACGGCGCTCGCCGACGACGAGCTGCTGCGGGGCATCCGCTTCCCCGTGTGGGAGGGACGCTGCGGGTTCGCGGTCGAGGAGGTCGCCCGGCGCCACGGCGACTTCGCCGTCGCCGGCGCCTGCGTCGCCGTGGAGCTCGGCGACGGCGACGTCGTCGAGCGCTGCCGCATCGGCATGTTCGGCCTCGGGTCCACGCCCGAGCGGGGCGTCGACGCCGAGGTCGCGGCCCAGGGCCGCCCGGTCGCCGAGCTCGACGCCCGCCAGCTCGGCGAGGCGGCCGTCGCCCCGCTCACCTCGATCCCCGAGGACCTGAACGGCTCCGCCGACTACCGCCGCCGGGTCGGCGCCGTCGCCGTCGCCCGTGCGTGGACCCGCGCCGTGGAGGAGGCTCGCTAGATGGACGACCACCAGATCGAGGTCGAGGTCAACGGGGTCGCCCGGCGCGACTCCGTGCCGGCCCGGCTCACCCTCGCCGACTTCCTGCGCACCCGCTGCGGCCTCACCGGGACCCACCTCGGGTGCGAGCACGGCGTCTGCGGTGCGTGCACGGTGATGCTCGACGGCGACGCCGTGCGGGCGTGCCTCGTCTACGCCGTCCAGGCCGACGGCGCCCAGGTCACCACCGTCGAGGGGCTGGGCGGCCCCGACGGCGAGCTGTCCACGGTGCAGCAGGCCTTCCGCGACCACCACGGCCTCCAGTGCGGGTTCTGCACGCCGGGGTTCGTGGTGACCACCGAGGCGCTGCTGCGCGACAACCCCGACCCCACCGACGACGAGATCCGGGTCGGCCTGTCCGGCAACGTGTGCCGCTGCACCGGCTACCAGGGCATCCTCGCCGCCGTGCGTGCCGCAGCCGACCAGCTCCCGGAGGTGACGAGGTGAGCGGCTTGCCGGCGTGGTCCGGACCCCGCACGGCCATCGTCACCGGCGGCGGAGCCGGCATCGGCCTCGCCATCAGCACGCGGCTCGCCCAGGAGGGCGCCGCCGTTGCGATCTTCGACCGCGACGGCGACGCGGCCACGGCAGCGGCGAAGGGCATCGAGGAGTCAGGCGGCCGGGCCATCGGCTTCGCCGTCGACGTCAGCGACCGGGCCGGCATCGACGCCGCGGTGGCCGAGGTGCGCGAGTCGCTCGGCGCCGCCACGATCCTCGTGAACAACGCCGCCATCACGCCGTTCAAGAAGTTCCTGGAGATCGACCGCCACGACCTCGAGCAGATCATCGCCGTGAACCTGATCGGCACGTTCGAGTGCTGCCAGGCCGTGACCCCGGACATGATCGCCGCTGGGTGGGGGCGCATCATCAACATCGCCTCCTCCAGCGCGCAGACCGGGAGCCCGCTCCAGACGCACTACGCCGCCACCAAGGGCGCGGTCATCGCGCTCACCCGGTCGCTGGCGGTGGCGCTCGGGCCGAAGGGCATCACCGTGAACGCGGTCCCGCCCAGCGTCATCGTCACGCCCGGCCTGCGGGCCGCGCAGGAGGGGGGATTCCTCGGGTCGCCGGAGGTGCTCGAGAAGATGATCCCCGTGCGGAGGGTGGGCCAGCCAGAGGACATCGCCGCGGCCTGCGCGTTCCTCGCCCGCGACGACGCGAGCTTCGTCACCGGGCAGCTGCTCGGGGTGAACGGCGGCCGGGTGATGGGGTCCTGAGCCCAGCGCAGCGAGGGCCGAACGGGGCTCTCGACAACTGAGAGCACCGTTTCCATCCGGATCACCCGCGTGCCAACATGTGCCGCAGCGTCGCGAGGGGCGGCGCGAGAAGGGGACGCTCGACATGGCTTTCTGGCACGACTCCAACCTCCTGCTCATCGACGGCGAGCTGGTTCCGGGCAGCGAGGGGGGCACGTTCACCTCGATCTCCCCGGCGACCGAGGAGGTGGTCGGCGAGTCCGCCGACGCCACCGTGGCCGACGCCGAGCGGGCCATCGCCGCCGCCCGCCGCGCGTTCGACGAGACGTCCTGGTCCACCGATGCGAAGCTCCGCGCCGAGTGCCTGCGCCAGCTCGCCGCCGCCATGCGGGGCGAGCTCGAGGAGCTACGGGAGCTCACGGTGAGCGAGGTCGGCGTCCCCATCTCGATGACCAGCGGCCCGGCGCTCGAGGGTCCCATCGAGATCCTCGACTACTACGCCGACCTGGCCGAGTCCTACGACGGCACGGTCGACCTCGGCACCCACGAGGCCTACGGGGGCCTCCACCGGCGCACCATCCTGCGCGAGCCCTACGGCGTGGTGAGTGCCATCTCGGCGTACAACTACCCCACGCAGCTGAACCTGGCGAAGCTCGGCCCGGCGCTCGCCGCGGGCTGCACCGTGGTGCTCAAGGGCGCCCCCGACACGCCGCTGATCACGCTGACGCTCGGGCGCCTGATCGCCGAGCACACCGACATCCCGCCGGGCGTCGTCAGCGTGCTGGCGTCGAGCCAGGTCGAGCCGGGCATCGCGATGACCACCGACCCGAACGTCGACATGATCACGTTCACCGGCTCCACGGCCGTCGGCAAGTCGATCATGGTCGCGGCCAGCGACACGCTGAAGAAGACCTTCCTCGAGCTGGGCGGCAAGTCGGCCATGGTGGTCCTCGACCAGGCCAGCGTCGACGGCGGCGCCTTCGGGTGTGCCATGGCCGCCTGCTCGCACTCGGGCCAGGGCTGCGCCATCACCTCCCGGCTCGTCGTCCCGCGCCAGCACATGGACCAGGCCGTGGAGATGGCCAAGTCGATCCTCGAGAGCCTCCAGGTGGGCGATCCCTTCGACCTGTCCACCTACCTCGGCCCGCTCATCAACGCCAAGCAGCGCGAGAAGGTGCAGGCCATGGTCGACCGGGCCGTGGCCGACGGCGCCACCGTCGTCACGGGCGGCAAGCCCACCGACCACGAGCGGGGCTTCTTCTTCCAGCCCACGCTGCTGATCGGTGCCGACGAGAACAGCGAGATCGCCCAGGACGAGGTGTTCGGCCCCGTGCTCGTCGTGCTGCCCCACGACGGCGACGACGACGCCGTGCGCATCGCCAACAACTCCAAGTACGGCCTCTCCGGCGGCGTGCTCTGCGAGGACGAGGACCGCGCCGTCGAGGTCGCCCGCCGCATCCGCACCGGCACCATCAGCGTGAACGGCGGCATGTGGCACGCCCCCGACGCGCCCTTCGGCGGCTACAAGCAGTCGGGCATCGGTCGCGAGAACGGCGTCGCCGGCCTCGAGGAGTTCCTCCAGACCAAGCTGCTCGCCCGCCCCGCCGGCTGAGGCCGGCGTCGCCGGCTCCGTGGCCGTGGCGTTGCGCCTCGCCACGGACCCTTCGGCCGATCGGCCGGCCCCCGCCGCTCTCAGCGCTTGTGGATGCGGCCGCCCTTCATCACGAACCGCACCTGCTGCAGGGCGGTGATGTCATCGAGCGGGGCGCCGGGCACGCCGACGATGTCGGCCAGCATCCCGGGGGCGATGCGCCCGAGGTCGGGCTGGTCGATGAGCTCGGCGCCCATCACGGTGGCGGCGCGGATGGCCTGCAGCGGGGTCATCCCCCGCTTCACCAGCACGACGATCTCCTCCGCGTTGCGCCCGTGCCAGATGGCGGGGGCGTCGCTGCCGCTGGCGATCTTCACGCCGGCCTCGATGGCCTTCGACAGCGACTCCTTCGCCTTGGGGAACATCTCGGCCGCCTTGGCCTGCATGTGCGCCGGCTGCTTCGACACGTCCCAGTTCTCGGTGAGCGCGTTGGTCGACACCAGGAACGTGCCGGTGTCCACCAGCCGCTGGATGGTGTCGTCGGTGATCATGAAGCCGTGCTCGATGCA
>DASTYO010000218.1:0-26315 GCA_035764875.1 Acidimicrobiales bacterium | reverse complement strand
TCAGCGGACCGATCTCCCGCCTCACCGGCCTGCCGCTCATCGACGAGTGGGTCCAGGCCCGGCCCGTGGTGGCCGTGAAGTTCGACAACGCGCACGGCAAGTCGACGCCGCAGTTCGGCATCGGCGACGCCGAGGTCGTCTACGAGGTGCCGGTCGAGGGCCAGGTCACCCGGTTCCTCGCCCTCTACCAGTCGATCGACACCGGCCCCATCGGCCCCATCCGCTCGGCCCGGGGCTCGGAGATCGGGCTCCTCGAGGAGCTCCACACGCCCCTGTTCACCTGGCACGGGGCCAACGGCATCCTGGCCGCCCAGGTCCGGGGCTCGTCGATCATCCCGCGGTCCATCGACGACATCCCGAACCTCTTCTATCGGGAGCGCAGCCGCCGGGCGCCGTACAACTCCTTCGCCGTCGGCACCGCCGAGATCCGGGCCACGGCACCCGAGGGCGCCACCGGTCCCGAGCAGCCCATCCTGCACTTCGCGTCGCCGGGTGCGCCGGTCCCGTCGAAGAACGCCGTGCCCGCGACGTCGGTGAGCATCGTGTTCCCGCCGGCGTTCGGCGGTGCGTCCGGCCGGGGTGGCGCCGTGCCGGTGCGCTTCGAGTGGGACGGCTCCCGCTGGGTGCGCTTCCAGGCGAACCAGCCCCACATCGACGCCGACGGCGGCGGCCAGATCGGCGTGGAGAACCTCATCATCCGCTTCACGCCCGCGGTCGACTCGGGCACGGTCGACCAGGCCGGCTCCCGGGTCCCCACCGCGCAGGTGGTGGGCGAGGGCGAGGCGTGGATCTTCTCCGCCGGCAAGGTCGCCACCGGCACGTGGCACAAGCCCGACAACGCCACGCCCGCGACGTATCGCGACGTGGAGGGCAACGAGATCGCCCTCACCCCGGGCAAGACCTGGATCGCGCTGCCGTACGGGCCGGGCTCCTCGTTCCGTTGAGGGTGGTCGCCGGCACCGCCCGGGGCCGCCGCATCGCCGCACCGCCGGGCACCGACACCCGACCCACCACCGACCGGGTCCGCGAAGCGGTGTTCAACGCGCTCGGCAGCCTCGGCGCCGTCGACGGTGCGGTGGTCGTCGACCTGTTCGCCGGGAGCGGGGCCCTCGGCATCGAGGCGCTGAGCCGCGGCGCGGCCACCGCCCACTTCGTGGAGTCCGACCGGCGGGCCGCCGACGTGGTCGAGCAGAACCTCCGCGACCTCGGGATGGCCGACCGGGCGGTGGTGCTGCGGCGGGCCGTGGCGGCGTGCCTCGACCAGCTGCCCGAGCCGGTGGACCTGGTGCTGGCCGACCCCCCGTACGCCTTCGACGGATGGGCGGAGCTGCTCGCCGCGCTGGCGCCGCGGCTGTCGCCGGACGCCCTGGTGGTGGCCGAGTCGGACCGCTCGCTGACCCTCCCGGAGGGGTGGGAAAAGGTGAGGGAGCGCACCTACGGCGGTACGGTTGTGCTGTTCGCCCGGCCGGCCCTCCCGGCCGCCGGCGCCCCCGACCCGACAGGAGCACATGCGTGAGGACGGTCCTCTATCCCGGGACGTTCGATCCGATCCACAACGGCCACCTCGAGATCATCGAGACCGCCTCACGGCTGTTCGACGTGGTCACCGTCGCCGCCATGCGCAACCCCCAGAAGGGTGAGCCGCTGTTCTCCTTCGAGGACCGCCGGGCGATGATCGAGGAGAGCACCAGCCACCTCGGCAACGTCGAGGTCGTGCAGTTCTCGAGCCTCGTGGTCGACCTCGCTCGCGAGGTCGGGGCCGACGTCATCGTGAAGGGCCTGCGCGCCGTCTCCGACTTCGAGTCCGAGATGCACCAGGCCCACATGAACCGCAAGATCTCGGGCATCGAGACGCTGTTCATCCCCTCGGCCACCGAGCACTCCTTCGTCGCCTCGAAGCTGCTCCGCGAGATCGCCCGCTTCGGCGGCGACGTGTCCGAGATGGTGCCCGAGGCCGTGTCGAAGCGGCTCGAGGAGCGCTACGGATGAGCGACCGCCCCGGCCAGTCGCCCTACGAGGCGCCCCAGGTCGAGTCGGTCCTGCGCGAGCTGCGCGACCTCATCGAGCAGGCCCGCCCGATGCCGCTGTCCACCTCGGTGATGATCAACCAGGCCGAGGTGCTCGACCTGCTGGGGGAGGCCACCGAGCGGCTCCCCGAGGAGCTCCGGTCGGCGAAGTGGCTGCTGAAGCAGCGCGAGGAGTTCCTGGCCCGCACGCGCCGGGAGGCCGACGACATCCTGGCCGAGGCCCGCGCCAAGGCCGACCAGATGGTGCAGCAGACCGAGGTGGTCAAGGCCGCCGAGGCCCGGGCGCGGTCGGTGGTCGACGCCGCCGACGCCGAGGCCCGCCGCCTCAAGCTCGAGGCCGAGGACTTCTGCGACCAGCGGCTCGCCAGCTTCGAGATCGTGCTCGAGCGCACCATGAAGGTGGTGAGCGCGGGCCGGGCGAAGCTCCAGGGCAGCCAGGCGGCCGCCCAGGAGGAGATCGGCCACGACCAGGGCCCGCCCTCCCGGCCGAACCCCGCGGCCGTCCCCGCCGACCAGGCGGCCCGGGCCCGCCGCCGGCTCGAGGCCGTCCCCGACCCGGACGCCACCCGCTTCTTCGACCAGGACGACTATTGAGGGGTCTGAAGGTCCGCGTCGGCGACCTCCTCCGTGAGCCGGGGAGCCGCCGCCCGATCGACATCGAGATCGAGGCGGGCCGCATCGCCACGTCGGCGGCGAGCACCATCCCGGGCACCCCGCTGACCCTGCGCGGGCAGGTCGTCGCCATGGCCGGCGGCGTGGAGGTGGTCGGCACGCTCGGGTACGACTGGTACGGCGAGTGCCGGCGCTGCCTCGAGGACGTCACCGGCCACACCGACGTCGAGCTGCGCGAGATCGCCCAGCGCGAGCCGGTCGACGAGGAGATCTACCCCATCGACGACGACCTGCTCGACCTCGCGCCGATGATCGACGAGCTCGTGCTGGCCAGCCTGCCGCTGGCGCCGCTGTGCGCCACCGACTGCTCGGGCCCCGACCCCGAGCGGTTCCCGACCACCTCCGAGGCGGCGGTCGAGGCCGCGGCCGCCGAGCGGGAACCGGAGCCCGACCCCCGCTGGGCCGCGCTCTCGGAATTGAGGTTCGACGAGGACTGACCGCTAGGGTGTCCCGTCCGCGCCCGCCCGGTCCCTGCCCGGTGCACCCGGCGAGCGCGCAGAGCCCCCGCCGGCACCGCATCCGAGGTTTGAACCGCCATGGCCGTCCCGAAGCGAAAGACATCGAAGGCGAAGAGCCGCAGCCGGCGCGCCAGCGCCTGGAAGCTCGATCGCCCGGCCCGGAGCCTGTGCCCCCGGTGCGGCGTCGTGAAGCTGCCCCACGTGGTCTGCGCCAACTGCGGGTGGTACCACGGCCGCCAGGCCGTCGACGTCGACTGATCCACGCCTGAATGCTGCCGATCGCCATCGACGCCAACGGCGGCGACAAGGCCCCGGCCGACATCGTCGAGGGCGCCCGCCGGGCGCGTGACGAGCTCGGCGTCGAGATCCTGCTCGTCGGTACGCCCGACGTGGCCGAGCTCGCGCCCGACCTGCCGCTGCTCGAGGCGTCCGAGGTCATCGCCATGGACGCCGATCCCGGCTCCAGCGTGCGCCGGATGAAGGACGCCACGCTGGTGCGGGCGGCCGAAGCCGTGCGCGACGGCAAGGCCAGCGCCATGATCTCCGCCGGGAACACCGGCGCCACGATGGGCTCGGCCCTCCTGCGCATGGGCCGCATCAAGGGCGTGAAGCGGCCCGCCATCGCCACGCCGCTGCCGGTGCCCTCCGGCGGGCAGACCGTGCTGCTCGACGCCGGCGCCAACGCCGAGTGCCAGCCCGAGTGGCTCCTGCAGTTCGCCCAGATGGGCGCCGCCTACGCCACGGCCCGGTACGACATCGCCGATCCCCGGATCGGGCTGCTCTCCATCGGGGAGGAGCCCGGCAAGGGTGACACCCTCCGCAAGGAGGCGTACCGGCTGCTGTCGGCCGACGGCGTGTACTCGGCCTCCGGCGGCCACTTCATCGGCAACGTGGAAGGCCGCGACCTGATGACCGGCGACGTCGACGTCGTCGTCACCGACGGCTTCACCGGCAACGTGGCCCTGAAGTCCCTCGAGGGCGGGATGAAGGCGCTGGTGAACCGCCTGCTCGAGGCGTTCGGCGCCACGGAGGAGACCCGGGCCGCGGCCGACGTGCTCATGCCCGCGCTGCTGCCGCTGTACGCCACCCTCGACCCCGAGAACACCGGTGGGGCGATGCTCCTCGGCGTCGACGGCGTCTGCATCATCAGCCACGGCTCCTCGGGCCCCACCGCGGTGGTGAACGCCGCCCGGGTGGCCCGCGACCTGGTGGCCGGCGACGTGGTCGCCGCCCTGGCCGCCGCCGTCGCGCCCACCGCCTGAGCACGCTGCGTACCCGTCTTCGGGCAGATCGCGCGGTGCGCGTTCGGTGACCTGGGCGTTCGCGCCCATCGGGTACATCCCGGTCGTCGCGGCTACGATGGCCGACCGCTTCGATCGGATTTCGGAACAGGAGGGGCACCCGTTGCCCGCAGAGACCCACGTGGAAGGCGGCAAGATGGATCGCGACGAGGTGCTCGCGCTCATCCGGGACCGCCTCGCCGACATCCTGGAGATCGATCCCGAGTCGATCAAGGAGGGGGACAGCTTCGTCGACGACCTCGACGCCGACTCCCTGGCCCTGATCGAGCTCGTCGAGGCCCTCGAGGAGGAGATCGGTGAGCGCACCGTGGGGTTCCGCATCGAGGACGAAGACCTCGAAGACCTGAAGACCGTCCGGGACGCGGTCGACTACGTCGTCTCCCGGCTCTGAGCGGGAGCCGGTCGGCACCGTGGCGACTGCGCCTGGCGGCTCCCACCGCCCGACGCTCGTCGGCCGGGACCGTCTCATCGCCGCGCTCGGGTACGAGCCCCGCGACGAGGCGCTGCTCGCCCAGGCCTTCGCCCACCGCTCCTGGTGCGCCGAGAACGCCGGGTACGACAGCAACGAGCGGCTCGAGTTCCTGGGCGACTCGGTGCTCGGCTTCATCGTCGCCGACCACGTCTTCCGCGCCGAGGCCAAGCTCGACGAGGGCGCCCTCACCGACGTCCGCAAGGCCGTGGTGAACTCCGTCTGCCTCGCCGAGGTGGCCATCGACCTCGACCTCGGCGAGCACGTGCGGCTCGGCAAGGGCGAGGAGCAGTCGGGCGGGCGGGAGAAGCCCTCGATCCTCGCCGACGCCCTGGAGGCGGTCATCGGCGCCGTCTACCTCGACGGGGGCCTCGACGCCGCCCGCACGTTGGTGCTCGACCTGCTGGGCGAGCGCATCCAGGCCGTGGTCGACGCCGGGGGCGGCGACCAGGACCACAAGAGCCGGTTGCAGGAGCGCCTGGCCACCATCACCACGGCCACGCCCACCTACGCCTTCGACGCCACCGGCCCCGACCACGCCCGGCACTTCACGGTGACCGTGAGCGCCGGCGGGCACGAGCTCGGCGTCGGTGCGGGCCGATCCAAGAAGCAGGCCGAGCAGCAGGCGGCACGCGCCGCGCTGGAGCTCCTCGGCGACGACGGCACCGGGTACCCCGGAGCCCCCGATGCCCTGGGAGGCACCGAAGATGGCTGAACTGCCCGAGGTCGAGACGCTGCGCCGCCAGCTCGAGCGCGACGTCGTGGGCCGCAAGGTCAAGACCGTCGAGGTCAACGACACCAAGGTGATCCCCCGGCACAGCACGAAGAAGCAGTTCGCGTCGATGCTCGAGGGCACCAAGCTGAAGTCCCTCATCCGACGGGGGACGTTCCTCATCTTCACCCTCGACACCGGCGACCGGTTCATCATCCGGCCGGGTGCGAAGGGCCAGCTCCGCAAGGCCGGCGCCAAGGACGATCTCGAGGCCGGCACCGGCGTCGTCATCACCTTCACCCAGGGCGGGCAGCTCCGCTACGTCGACCCCAAGCGCACCGGCGAGCTGTGGATCCTCACCCCCGAGCAGGTGGCAGAGGGCGTCGACGAGATCGAGCTGCTCGGCTACGACGTCGTCGACCAGCCGGTGCCGTGGGCCGACTTCGCCAAGCTCGTCCTGTCCCGGTCGGTGAAGCTGAAGACCCTCCTCAACGACGAGGACCTGCTCGCCGGCATCGGCGACGTGTACTCCGACGAGATCCTCTACGACGCCGGCCTCCGCTACGACCGCCTGTCCGACTCGCTGTCGGTGCAGGAGGTGCGCCGGCTGTACCGGAGCGTGGTCGAGATCCTCCACGACGCCATCAAGCACGGCGGCACCACCCTGCCCGACGACGGCTGGCGCGACCTGCACGGCGACGCCGGCGGCTACAACGAGTACCACCAGGTGTACGGCCGCGACGGCGAGCCCTGCCGTCGCTGCCGCGACGTCGTCGCCAAGGCCAAGTTCGGCGGCAAGAACACCTACTTCTGCGAGCAGTGCCAGACCTGAGACAAGAGGCGTTGACATCCGCGAACCGCTGAGGGCCGACCACTACGGTCGCGAGCGGTGTTTCTCAAGAACCTGACCATCAAGGGCTTCAAGTCGTTCGCCGACACGGCGAGCCTCGAGCTGGAGCCCGGTGTCACCGTCGTGGTCGGGCCGAACGGCTCCGGCAAGTCCAACGTGGTGGACGCCATCGCGTGGGTGCTCGGCGCCCAGGCGCCCTCCGCCGTCCGCTCCCAGAAGATGGACGACGTCATCTTCGCGGGCACCTCGAAGCGCTCGGCGCTCGGCCGGGCCGAGGTCGCGCTCACCCTCGACAACACCGCGGGGCTGCTGCCGATCGACTTCTCCGAGGTCACCGTCACCCGCACGCTGTTCCGCACGGGCGAGTCGGAGTACTCGATCAACGGCGTGCCGTGCCGCCTGCTCGACGTGCAGGAGCTGCTGTCCGACTCCGGCGTGGGGCGGATGCAGCACGTCATCATCAGCCAGGGCCAGATCGACGCGGTCCTCAACGCCAAGCCCACCGAGCGGCGCCTCATCATCGAGGAGGCCGCGGGCGTGCTGAAGTTCCGCAAGCGCAAGGAGAAGGCCGAGCGGCGGTTGGCCTCCACCGAGGCCAACCTCACCCGGGTCCAGGACCTGCTGCGCGAGGTCCGGCGGGGCCTGCGCCCCCTCGAGCGCCAGGCCGAGGCCGCCCGTCGCCACGGCGACCTGGTGGCCGAGCTCGACGCCCTCCGCCGGTTCCTCGCCGGGCGCGAGCTCGCCCAGCTGCGCACGCGGCTCGAGCGCACCACCGCCGACCGGGCCGGTCACGCCGAGGCCGAGCAGTCGCTGCGGTCCCGGCTCACCGAGCTCGACGCCTCGGTGATGCGGGCCGAGGCGGAGCTCAACGCCATGGGCGGAGCCGACGTGGGCGACGAGCTCACCCGCTTCGAGGCCCTCCGCGAGCGGGGGCGCGGCGTCGCCGCCGTGCTCGCCGAGCGCCAGCGCAGCCTGGCCAAGGAGCGCGAGTCCACCGTCGACGCCGCGCTCATCGCATCCCTCGAGGCCGACCAGGCTCGCCTGCGCGACGAGCTCGCCGCCATCGAGGCCACCGCCCTCGGCCTGCTGCCCGAGGTCGAGGACGTCGAGCGGGCCGAGCGGGGCCTGGCCGACGCCCGCGCCACCTTCGAGGAGCGCTGGGGCGAGGGCATCGCCTCGCCCACCGGTGAGGCCGCCGAGGTGCGGGGGCAGCTCAACGGGCTGCGCCAGGCCGTGTCCCGATCGCTCGCCGAGCTCGAGCGCACCGACGGGCGCACCACCTCGCTCGCCGACAAGCGCGACCGCCTGGCCGCCGAGGCCGACCGCCTGCGCGCCGAGGTCGCCGACGCCGAGGCCCGCCTGCCCGAGCTCGAGGCCGGGCGCGACCGCCTGCTGGCCCAGCGGACCGACGCCGAGGCCGAGGTCGAGCGGGCCGCCGCTGCGCTCGCCGAAGCCGACGCCGAGCGCCGCGCGTGGGCCGCCCGGGCCGAGGCCCTCGAGCTCGCGCTCGACCAGGCGCGCGCCGCCGCCGGCGCCGAGCGCCTCGCCGCGATCGACGGCGTCGTGGGCACCCTCCTCGACCTGGTCGAGGTCGATCCCGGCTGGGAGCCGGCCTTCGAGGCCGCCGCCGCCGAGGCGCTCACGGCCGTGGTGGTCGACGGTGCCGGCTCCGCCCGCGCCGCGCTGGCCGCACTGCACGACGGCGACGCGTCGGGTGCCGTGCTCGCGCTGGGCGTCGCCCGGGCGCCCCGCACCGCGCCCCCGGTCGGCGAACCCGTCCGGGCCCACGTCCGCGCCACCCGCGCCGGCGTCGACGACCTGCTCGATGCCGTGGTGGGCGCCGCGGTGCGCATCGACGGCGACTGGGCCGCCGGGCTCGACATCGCCCTCGCCCACCCCGACGCCGTGGTGGTCACCGCCGACGGTGCCCGCTTCGGTCCCGGCTCCTGGCGGGTCGGGGGCTCGGCCACCGGCGCCACTGGTGCCGCCCTCGACGAGGCCCGGTCGCGCGAGGCCGCCGCCGCCGAGGCGGTCGCCGCCGCCACCACCGCCCGCGACGCGGCCAAGGCCGCCTTCGCCGAGCTCAAGCGCGCGGCGGGCGAGGCCCGCCAGGCCGCCGAGCAGACCGCGGCTGCGCTGCGACGGGCGTCCGACGGGCTCGCCCGCGTCGAGCAGCAGGCCGCCGAGGCCGCCGACGAGCTCGACGGCCAGTCCGGCGTCCGCGCCGAGGTCGAGCAGCGGCTCCGCACCGAGCGCGACCGCGTCGCCGAGCTCGAGGCGATGCTGCCCGCCCTCGAGGCCGAGGAGGCCGCGGCCGCCGAGGCCGCCCGCGCGATGTCCGAGGCGCGAGCCGCCCTCGACGAGCGGGCCGCCGCGGTCGCCACCCTGCGCTCCGACCTCGAGATCCGGGTCGCCCAGGTCGAGGAGCGGCGGACCTCGCTGCAGTCGCGGCTGGCCGAGGTCGACGCCCGCGTCGCCCGCAACCAGGAGGCCGCCCGCGAGGCCGCCGTCCGGCGCGAGGCGCTCGACGTGCGGGCCCGGGCGCTCGACGGCCTCGCCGCAGCGTGCCAGGCGTCGCTCGACGAGGTCGAGGGGCAGCTGGTCGGCCTGCGGGAGGAGCGCCAGAAGCAGTCCGAGGCCCAGCGGGCCGTGGCCACCGCCCTGGACGGCCTGCGCCGTGAGCGGGTCCGGGTCGAGAAGGAGCTGCTGGAGGCGCGCGAGCGCATCCAGCGCGCCGACCTCGAGCTCAACGAGATCAACCTCCGCATCGAGACGGCGGTCGAGACGATGCGACGCGACCTCGACGTCGATCCTGAGACCGCCATCGCCGCCCCGTGCCCCGAGCTCCCCGAGGGGGCGTCGCCCGCGGCCCGCAGCCGCGAGCTCGAGCGCGAGCTGCGCCTCATGGGCCCCATCAACCCGCTGGCGCTCGAGGAGTACGAGGCCCTCCAGGAGCGCCACGAGTTCCTCCAGGGCCAGCTCGACGACGTGAAGGCCAGCCGGCGGGAGCTGTCGAAGGTCATCAAGGCCATCGACGAGGAGATCGTCAACGTCTTCGCCGCCGCGTTCGCCGACGTGTCGCAGAACTTCGAGCAGCTCTTCTCGACGCTGTTCCCGGGCGGCCGGGGCTCGATCCGGCTCACCGAGCCGGAGGACCTGCTGGAGACCGGCATCGAGGTCGAGGCCAAGCCGTCGGGCAAGAACGTGCGCAAGCTGTCGCTGCTCTCGGGCGGCGAGCGCTCGCTCACCGCGCTGGCCTTCCTGTTCGCCGTGTTCCGGTCGCGGCCGTCGCCGTTCTACGTCATGGACGAGGTCGAGGCCGCCCTCGACGACGTGAACCTGCATCGCTTCCTCGACCTGGTCGCCGAGTTCCGCCAGGAGGCGCAGCTCGTGATCGTCTCCCACCAGAAGCGCACCATGGAGGCGGCCGACGTGCTCTACGGCGTCACCATGTCGCCCGGCGGCTCCTCGAAGGTGGTGTCCGAGAAGGGCGCGGCGAAGCAGGCCGGGGCCGCCTGAGCCGCGGTCGGCGAGCACGATCCCGGTCCTAGCGTGGGCTCGTGCGGATCGCTCGCCTCCTGGTCGCCGTCGTGCTCGCTGGCGCAGCGTGCAGCGGCGACCGCGCCGAGACAGCCGACACGTCCTCCACGACGTCGACCACGGTCGCGGAGACCACCACGACCGGGCCCGCCGACCCGCTGCTGGTGGAGACCACCCTCGGCCCCGTGCGCGGCGTCGAGAGCGCGGTCGACGGCGTCCGCTCGTTCCTCGCCATCCCGTTCGCGGAGCCGCCGGTGGGGGAGCTGGCGTGGCGCCCGCCCGAGCCCCGCACGCCGTGGGACGAGCGCTTCGACGCGACGCAGGCGGGGCCGGCCTGCCCGCAGTCCGGCGGCGGCGCCAGCGCCGGCTTCCTGATCACGCCGGACCCGGATCCCGACTGCCTGAGCCTGAACATCTGGGCCCCCGAGGATGCCGACGACCTCCCCGTCATGGTCTGGATCCACGGGGGCGGCTTCGAGACCGGCTCGGCCCACATGCCCTACTACCAGGGCGACGACCTGGCCGCCGAGGGGCTGGTGGTCGTCAGCATGAACTACCGCCTGGGCCCGTTCGGCTTCCTCGCCACCGAGGAGCTGGCCCGGGAGTCCTCGGACGGCTCGGTCGGGAACTACGGGCTGCTCGACCAGCGGCTCGCACTCGAGTGGGTGCGGGCGAACGCGGCGGCCTTCGGCGGTGACGCCGGCAACGTGACGATCTTCGGTGAGTCCGCCGGCGGCTTCTCGGTCTGCGGCCACCTGAGCGGCTCCCGCGAGCTGTTCGAGCGCGCCATCATCCAGAGCGGGGGCGGGTGCGACCGGCTCGCCTCCCGAGAGGAGGCGTTCGCTGCGGGCCAGCGGTACCTCGAGGCGGTCGGTTGCTCGGACATCGCCTGCCTCCGAGCGAAGACGGACGACGAGCTCCTCGCCGCCGGGTTCGGTGGGGGCATGGTCGCCGATGGCGTGTTCCTCTCCGAACCCGCGCGCGACCTGGCAGCCCGAGGCGAGCTCGACGACGTCGCCCTGCTCGTGGGGTCCAACGCCGACGAGGCCACCCTGTTCACGCTCGGGCGCGGCGAGCCCGCCGACGCCGAGCTGGTGGACCTCGCCGCCTCGGTCACCGACCGTCCCGACGAGCTCCTCGCCCGGGCCTACCCGCGGGACGCCTTCGCCACGAACCTCGACCGCTACCGGGCGCTGTTCACCGACGTCGTCTTCGCCTGCCCAACCCTCGACCTGGCGTCGCTGCTCCCGCAGGCCCACGTGTACCACTACACCTACGTGTCGGCGGGGAACCCGTTCGGCCTCGGGGCCACGCACGGTGCCGAGATCGCCAGCGTGTTCGCCCACCCCGAGGGCATCGCCGTGGAGATCGAGCGCGACGAGGAGACCGACGCGCTGTCCGCCGCGATCCAGTCCGCATGGGCGTCGTTCGCCCGCAGCGGCGACCCCGGTGCGGACTTCGCGCCGTACGCGGAGGCCGGCACCGTCACGCTGCTCGACGCGCCGTTCGAGCAGGTCGACGACATCCGGGACGGGCGCTGCGCGGTGGTGGACGAGCTGCGCCGGTAGCGGCTCAGGGAAGCCGGGCGGCGGGCACGAGCGCGGCCGGTGCCGTGTGGTCGCGCCCGGCCAGGTGGTCGAGGGCGTGGGCGATGGCGTCGTCGGTGCGCTCGAACAGGTGGTGGCCGTCGCGGGTGATCTCGTGGAGGATGCCGGTGCGCTCGAGCACCTGGCGGGGCTGGTCCTGCAGGCCGGACACCAGGACGAGGATGCGACGGCGGGCCAGGCGGTCGACCAGCGTGCGCATCGCGGCCGCGCCGGTGGCGTCCATGACCGGCACGTCGCGCATGCGGAGGACGACGCCGCGCACGCCGTGGTCGACGCGGAGGAGCTCCTCGAAGAACCGGTCGGCGGCGCCGAAGAAGATCGGTCCGGCGATGCGGAAGACCACCAGGTCCTGGTCCCGCACGCGGCGCTCGGCCTCGGCCGCCGCGGCGCCCTCGTGGTGCGGCACCTCGTCGGCGTCGAGCGGGGCGAGGTCCACCGACAGCAGGCGCGACATGCTGGCGACGAACAGGGCGCCCGCCACGACGAGGCCGACCTCGATGGCGAGGATCAGGTCGAAGACGACGGTGACGCCCAGGGTGAGCACCAGCGTGGCCGCGTCCGAGCGCGTGGAGCGCAGGATCTCTCGCATCTCGGCGACCTCCACCATCCGGACCGCGACCACGGCGAGGATGCCGGCCAGCGCGGCGAGCGGGACCCGGGTGACGAGCGGCGCCAGCGCCAGGACGATGGCGGCCAACACCAGGCCGTGGGTGATCGCGGCCAGGCGGGTCCGGGCGCCGGAGCGGACGTTGACGGCGGTGCGGGCCAGGGCGGCCGTGGCCGGGATGCCACCGAACAGGGCACTGCCGACGTTGGCGAGCCCCTGGCCGACGAGCTCGCGGTCCGGGTCGTGGCGCTCACCGATCGTCATCCCGTCGGCCACCACCGCCGACAGCAGGCTCTCGAGTGCGGCGAGGAGGGCGACCACCAGCGCCGCCCGGGTGAGCTCGGTGAGCGGGAGGCCGCCGAGGTCGGGCAGGCGGGGCGCCGGGAGGCCGGCGGGGATGGCGCTGACCCGAGCGGTTCCGTCGAAGGCGGGGAGCAGCGAGACCCCGGTGGCGACGAGGAGGGCCGCCATGCTCGGCGGGAGGGCCCGGAGGCGGTCGAGTCGACCCCAGAGCACCATCGTGGCGATCGTGAGCGCGCCGAGCGCCGGGGCGGTCCACGCCACGCCGCCGGCGGCGTCGCCCAGGGCGTGCCAGGTGACGACCAGGATCTGCTCGCCGTCGGGTCGCTCGACGCCGAGCAGCCCCGGCACCTGCTGGAGCAGGATGATCACGGCGATGCCGGCCGTGAACCCGGTGATGACGGGGAACGGGATGTACCGCACGGCCCGGCCGACGCCGGCCACGCCGAGCAGCACCAGGAACAGGCCGGCGAGCGCGGCCACCGGTGCCAGGGCGCCCACGCCGTGCTCGGCCACGAGCGGCAGCAGCACGACGGTCATGGCGCCGGTGGGCCCCGACACCTGGAAGCTCGAGCCGCCGAAGACGGCGGCCAGCGTGCCGGCGACGATCGCGGTGTAGAGCCCGGCTGCCGCACCGGCGCCCGAGGTGACGCCGAAGCCGAGGGCCAGGGGGAGGGCGACCACGGCCACCGTGATGCCGGCGAGCAGGTCGGACCGGACGCCACCCGCGGCGTAGTCGGCTCGCCGGGGGAGGAAGCGGCGGACACCTGGGCGCACGGCAGAAAGATAACGCGGAATCGTGGGTTCACGAAAACACGAAGCAGTAGGGTGGGCGCATGCCCCGCCCCGTGTACGAGCTGAAGGCCGAGCTGTTCCGCACGCTCGGCCACCCGGTGCGCATCCGGGTCCTCGAGGTCCTGCGGGAGGGCGAGGCCACGGTCGCCGACATCGCCGAGCAGGTCGGCGTCGGCGGCTCGACGCTGTCCCAGCACCTGGCCACGCTGCGGCGGGCCGACATCGTCAGCGCCCGCCGGGAGGGCTCCCAGCTGCACTACGCCGTGGTCGACCCCCGCGTGTTCCAGCTGCTCGAGACGGGCCGGCAGATGCTCACGACGTCGCTCCACGGCTCGCAGGAGGTGCTGGCCGACCTCGAGCAGATGGACTTCGGCGAGGCGGGCACCAGGTCCCGGTGACCCGTGCGGTTCAGAGCAGCTTGCTCATCACCTTCGCCTTGAGGTTCGTGTACGGCGGGTAGATCAGCGACAGGTCGAACTTCGTCGGCTTCTCGAGCACCGGCTTCATGTTCGACAGCTCGTCGAAGCCCGACCGGCCGTGGTAGCGGCCCTGGCCGGCGTCGCCCACCCCGCCGAAGGGCAGATCCTGGGGTGTGATGTGGAACAGCGTGTGGTTCACGCACACGCCGCCCGAGGACGTCTCGTCGACCACCCGGCGGGTGGTGTCGCCGTCCTCGCTGAACACGTAGAGCGCCAGCGGCTTGGGTCGGCCGTTCACGAAGGCGATGGCCTCGTCGACGTCGTCGACGGCGAGCACGGGCAGGACCGGGCCGAAGATCTCCTCCTGCATCAGGCGGCTGTCGGGGTTCGGCTCGACGACGATGGTGGGCGGCAGCTTCCGCGTGGCCGGGTCGACCGCGCCGCCGGTGACCACGGTGCCGCCGTGGTCGGCGAGCAGGCCGGTGAGCCGCTCGACGTGACGCTCGTTGACGATCTGGGTCAGGTCGGGGGAGGCGACCGGGTCGGCGCCGTAGAACTCGCCGACCGCCTTCACCAGCTCGTCGACGAGCTGGTCCTTCCGGGCCCGGTCGACCAGCACGTAGTCGGGGGCGATGCAGGTCTGGCCGGCGTTGAGGAACTTGCCCCACGCGATGCGGTGGGCGGTGACGCCGAGGTTGGCGTCGGGCGCCACGATGGCCGGCGACTTGCCGCCGAGCTCGAGCACGGTGGGGGTGAGGTGCTCGGCCGCGGCCTTGGCGACGATCTTGCCCACGGCCGTGGAGCCGGTGAAGAAGATGTGGTCGAAGCGCTGCTCGAGCAGCTTCGTGGACACCTCGGGGCCGCCCTCGAACACGGCGAAGGCGTCGGGGTCGAGGTGCTCGCGCAGCAGGCGCGACACCAGCGCCGACGTCTCCGGCACCAGCTCGGAGGGCTTGGCCACCACGGCGTTGCCGGCCGCGAAGGCGGCGGCCATGGGGGAGAGGAGCAGCTGCACCGGGTAGTTCCACGGGGCGATGACCAGCGCCACCCCGAGGGGCTCGGGCTGCACGCGGCCCTTGCCCGGCATGTCCTGCAGCCGCAGCTTGGCCTTGCGGGGCTTGGCCCACGACGGCAGGTGCTTGCGGATGTGCTTGATCTCGGTGGCGGTGAACGCGATGTCGGTGGAGTAGGCCTCCAGCGTCGGCTTGCCGAAGTCGCGCTGCATGGCGGCCACGAGGTCGTCGCCGCCCTCGTCGAGGACCCGCAGCAGGCCGTCGAGCTGGCGGATCCGCCACTCGATCGGGCGCGTGCGGCCGCTCTGGAACGTGTGGCGGATGGCCGCGACCGTGCCGGGGATGGAGTCGAGGTCGGTGCGTTCGTCGATGCTCACGGTCCTGAATGTACCGATCGCCGCCGAGATGGCAACGGGCGTGTCCAGCGCGCCACCCGGCGCGGCCGGTCAGCAGCGGGCGTCGGCGGCGTTGTCGAGCGAGCCCGCAGCGGCGGTGTACTCCTCGACGGCGCGCGCGTAGCGGCGGCCGTCGAGGCGCCTGGGGTCGTAGCCGGCGCCGGCCAGCTCGTCGCGGACGGCGTCGACGGCGGCGCGGTAGCGCTCGGCCTGGACCTCGACGTCACCGGGCGCGGCGGCGGCGAGGCGGTCGGCGCCGCCGGCGAGGGCGTCGAACGCCTCGCGCATCTCGGCCGGGGTGGCGACCTCGAGGTCGCTGAACGGGTCGTCCTCCCGGAGGGCGGCCACCTCGTCGCAGAACGCCGCCTCGTCGCCGCCGTCCTCGCCGCAGCCGGCGAGCGCGGTCACCGCCACGAGCAGCGCGACGGCGACGCGGCTCACGGGATGCGCTGGAACCACAGCAGCGACAGCGCCGTGCTCGCGAGGAGCAGGACGACGGCGTAGCCGACGAAGCGGTCGGTGACCTCCTGCTCCTCGGTGTCGTAGCCGATCGACGAGCCGATGTCGGCGTAGACGCTCTCGAGCTCGCCCAGGGACTCGGCCGAGAAGAACTGCCCGCCGGTCTGCTCGGCGATGAGGCGCAGGGGCTCGCGGTCGACGGGCACCGGCTGGATCTCGCCGTCGATGACGATGGTGCCGCGGTCGGTGCCGAAGGCGATGGTGGACACCGCCACGTCGGCGGCTGCCGCGGCCTCGGCGCCGTCGACGTCCGGGCGGCCCACGGTGGTCTTCCCGTCGGTCATCACGACCATGCGGGCCGGCACCGGCTCGGCCTCCTCGCCATCGCCGGTGCCGGCGCCGCCGGCGCCGAGGCCGGGGGCGCTGGCGATGGCGTCGAGGCCGGCGAAGATGGCCTCGCCGATGGCGGTGGCGGGGCCGAGCTCGAGGCTCTGGATGGCGGCCCGGACCGGGCCCCGGTCGGTGGTGGGGGTCACCCGCACGCGGGCCACCCCATCGAAGCTCACCAGGCCGACGTTGATGCGGGGCGGGAGCTCGTCGACGAACTGCAGCGCCGCCGCCTTGGCCGCCTCGATGCGGGAGGGCGCGACGTCGGTGGCCTCCATCGACAGGGAGGTGTCGATGGCGAGCACGACGGTGGCCCGCTCCTTCGGCACCAGCACCTCGTCGGCGGGCCGGGCCCACGCGAGCACGAGGGCCGATGCGGCGAGCAGGAACGCGACGGCCGCGACGTGGCGGCGCCAGCCGGGGCGCCGCGGCGCCACCGTGTCGAGCAGCGGGAGGTTCGTGAACCGCACCGTGTAGCGCCGGCGGACGAACGTGAGCGCGCCGTGGGCGAGCGCCAGGGCGAGCACCCCGAGCAGCGCCCACAGCCGGGACGAGGCGAGGAAGGCGTCGGGCCAGCTCATCGCACGCCCGCCATGGCGCGCCGAGCCTGGACGAAGCGGGCCACGTCGAGCACCCAGTCGCGGTCGGTGCGCAGCTGGAGGTGGCCGACACCGGACCGTCGCAGCTCCTGGGCGATCTGGCGCCGCTGCTCGGCGGCGGCGGCGGCGTAGCGCTGGCGCGTGCGCCGGTTCGTGGGCACCTCCCGGCTGCGGCCGGTCTCCGGGTCGACCACGGTGAGCACGCCGACCGCCGGCAGCTCGAGCTCGCGGGGGTCGACCACCTCGATGGCGACGACCTCGTGGCGGGCGGTGAGCCCGCGGAGCACGCGCCCCCAGCCGTCGGTGGAGAGGAAGTCGGACACGACGACGACGAGGCCTCGGCGGCGGGGCGGCACGACGAGGTGGCGCAGCGCGGCGCCGAGGTCGGTGGTGCCCTGCTGGCGCGAGCCGCCGGGGAGGCGGGCGCCCGGGCGGCTCCCGGTGAGCAGCGAGTGGAGCACGGCGAGCAGGTGGTCGCGGCCGGGCCGGGCGGGGACGACGGTGGCGCCGTCGGGGTCGACCAGCACGGCGCCGAGCCGGTTGCCGGTGCGGGCGGTGAGGAAGCCGATGGCGCCCACCGCGTCGATGGCGAGGTCGGCCTTCGTGGTGCGGGCCGTGCCGAAGTCGAGGCTGGGGGAGCGGTCGACGAGCACCCACGTCTCGAGCTCGCGGTCGGCGATGGACTCCCGGACGTGGGTCTGCATCGAGCGGGCCGACACGTTCCAGTCGATGCGCCGGACGTCGTCGCCGGGCACGTACGGCCGGGTCTCGCCGGTCTCGGCGCCGTGGCCGGGCACGAGGCCCCGGTAGTCACCGTGGAGCAGGCCGTCGAGGCGGCGCGTGACGTCGAGCTCGAGGCGCCGCAGCACCTCGGCGGCGTCGCTGTGGACCGTGGCGGGCATGGCGCCCCGGCTCAGAACCCGGCGGCGCGCTCGCCGGTGGCGCCGGCGACGTGCGGGGCGGGGACGGTGGACAGCAGCCGGGCGAGCACGTGCTCGACGCCGACGCCCTGGGCCAGCGCCTCGTACGACAGCACCAGCCGGTGGCGGAGCACGTCGGGCGCCACGTCGAACACGTCCTGGGGCACGACGTGGCTGCGCTGGCGGAGGAACGCGAGCGCCCGGCCGGCGGCCACCAGCCCGAGCGTGGCCCGCGGGGAGGCGCCGTAGGACAGGTACTCGACCAGGTCGGGGAGGCCGTAGCGGGCGGGGTCGCGGGTGGCGTGCACGAGGTCGACCGCGTACTGGAGCGTGCCGTGGTCGACGGAGATGGCGGCGGCCGCATCCTGCAGGCGCAGGAGGCGGTCGGTGTCGAGGCGCCGCTCGGCGCGCGGCGGGTCGACGCCGTGGCGCAGCACGATCTCGGTCTCCTCCGCGGGCGACGGGTACTCGATGAGGATCTTCATGAGGAACCGGTCGCGCTGGGCCTCGGGCAGCGGGTACACGCCCTCGGACTCGATGGGGTTCTGGGTGGCCATCACCAGGAACGGGCGGGGCACCTCGTGGGTCTCGCCGCCGATGGACACCTGCTGCTCGGCCATCACCTCCAGCAGCGCCGACTGCACCTTCGCCGGGGCCCGGTTGATCTCGTCGGCCAGCAGGAAGTTCACGAACACCGGTCCGAGCTCGACGTCGAAGCGCTCGGCGGACTGGCGCCAGACGCGCGTGCCGGTGACGTCGGCGGGGAGCAGGTCGGGGGTGAACTGGATGCGGGCGAAGCTGCCGCCGACGACGGTGGCCAGCGTCTCCATCGCCATGGTCTTGGCCAGGCCGGGGACGCCCTCGAGCAGGAGGTGCCCGCGGGCGAGCAGGCCGACGAGCAGCCGCTCGAGCACGCGGTCCTGCCCGACGATGACCCGCTTCACCTCCTGGGTGACGGCCTGCAGCTCGGCGGCGGGGTTCGTCGACGACGCGTCTTGCACGTCTCGAAGGCTAGAGGTCCGGCTCGCGAACGGGTCACCGGGCCGGGCTCCGCGGGCGTGGTCGCGTCCACGCCCCCGGGCTCTAGGGTTCCTCGACCATGGAGATCCTCCTGCTCGTCGCCGCGGTCGTCGTCCTCGTGGGCGGCCTGGCCGTCGTCCTCGTCAACCGCCGCGATCGGGGCGCCCCCGGCATCGAGCCCGACGCCCACCCCCACGAGCGCGAGCGCGTCAGTGGGAGGGGCTTCGAGGGCACGCCCGTGCTCGACACCACGTCCGGCGAGGTGCGGGACGTCGGCACGTCCGACATCCTCCCGCCCGAGGGTCGGACGCACGAGACGGCGACGGGCCCGGGCGGCACGGATCCGCTCGAGGCGCAGGGTCTCGGCACCCCGCCCGCACCCGAGCCCGCCGTCAGGCCGACCTTCCGCGACCGCCTCACGAAGGCCCGCTCCACGTTCTCCAGCTACCTCGGCTCGGTCCTGTCGCGGTCGGACATCACCGAGGAGACCTGGGACGAGCTCGAGGAGGCGCTCATCCGCGCCGACGTCGGCGTCGCGCTCACCACCCAGCTGCTCGACGAGCTGCGGGCCACGGTGAAGGAGCGGGGCATCACCGACCCCCAGGCCCTCGTCGACGCCCTGAAGGCCGAGCTGACCGCCAAGCTCGAGCAGGGCGACCGCAGCCTGCACTTCGAGCCGGGCAGCCCCAACGTGTGGCTCTTCGTCGGCGTCAACGGCGTCGGCAAGACCACGTCGATCGGCAAGGTGGGCAAGCAGCAGGTGGCGGAGGGCCGCTCCGTGATCATGGCCGCCGGCGACACCTTCCGCGCCGCAGCCGCCGAGCAGCTCCACACCTGGTCCGAGCGGGCCGGGGCCGACTTCCACCGCGGCGCCGAGGGCGGCGACCCCTCGTCGGTCATCTTCGACGCGATCCAGAAGGCCGGCGCCCGCGGCTACGACCTCGTGCTCGCCGACACCGCCGGCCGCCTCCACACCAAGTCCAACCTCATGGAGGAGCTGGCCAAGGTGCGCCGGGTCGCCGACCGCGACCCTGGCAACGTCACCGAGGTGCTCCTCGTCCTCGACGCCACCACCGGCCAGAACGGCCTCCAGCAGGCCAGGCAGTTCACCGAGGCCACCCAGTGCACCGGCGTCGTCCTCACCAAGCTCGACGGCTCGGCGAAGGGCGGCATCGCCCTCGCCATCGCCCTCGACCTCGGCCTGCCCATCAAGCTGGTGGGCCTCGGCGAGTCCGCCGACGACCTCATCCCGTTCGCGCCCGCCGACTTCGTCGACGCGCTCCTGACCCCCTAGGCGGCTCCGGTGATCTGGCTCCTCTGGAAGCTGCTCACGCTCCCCATCCGGCTCGTGCTGGGCACCACGAAGCTCACGTGGCGCACGATCCGCTTCATCGGCATCAGCCGCATCGCCGCCTTCGGGGCCGGCGTCGGCGTGGGCATCGCCGTGGCCCCCAAGCCGGCCGACCAGCTGCGCGACGGCGGTGCGGCCGCGCAGGAGGCCAAGGCCGCCAGCAGCGGCGACGTCGCCGCCGCCGTCCGCCACGAGCTGGCGAGCTCGCCGCGCACCTGGCACCTGCCCCAGCCCGGCGTCACCGTCCAGGGCGACCGGGTCACCCTCGCCGGCGTCGTGCCCCACGACGAGGCCCGCCAGCAGCTGCTCCGCACCGCCGGGGCCGTGGCCGGCGTGCGCGCCGTGGACGACCAGCTCACCGTCGAGCCGCCGGCCGAGGGCGGTCAGCCGTAGGGCCAAGCCGTACACTCGACCCTCCATGTTCGAGGCACTCAGCGACCGGTTCGACGGCATCTTCGCCCGCATCAAGGGCAAGGGGAAGCTGCGCGAGGAGGACGTCGACGAGACGCTCCGCGAGATCCGCCTCGCCCTGCTCGAGGCCGACGTCAACTTCCAGGTCGTCAAGAACCTGGTCAGCCGCATCCGCGAGCGGGTGGTCGGCATCGAGGTCAGCCAGGCGCTGAACCCGGCCCAGCAGGTCATCAAGATCGTCAACGAGGAGCTCATCGAGTCCCTCGGCGGCGAGACGGTCAAGCTCACCTACGCCTCGAAGCCGCCCACCGTCGTGCTCATGGCCGGCCTCCAGGGCTCCGGCAAGACCACCACCTCGGCCAAGCTGGCCCGCTGGTTCAAGGCCCAGGGGCGCAACCCGCTCCTCGTCGGCGCCGACCTCCAGCGGCCGGCCGCCGTGCAGCAGCTGCGCACGCTCGCCGGGCAGGTCGGCGTGCCGGTGTTCTCCGCGCCCGACGACGTCGTCGCCAGCGGCACCGGCGACCCCGTCGAGGTCGCCAAGGCCTGCATCGGCGAAGCCCGCCGGCTCGGCAAGGACGTCGTCATCGTCGACACCGCCGGCCGCCTCGCCATCGACGCCGAGCTCATGGAGCAGGTGCGCCAGATCTCCGAGGCCACCAGCCCCGACCACACCTTCCTCGTCGTCGACGCCATGACCGGCCAGGACGCCGTCACGGTGGCCGAGAGCTTCAACGACACCCTGGCCCTCGACGGCGTCATCCTCACCAAGCTCGACGGCGACGCCCGGGGCGGCGCCGCCCTGTCGGTGAAGGAGGTGGTCGGCAAGCCCATCGCCTTCGCCTCCACCGGCGAGAAGCTCGACGACTTCGACCTGTTCCACCCCGACCGGCTCGCCGGGCGGATCCTGGGCATGGGCGACGTCCTCACCCTCATCGAGAAGGCCGAGCAGGTCTACGAGGAGAAGGAGGCCGAAGCCGCTGCCCAGAAGCTGATGGAGGGGCAGTTCACCTTCGACGACTTCCTCGACCAGATGGCCCAGATCAAGAAGATGGGCTCGATCTCCAGCCTCCTCGGGATGATGCCGGGCATCCCGAAGGAGGTGAAGAACGTCAACATCGACGACAAGGAGCTCAACCGCATCGAGGGGATCATCCACTCGATGACGCGGGCCGAGCGCAACGACCCGACGATCATCGACGGCTCCCGGCGGGCCCGCATCGCCGCCGGCTCGGGCTCCGACGTCGGCGCCGTCTCCCAGCTGGTCAAGCAGTTCCTCGAGATGCAGAAGATGATCAAGTCCATGCCGGGCATGGGGAACCGCATGGCCAAGCGCAAGAAGAAGAAGGCCAAGAAGGGCGGCGGACGCGTCACCCCCAAGGGCGGCACCACCGCGCCGGCCAGCAAGAAGGCGTTCACCCTCCCCGGCCTCGACCAGTAGCCCCGAGGTTGCTTCCGGGGGCGCCGAGCACGCACACTGGTCCGCTGTGCTCGGACGGCTGAAGCCGTCCCGGACCGGAACGCATCCCGACCGTAGAGAGAAGAAGACACCGTGGCCGTCAAGCTCCGCCTCATGCGGATGGGCAAGAAGAAGCAGCCCACCTACCGCATCGTCGCCGCCGACTCGCGCTCCCCGCGCGACGGTCGGTTCATCGAGATCATCGGGCACTACGACGCCCGCCGCGACCCCTCGGTGATCAAGGTCGACAACGAGCGCGCCGTGCACTGGTTGAAGAACGGTGCCCAGCCCACCGAGACGGTGCAGAAGCTGCTCACCCTCTCGGGCGCCGTCGCCCAGGCCAAGGGCCAGCCCCTGCCCGAGGGCGCCGAGCAGTTCCAGAAGGGCAACGAGCCGGTCGCCCAGGGCGCCGGCGCCGAGTCGTGAGCGACGACACCCAGCTGGCGCCCACCGCGGTCGCCGTCTGCGAGTTCATCTGCCGCTCCATCGTCTCCCAGCCCGACGAGGTGTCGATCGAGGTCGACGGTGACGACGACCGCGTCGAGCTCACCGTCACCGTCGGCGACGGCGACACCGGCCGGGTGATCGGCCGCCGCGGCCGCACCGCGCAGGCCATCCGGGCCGTCGTGCGGGCCGCCGCCGCGCGCGACGGCGTCGAGGTCGACGTGGAGTTCGCGGACTGAGCCGTCCGTGACCGACCTGCTCGAGATCGGGCGCATCGCCAAGGTCCACGGGCTCAAGGGCGAGGTCATCGTCAGCCTCCTCACCGACCGCGAGGAGCGCCTGGCGCCGGGTGCGGTGCTCGACACCGACCGGGGCCCCCTCACCGTCGTCGAGTCGCACCCGCACCAGCACCGCTGGCGCGTCCGGTTCGAGGGCGTCGGCTCCCGCGAGGAGGCCGAGCTGCTGCACGGCGTCGTGCTGCGTGCCGAGCCGGTCGACGACCCCGACGTGTGGTTCGTCCACGACCTCATCGGCAAGCCCGTGGTGCTCGGCGACGGCACGACCGTGGGCACCTGCGCGTCGGTGGTCGAGAACCCGGCGCACGACCTGCTCGAGCTCGACGACGGCCGGCTCGTGCCGATGCCGTTCGTCGTGGCGGTGGGCGACGCCATCGAGATCGAGCCGCCCGAGGGCCTGCTCGAGCTGTAGGAGGCGCCGTGGCGCTGCGCATCGACGTCTTCACGATCTTCCCCGAGCTGGTGTCCGGGTTCGCCGCCGAGAGCCTCCTCGGCAAGGCCCAGGCCCGGGGGCTGCTCGACGTCCGGGCCCAGGACCTGCGCGCCCAGGCCACCGACGTGCACCGCACCGTCGACGACGCGCCCTTCGGCGGCGGCGCCGGGATGGTGCTGATGCCCGAGCCGCTCGTCGACGCCATCGAGGCGGTCGACCCGCCCCGGCCCCTGTACCTCCTCGGGCCGGGCGGTCGCCGCTTCGACCAGGCGATGGCGCGCGAGCTGGCCGCGTCCGGGGGCTTCTCGCTCCTGTGCGGCCGCTACGAGGGCGTCGACCAGCGCGTCGTCGACGGCTGGTGCGACGGCGAGCTGTCGATCGGCGACTACGTGCTCGCGGGCGGCGAGGTGGCGGCGATGGTGGTGCTCGAAGCCGTCGGTCGCCTGGTGCCGGGCGTGATGGGCAACGCCACCAGCGGCGACGAGGAGTCCTTCGCCCACGGCCTGCTCGAGTACCCGCAGTACACCCGACCGGCCGACTTCCGGGGCCGGGAGGTCCCCGAGGTGCTGCGCTCCGGCGACCACGGGCGCATCGCCCGGTGGCGCCACGCCCAGGCGCTGCTGCGCACGGCTCGCCACCGCCCCGACCTGCTCGCGGTGCGACCGCTCGCCGAAGCCGACGAGGCCGTGCTCGCCGAGTTCGACCTCCTCGACGACGTGCGCATCCTGCTGCGGGAGGCCTGAGCCGGCCGGGTTGGCCGCAGCCGCCGGCCCGGCCCTACACTGGCTCGTTCGCTGCGCCGGTGCACCCGCGCGCATGCTCCCGTACGACCACGCCTCAGGACGCCGACCATGCACCAGACCGATCTCGTCGACCTCCAGAACCTCCGCGACGACATCCCCGACTTCGCCCCCGGCGACACGGTGAACGTCCACGTCCGCGTGGTCGAGGGCAACAAGGAGCGGGTCCAGCAGTTCAAGGGCGTCGTCATCAAGCGCCAGGGCTCCGGGGTGCGCGAGACCTACACGGTCCGCAAGCTCTCCAACGGCGTCGGTGTCGAGCGCACCTTCCCGCTCCACACCCCGACCGTGGCCAAGGTCGAGGTCGTCACCCGCGGCGATGTGCGCCGGGCCAAGCTGTACTACCTGCGCGACCGCATCGGGAAGCGGGCGAAGGTCAAGGAGAAGCGCGAGTTCTGATCGCCGGCGGCCAGTCGGGATGATCGACTGGCGCGGCGTCGAGGTCGCACCGCACCGCGAGGACGTGCGACCGGCCGGCGAGGCCGATGCGCTGCCCCCGCTGCGCCCGCGGCCGCACCACGGCCCCGGCCGGGTGCTGCTCGAGATCCCGCTGCTGCTCGTCGTGGCGGCGGTCATCGCCCTCACGGTGAAGGCGCTCGTCGCCCAGGCGTTCTTCATCCCGTCCGAGTCGATGCTGCCCCAGCTCGCCACCGGCGACCGCGTGGTGGTGTCCCGGCTCTCCTACCAGCTGCACGACCCGCGCCGGGGCGACATCGTCGTGTTCGACGACCCGAGCCAGCCCCCGGCCACCGACGAGTCGCTGCTGCCGGTCCGGCTCGGGCGCGAGGCGCTCGAGGCGCTCGGCCTCGTGCAGCCCCGCGACCGCGAGCTCATCAAGCGGGTCGTCGGCCTGCCCGGCGAGACGGTGTCGGGGCAGGGCGGGCGGGTGCTCGTCGACGGGCGGGCGCTGCGCGAGCCCTACCTCGACGACTGGGTGGTGATCGCCGACTTCCCGCCGGTGCCGGTGCCCGAGGGTCACGTCTTCGTGATGGGCGACAACCGGGGCAACTCCAAGGACAGCCGGCGCTTCGGGCCCGTCGACGTCGACCACGTCGTCGGGCGGGCCATCGCCCGCGTCTGGCCGCCGGGGCGCATCGCCTGGCTGTGACCGGCGGGGGCCTCCGCCGCGGTCGCTGTCGGTGGGGCCGGGTTACGGTGTCGACGTGAGCGCCGACGACCTCGAGGCCTACGAAGCCGACATCGAGCTCCAGCTGTACCGCGAGTACAAGGACGTCAGCCCCACGTTCGCCTACGTGGTCGAGACCGAGCGGCGCTTCTACCTGGCCAACGAGGTCCAGCGCACCGTCCATGAGGCCGGTGGCACGCCCTACATCGAGCTCGAGCTGCGCGATGCGTGGGTGTGGGACATGTACCGGTCGAGCCGGTTCGTGTCCCGCGTGCAGATCGTGACGTTCAAGGACGTCAACATCGAGGAGCTGCCCAAGGCCGACATCGACCTCGAGCAGTTCCGCAAGGGCCCCGGCTGAGCCCGACGTGACCGTCGCCCGCCAGCGCCTCGGCTCGCACGGCGAGCGCCGTGCCGCCCGCAGGTACGAGGCGCTCGGCTACCAGGTGGTCGCCCAGAACTGGCGCTGCGGCGACGGCGAGCTCGACCTCGTGCTGCGCCGCGGACCCACGCTCGTGTTCGCCGAGGTGAAGACCCGCACCTCCGACCGCTTCGGCCACCCCGCCGAGGCGGTGACCCCGGCCAAGCAGCGCCGCCTCCGCCGGCTCGCCCAGCGGTTCTGCGCCGACACCGGCACCCGGGCGCCGCAGCTGCGCTTCGACGTCGTCAGCATCCTGCGCGGCCAGGTCGAGATCTACGAGGGCTGCTTCTGAGCCGGCGCGCTCGGGCAGGAGCTCAGCCGAAGAAGGCCCAGAGCACCAGCAGCACGGCCACGACGATGCCGGCCGCGACGAAGACGATGTCGCTGCGGCGCTGCTTCTGGGGGCGGTACGGGTTCAGGCCCATCGCCTCACTGTAGGTTCGCCCGCCATGGAAACGCTCCAGGTGGAGCGCGACGGGGGGATCGTCACCGTCACGCTCAACAAGCCGCAGAAGAAGAACGCCGTCGACCCGACGATGTGGGTGGAGATGGCCCGCATCTGGGACGACATCGCCCGCAACCCCCGCCGCGACCGCGCCGTCGTCGTCACCGGGGCCGGAGGTGACTTCTGCTCCGGCGCCGACCTGTGGCTGCCGCCGGGCGAGGAGCCACCGCACCAGCTCACCGCCATGCGGGCGGTGTCCGCCGCCATCCAGGGCCTGCACGACCTGCCCCAGCCCACCATCGCCAAGGTGCCCGGTGTCGCCGCCGGCGCCGGCTGCTCGCTCGCCCTGGCCTGCGACCTCATCGTCGCCGGCGACAGGGCCCGCTTCGCCGAGATCTTCCCCAAGCGGGGCCTCGCCCTCGACGGCGGCTCGTCGTGGCTGCTGCCGCGGCTCGTCGGCCTGCACCGGGCGAAGGAGCTGGCGTTCTTCGGCGACATCGTCTCCGCCGCCGACGCCGAGGCCATGGGGTTGGTGAACCGCGTGGTGCCCGACGCGGAGCTCGACGAGTTCGTGTCCGGCTG
>DASTYO010000217.1:0-11524 GCA_035764875.1 Acidimicrobiales bacterium | reverse complement strand
GACGTCGGCCGCCCGGGCGCGCAGCGCACCGACCGTCGCGTCCTCCCGGGACCGGTGCTGGAAGGGGTCCCAGTCGAAGAACGTGCAGGCGTTCTCCCAGGTGATCTTGTGGATCTCCTCGTCGGTGCACCCGGCGCCCTGGAGCTCCTTCCAGGCGAACTCCGGGGACTCGGGCCAGGTCGTGTCGGTGTGGGGGTAGTCGCACTCCCACGCGATGGTGTCCATGCCGATGCGGTGCCGCAGCTCGAGGCCCGACGGGTCGGTGATGAAGCAGCACAGGAAGTGCTCGCGGAACACCTCGGACGGCATCTTCCCGCCGAACTCGTCGCCGCCGTGCAGCCAGGTCTGGTTGGTCCAGTGGCGGTCGATGCGGTCGAGGTAGAAGGGGACCCAGCCGATGCCGCCCTCGGACAGCGCGACCCGCAGGTCGGGGAACTTCTGGAACACGCCGCCGAAGAGCAGGTCCTGGGCGGTGATGGCCGCGATCTGGGTGGCGAGCACCATGAGGTGGTCGATGGGCGCCTCCGGTGGGCGGCGGATGACCTCGAAGCCGGCGCCGATGTGGAGCGAGAGCACCATGTTCTCGTCGCAGATCGCCTGCATCATCGGGTCCCAGTGGCCCGACAGGAAGCTGGGCAGCCCGTACACGTGGGGCGTCTCGAGGAAGCTGATGGAGCGGCAGCCCTTCTTGCCGATGCGGCGGATCTCCTCGGCGGCCAGCTCGGGGTCCCAGTTCGGCACCATCCCCAGCGGGATGAAGCGGTCGGGGTAGGCGGCGCACCACTCGTCGATGACCCAGTCGTTGTAGGCCTGGAGCATGACGAGGGCGAGGTCCTTGTCCTCACCCTCGTTGAAGGTGCGGGCGCTGAAGCCGGCCATCGTGGGGAAGTTGAGGGAGGCGAGGATGCCGTTGGCGTCCATGTCGCGCACCCGCTGGTGGACGTCGAAGCACCCGGGCCGCAGCTCGGAGTACGAGCCCGGGTTGAAGCCCCACTCCTCACGGGGCCAGCCGACGGTGGCGGCCATGCCGAAGGGCGTGGAGGTGGCCGAGCCCTGGAAGTGCCACTCGTCGACGCCGTTGTCGTTGCGCACGACCTTGGGCATGTCGGCCTTGTACTTCTCCGGCACGTGGTTCTCGAACAGGTCGGGCGGTTCGATCATGTGGTCGTCGATGCTGACCAGGATCATGTCTTCCATCTGCATGGCGGCTCCTCTCAGGAGGTGAGGACGGGGAGGCGTTCCCAGCCCCGTACGGTCGATGTGCGTGCCTGCTGGGCGTTGTCCCAGTCGATCTCCCAGTCCGGCCAGCGCCTCAGGACCTCCTCGAGGGCGACCCGCCCCTCCAGGCGGGCCAGGGCGGCGCCGAGGCAGAAGTGGATGCCGTAGCCGAAGCTGAGGTGGTGGTCGATGCGCCGGTGGATGTCGAAGCTGTCGCCGTCCTCGAAGCGCCGGTCGTCGCGGTTGGCCGAGCCGTTCACCAGCAGCACGGCGCTGCCGGCGGGCACGACGTCGCCGTGGAGCGCGACGTCGGTGGTGAGCACGCGGGCCTGCACCGGTGAGGGCGCCTCGAAGCGCAGGATCTCCTCGATGGCCTGGGGGACGAGGCCCAGGTCGTCGGCGATCTCGCGGCGCTGGTCGGGGTGCTCGCCGAGCACCTTGCCCGTCCAGCCGATGAGCCGGGTGGTGGTCTCGTTGCCGGCGCCGGCGAGGAGGGTGATGTAGCTCAGCACCTCCTGGCGGGTGAGGCGCCGGTGGGTGCCGGTCTCGTCCTCGAACTCGGCCTGGAGCAGCTGGGTCATCAGGTCGTCGGAGGGGTGCTCGGCCCGCCAGTCGATGTACTCGGCGAACACCTCGTCCTCGCCGCGGTCGCCACCCATCGACGGTGACGGCATGTCGCTGCCGTCCTCGATGCGCAGGCCCTCGTCGATGCGGTCGCGGATGGCCTCCTGGTCGGCCTCCGGGATGCCGAGGAGCATGCCGATGGTGCGCATCGGCATCTGCGCCCCCAGGTCGCGGATGAAGTCGAAGCCGCCGGAGCCGACCAGCGGGTCGAGGCTGCGCGCCGTGAACTCGCGCACCTTGTCCTCGATGGCCATCATGCGGCGGGGCGTGAACACGCGGGACAGCACGCTGCGGTGCCGGTCGTGGCTGGGCGGGTCCTCGAAGATGAACACGCCGGGCGGCATCTCCATGTCGGCCTTGATCAGCTCGAGGATCGTGCCCTTCGCCGAGCTGTACGTGCGCCAGTCCTTGAGGCCGGCCTCGACGTCGTCGAAGCGCGTGAGCGCCCAGAAGTCGTACTTCTCGTTTCGGTAGAGCGGCGCCTCTTCCCGCATCCGCCGCCAGAGGGGGTAGGGGTCGGTGTCGATCTCGAAGTCGTACGGGTCGTAGTACAGCGCTGGTTCGCTGGCGACGGTCATGCAGCCTCAACCCCCTGTGTCGTGCTCGGCCGCTCGGCCACCGCGGCGAAGGTACATCACCTCGGCACCGACGTGCTGACCGAACCGTTAGAAAAAATCCTGGGTCGACGAGCCACGAGTGCTCGGTCCGTGGTAGCAATCTGACGGTCCGGTCAGCGACACCGGGTCGATACGCCCACGAGTCCTGAGGGGGGACCACATGACCGCCATCCTCAACGGCGTCCGCATCCTCGAGGTCGCGGAGCACACCTTCGTGCCCGCCGCGTCCGCCGCCCTGGCCGACCTGGGCGCGGAGGTCATCAAGATCGAGCACGTCGAGCGCGGCGACGCCATGCGCGGCCTGGCCGCCAGCGGCATCGCCGTGATGGGCGGCGACGTGCACGCCCTGCTCGAGCACTCGAACCGGGGCAAGAGGAGCCTCGCCCTCGACCTCACCCAGCCCGATGGGCTCGAGATCCTCCACAAGCTGATCGCCACCTCGGACGTGTTCCTCACGAACAAGCTCCCGAGCGTGCGGACGAAGCTGAAGATCGGCCTCGACGAGGTCCGCGCCCACAACGACAAGATCATCTACGTGCGGGGCACCGGCCAGGGCGAGCGCGGCCCCGACGCCGACAAGGGCTCCTACGACTCCCTCGCCTTCTGGGCCCGGGCCGGCACCGCCATCGGCTGCAAGCGGCCCGAGTACGAGCTCATGCCGATGCCGCCCGCGCCCGGCTACGGCGACTCGCTCGGTGCCATGACCATCGCCGGCGGCATCATGGGCGCCCTGTTCCACCGGGAGCGCACCGGCGAGGCCACCGTCGTCGACGTCTCGCTCTTCGGCACCGGCCTCTGGGCCATGGGCCAGGCCATGGCGCTGTCGCTGCTGCTCGGCATGCCGTGGCAGGCGCCCCCGTCCGACGCCATGGGCGGCAACCCGCTGGTGCGGAACTACCGCACCAAGGAGGGTCGCGAGCTCGCCTTCACCTGCCTGCAGGCCGGCAAGTACTGGCCCACGCTCTGCGAGATCCTCGAGCGCCCCGACCTGCGCGACGACGAGCGGTTCGCCGACATGGCGTCGCTGCTCGAGAACGGCCAGGCCGCCATCGCCGAGCTCACCGAGATCTTCGGTTCCGGCACGGTCGACGAGTGGCGCGAGCGCCTGGCCGACTGGGACGGCCAGTGGGTGGTGGTCCAGCACACCCTGGAGGCCGCCGAGGACCCCCAGACCATCGCCAACGGGTACCTGCAGGAGTGCGAGACCGCCGGCGGCTCGCCGTTCAAGCTCGTCACCGTCCCCGTCCAGTACGACGAGGAGCCGCCGAAGGCGAGCCGAGCGCCCGAGTTCAACGAGCACGGCGACGACATCCTCGCCGAGCTCGGCTTCGACTGGGACGCCATCGTCGACCTCAAGGTCCGCGGCGTCACCGCGTGACCTGACCCACCCCACACACCACAGGAGAGAAGATCGATGTCGCTGTTCGACGCATTCCGATTCGACGGCAAGCGCGTGCTGGTCGTCGGTGGCGCCACCGGCATGGGCGCCGCCGCCGCCGAGCTGGCGCTCGACGCCGGGGCCGAGGTCGTGGTCATGGACTACGCCGACGTCACCCTCGACGGGGTGAAGGCCATCAAGGTGAACCTCGCCGACCGGGACTCCATCGACGCCGGCTTCGCCGAGATCGGCGGTCCCGTGCACGCGCACCTGGCGTGCGCCGGCGTCGCCGACGGCACCCCCGGCCTCGAGCGCATCAACTTCGTCGGCCACCGGTACCTCATCGACAAGATGCTCGAGGCAGGCACCCTGTCGCGCGGTTCGTCCATCGGCTTCATCTCGTCGGCCGCGGGCCTGGGCTGGGAGTCGAACCTGGAGAAGATCAAGGAGGTGCTGGCGATCTCCGACTGGGACGAGTCGGTGGCCTGGTGCCAGGAGAACGGCTACGCCGACTACTTCCACACCAAGCAGATCATCTGCGCCTACGTCGCCACCCAGGCCCACGACATGATCAAGCAGGGCATCCGCATCAACGCCATCTGCCCCGGACCCACCGAGACGCCGCTGGCCAAGGCCAACGCCGAGATGTGGCTCGGCTTCGGCTCGGACTGGCGTGACGAGGTCGGCATCGACGCCTCGTCGCCGCTCGAGCAGGCGTACCCGCTGCTGTTCCTGTGCAGCGCGGCGGCCCAGGCCGTGAACGGCATCACGCTGATCACGGACGAGGGCTACGTGATGGCCGGGCTCACGAACACCTACGAGCCCGCCGCCGGCGCTGCCCAGTTCCTCATGGGCCGCCTGTCGTAGGCGAGGTGCGCCTCCTCCCGCAGCTCAGCCCGGAGAACGAGTGGTTCTGGACCTCGGGCGCCGACGGGCGCCTGCGGGTCCAGGGCTGCCGCGAGTGCGCCACGCTGGTGCACCCGCCGGTGCCGATCTGCCCGACGTGCCGGAGCACCGACTGGGAGCCGACGCCGGTGTCCGGGCGGGCCAGCGTGGCCGGGTACACGGTGAACTCGCACCCGTGGATCCCCGGCTTCGACCCGCCCTACGCCATCGCCGTGGTGGCCCTGGAGGAGTCGCCCGACGTGCGGCTCACCACCAACATCGTCGGCTGCGAGCCCGACGAGGTGCACATCGGCCAGGAGGTCGAGGTGCGCTTCGAGGAGCACGACGGCGTGTTCCTCCCGCTCTTCGCGCCCACCGGCGCCACCGGCGAGAACCCGGTGCCCGAGCCGAAGCTGCCCGCCCCCCGGCCGCCGGCGAGCGACCGCCGCTTCGAGCACGGCGCGGTGCTGTCCGGCATCGGCAGGTCGCGGATCGGCCGGCGGCTCATGGTCGACCCGCTGTCGCTCACCGTCGACGCCTGCCTGGCTGCCATCGCCGACGCCGGCCTGCGGCCCGAGGACATCGACGGCCTGTCCACCTACCCCGGCGCCGGCGGCATGGGCATGAGCGAGGGCGGCGTCACCGCGGTGGAGGAGGCCCTGCGCCTCACGCCGACGTGGATCAACGGCGGGATGGACATCCCCGGTCCGGGCGGATCGGTGATCGCCGCCATGCTGGCCGTGTCCTCGGGGCTGTGCCGGCACGTCCTGTGCTTCCGCACGGTCTGGGAGACCACCTTCGCGGCGCGGGGCGGCATGGGGAGCACGGGCGGTGGCGGCGGTCTCGACTGGATGCAGTGGCGGCTGCCGTTCGGTGCCGCATCGGCGTCCACGTGGATCGGCATGAACGCCAACCAGTACCTGCACCGCTACGGCGCCACCCGTGAGCTGTTCGGCCGCATCGCCGTGAACGCCCGCACCAACGCCGGGCGCAACCCGCTCGCCATCTACCGCGACCCGATGACGATGGAGGACTACTTCGACGCCCGTCCCATCACCAGCCCGTTCGGGCTCTACGACTGCGACGTGCCGTGCGACGCGTCGATCGCGGTCATCGTCTCCGCCGTCGACGTGGCCGACGACCTCCCGCACCCCGCCGTGCACGTCGAGGCGGTGGGCACGCAGGTGGCCGAGCGCATCTCCTGGGACCAGGGCACGCTGACCCACGAGCCCCAGGTGCTCGGCCAGTCGGCGCACCTGTGGACCCGCACCGACCTGCGCCCCGACGACGTCGACGTCGCTCTGCTCTACGACGGCTTCACCTTCAACTGCGTGAGCTGGCTGGAGGGGCTGGGCTTCTGCGGCCTCGGCGAGGCCAAGGACTTCGTGGGCGACGGGTCGACCATCGCCCTGGACGGCGACCTGCCCTTGAACCCCCACGGCGGCCAGCTCTCGGAGGGTCGCACCCACGGCTTCGGCTTCATCCACGAGGCGGTGGTGCAGCTGCGCCACGCGGCCGGCGAGCGCCAGGTCGCCGATGCCCGCACGGCCGTGGTCGCCACCGGCGGCGGCACGCCGTCCGGGGTCATGCTGCTGCGCACCAGCTGAGGCCGACGCCGGGCCCGGGGCCGACGAACGTGAGGATCCTCGCCGACGTCGGTTCTGGCGGGACGAACGTGAGGATCCTCACGTTGGGGGTACGCAGGCGGGGTGGGCGTCAGCGGGGCTCGCAGATGACGACCGGGATGTCCCGGTCGGTGTTGCGCTGGTAGCCGGCGTAGCCCGGGTAGGCCGACACGATGGTGGGCCACAGCTCGGCCTTCTCCGCCGGCGTGGCCGTGCGGGCCCGCATCGGTCGCGTGCGGTCGTCGATCGTCAGCTCGACGTCGGGGTTCGCGACCAGGTTCTTGTACCACTGGGGGTGGTCGCTGGCGCCGCCCTTCGACGCGACGAGCACCACGCGGTCGTCCTCGCAGATCGGGGCGGTCAGCATGGTCGACCGGCGCTGGCCGGACGAGCGACCGGTGACGTGCAGCTCGACCGGCTGCATGCCGAGGATGCGACGGGGGAAGCGGCCGCCGGTGGCCTTGAGCAGGGCGCGGTGGCCGTTCTCGAGCATCCAGGCGCCGACGTCGAGCACGGGATCGGGAATGCGCATGCCCCCACTCTGGCGCACCGGCGGCGACGACGTGTCCGCAACGTGAGGGTCCTCGCCGAAGGGACGCCAGGGGCGGCGAACGTGAGGATCCTCGCCGAACGGGCGGAGGGCGGCCGGCGGCGGCGTCAGGTGTCCTCGGGCTCGAGGCCGGCCAGGAGGTTGAACGTGCCGGTGAGGACGTTCAGCGCCACCAGGCCGGCGAGGTCGAGGATGTCGCGGTCGCGCAGCCCGAGGTCGCGCAGCGCCTCGACGTCCTCGGCCGTGACCGACGACGGCGCCACGTGCAGCCGGTGGGCCAGCTCGACCACCGGTGCCACGGCGGGATCCTCGGACGTGTGGTTGCGGGCGGCTTCGATCTCGGACTCGCTCACCCCGAGCGATCGTGCTGCGGCCGTGTGGGAGCGCACGCACAGCTCGCACCCCAGCTGCTCCTGGACGGCGAGCGACACCCGCTCGCTGATCCGGCGGTCGAGCCGGCTGCGCTTCATCGCCCGGCTCAGCTCGAGGTAGCCGAGGAGCATCGACGGCGAACCCGCCATGGTGCGCACCATGTCGCCGACCTGGCCGTGCCGGTCCTCGAGCTCGGCGAGGCGATCGGCGGCGGCGCCGACCGCGGTGGCGGCGGTGTGGGCGGGGAACCGGGGTGCCATCACGACGACCCTGCCTGCGAGCCGGGCAGCACGCTGGCGGCCGCGAGCCGGCCGACGAGCTCCACGGTGGCGGCGTCGAACGCCGAGATGTCGAACTCGCCCTCGCGCTCCAGGCACGCGTCGTCGCCGAGCCCGGAGGCGTTGAGCAGGTGCAGGGAACCGTCGGCGAGCACCGCGTGGCCGAGCACGTGCTCGACCGTCTCGCCGCCCCGGACCACCCGGAACCCGTAGCGCACGCCGGTGCGGCCTGCGACCGGCACCGCCTCCGCCCCCTCGCGCACGACCTCGACCCCGGGCCCGCAGCCCTCGTGCCGGTCGGCCTCGAAGGTCTGGAGGAAGTCGGCGACGAACGCGTCGAGGGCTTCGGCGTCGGTGCCGCCCGCCGCGAGGACGTCTGCCACCACGTCGAGCTCCTCGGCCGGCCAGCTGGACAGCTCCACGCTGCCGGAGCTGCCGTCGGCGCCGGTGAAGCACACGAAGGGCCCGTCGCCCTCGCAGAACGCGACGGACCAGCGCTCGTCGTCGAGGCGCACGTCGCGGGCACCCCAGTCGACGACGTCGCCGGGCGGCACGGTGTCGGCCGGTTGCTCGTCGCGATCGTCGGCGCCGTCGTCGCCGCCGTCCCCATCGCCGGTGTCGCTGACGGCGAAGGCGGTGGCGGCGGCGAGCACGAGCACGAGCGCTCCGAGCACGATGGTGGTTCTGCGACCCATTGGTGGCTCCGTTCGGTGGGCTGGATCAGCTCGCGGCACGGAAGCGCCGGAGCCGCAGGCTGTTGGACACGACGAACACGCTCGAGAAGGCCATCGCGGCCCCGGCGAGCATGGGGTTGAGGAGGCCGGCGGCCGCGAGCGGCAGGGCGGCGACGTTGTAGGCGAAGGCCCAGAACAGGTTGCCCTTGATGGTCGCCAGCGTGCGGCGGGCGAGGCGGATGGCGTCGGCCGCAGCCCGCAGGTCGCCGCGCACGAGGGTGATGTCGCTGGCCTCGATGGCGACGTCGGTGCCGGTCCCCATGGAGAGCCCGAGGTCGGCCTGGGCGAGGGCGGCCGCGTCGTTCACGCCGTCGCCGGCCATGGCGACCACGAGGCCGTCGTCCTGGAGGCGGCGCACGACCTCGAGCTTGTCGGCCGGGAGCACGTCGGCGATGACCTCGTCGATGCCCACCTGCGCGGCCACGGCCCGGGCCGCCCGGGCGTTGTCGCCGGTGAGCAGGACGGTCCGCAGACCGAGGGCCCGCAGCTGGGCGACGGCCTCGGCGGATGTCGCCTTGACGGTGTCGGACACCACCAGGACGGCTCGGGCGGCGCCGTCCCAGCCGACGAGCACCGCGGTGCGGCCGGCCGCCTCTGCTGCGGCCTTCGCGGCGCGCAGCTCCTCGGGGAGGTGGAGCGACCAGTCGAGGAGGAACCGCTCCCGACCGGCGACCACGGCGTGGCCGTCGACGACGCCCTGCACGCCGAGTCCCTCGGCGTTCGCGAACGACTCCACGGCGACGAGCTCGACGCCACGGGCGCGGGCGCCGGCCGCGATCGCCTGGGCGATGGGGTGCTCGCTGGCGTCCTCCAGGGAGCCGGCCAGCCGGAGCGCCTCGTCGACCGAGGTGCCGTCGGCGACGGCGACGTCGACCAGGGACATCGCGCCGGTCGTCACCGTGCCGGTCTTGTCGAGGACGATCGTGTCGATGCGCCGGGTGGACTCGAGGACCTCGGGCCCCTTGATGAGGATGCCGAGCTGGGCGCCCCGGCCCGTGCCGACCATGAGGGCGGTGGGCGTGGCGAGGCCGAGCGCGCACGGGCAGGCGATGATGAGCACGGCGACGGCGGCGGTGAACGCGGCTGAGGCGCTGTCGGTGGCGGCGGCGGTGAGCCAGAACCCGAGGGTGGCGAAGGCGAGCGAGATGACGACCGGCACGAACACGGCCGACACCCGGTCGGCGAGCCGCTGGACGGCCGCCTTGCCGGTCTGGGCCTCCTCGACGAGCCGGGCGATCTGGGCCAGCGCCGTGTCCGCACCCACCCGGGTCGCACGCACGACGAGCCGGCCGCCGGCGTTGACGGTGGCGCCGGCGACGGCGTCGCCCGGACCGACCTCCACCGGGACGCTCTCGCCGGTGAGCAGCGACGCATCGATGGCGGACGTGCCTTCGTCGACCACGCCGTCGGTGGCGACCTTCTCGCCCGGGCGGACGACGAAGCGGTCGCCCACCTGCAGCTGGTCGATCGGGAGCCGCACCTCGGCGCCGTCGCGCAGCACGGCGACGTCCTTGGCACCGAGCTCGAGGAGCGCGCGCAGCGCGGCGCCCGAGCGGCGCTTGGCCCGCGCCTCGAAGTAGCGGCCGGCGAGGATGAACGTCGTGACGCCGGCGGCGACCTCGAGGTACACCTGCGAGTCACCGGCGCCGCGCTCTGCGGTCCACGAGAAGCCGTGCGTCATCCCGATCTCACCGGCGGAGCCGAGGAACAGGGCGTAGAGCGACCACCCGAAGGCCGCGATGACGCCCACCGAGATCAAGGTGTCCATGGTGGCGGCGGCGTGCCGGGCGTTGACCCAGGCGGCCCGGTGGAACGGGAGTGCGCCCCACGTGACGACCGGCGCAGCCAGGGTCAGGGACAGCCACTGCCAGCCGTCGAGCTGGAGCGCCGGCCACATCGCGAGCAGCACCACCGGGACCGACAGGGCGGCCGAGACGACCAGGCGCGTGCGCAGCGGCGCGGTGTCGTCCGGCTCGTCGGCGGCGTCGGGCGAGGGGCCGTCGTCGACCGGGCGGGGCGCCTCGGCGGCGTAGCCGGCGGCCTCCACCGCTTCGATCAGCCGGTCCACCGAGACGCCGTCCTCGACGTGCACGGTGGCCTTCTCGGTGGCGTAGTTGACGGTGGCCTGGACGCCGTCGAGCTTGTTCAGCCGCTTCTCGATGCGCATCGCGCACGAGGCGCAGGTCATGCCGCTGATGCTGAGGTCGATGGGCGCAGCGGGTGCGGCGTCGCGTCGGGTCGTGGTCTCCATGGGGTGCCTCACTCAGTGGCGGTCGTCGTCGGACGTTGCGGGTGCCTGCTCGGTGCGGTCGGCGTCGACCACGAAGCGAGCGGTGCGGACCTCGCCGTCGTGCAGGAAGTCGAAGAACAGTGCGTACGTGCCCTCGGATGGCACCTCCACGGCGAAGCGGACCGGGCCGTCGGACCCCTCCTCGAGCGGGTGCACGTGGAGGAAGGCGAGGTCGCCGTCCCGCAGCGCCACGAGGTGTCCGCCGGCGCCGAGGTACGGCTCGGTGGCCACGACGGCGCCGTTCCGGCGGACGGTGATCGCCAGCTCGGCGTCGGTGCCGGCGACGAGGTCTCCGTCGAGGCGCACGTCGTAGCCGTCGGCGACGTGCCGCCGGGTCTGCACCGGTGCCTCGGGGGCCGTCGTGCGGCCGGGCACCACGAGGTCGACGCCGAGGGTGACCGGTTCGCTGCCCGCGGCCTGGAAGTCGGCGAACGCGCGGTAGGCGCCTGGCGCCAGCTCCGGGAGCTCGACCCGCCAGCGACCGTCCGACCCCTTCGTGGGGTGCAGGTGGTGGAAGGTGCGCAGGTCCCGGGAGGCGACGATGAGGTGCATGTACCGCTCGTGCTGCTCGACGTAGTCGGTGACGGTGCGGTCGTCGTCGCCGACGATCCGGAACGTGAACGGCCCCCGGTGCGCCACCGTGGCGTCGGGCACCAGGCGCAAGCCGTCCTGGGCGACGAGCAGGCCGCCGGCGGGGAGGGCCGGCGATGCGACCTCCGTGGCCTCGTGTCCCGCGTCGCCGTCGCCCACGTCGATGGGCCCGGCGAGCGAGCCGGCCGCGGCGCCGCCACCGAGGGCGATGGCGAGCACGAGACCGAAGGCGGTGAGGGTGGCAAGCGGGCTCACGCGGCTGGCTCCTGCGGGCTGGGGTTGGTGGTGCACATGAGGGACCTTCTGTTCGATGTCCCCATACACCTATACCCCCTACCCCTATAGAGTCAACCCCTTCTGGG
>DASTYO010000216.1:0-8224 GCA_035764875.1 Acidimicrobiales bacterium | reverse complement strand
AGGGAGGTGCGGAGCATTCGCTTGCGTACGGAGTTCATCGTCTTCTCCTCGGGGGTTCGTCGTGTGGTGCGTTGGGGGTCAGCCGTCCTTGACCAGTGACCCCGAGGTTCCATGACGACCACATGACGAAATGGTTACGGGACAGGCCGGGTGGACCCGCCCCGACATGGCTCGATCGGGCCAGCGCCCGATGCCGCGGATCGGGCGAGGCCTGCCGAACCGCCGTACTCTGCGCGAGGTGAGCCGAGCTCTCGATCCGGCCGACCTGGACCAGGGAGCACGTCCGGCGCCAGCTCCTCTCGTCATGGTCACCGGCATGCACCGTGGCGGTACGTCGGTGCTCGCCCGAGCCGTCAACCTGCTCGACATCTCCGCCGGCGATCCGGCACGCCTGATGCCACCGACCGAGGACAACCCCGGCGGGTACTGGGAGAACCTGCGGGTCGCCCAGCTGCACGACGAGCTCCTGGCCCACCTCGGCGGCTGGTGGAGCGTGCCCCCGGTGCTCGAGCCCGGGTGGGAGCTCGACCCGTCGCTGTCGCCGTTCTGGACCTGGGGGTCGCAGCTGGTGCAGGACCACTTCGAGCCGTACGGGCGCTGCTTCGTGAAGGACCCCCGGCTGTGCCTGCTGCTCCCGTTCTGGGCGGTGCTGACGCCGATCGGGCCGACCCTGCACGGTCTGCGCCACCCCGGCAGCGTCGCCAGCTCCCTCGCACGGCGGGACGGCTTCAGCGCGGAGCACGGGGCGTGGCTCTGGCTGCGGCACGTCGACGGCGCAGCGGCGACGACGCCCGACGCGCTGGTCGTGGACTACGACGACTGGTTCGTCGACCCGGACGTCGTCCTCGAGCGGGTCGCCGGCCACCTCGGCGTCGGTGAGCCCACGCGTCGCCACCGCGCGGCCGTGCGGACGTGGATCCGCGACGACCTCCGGCGGTCCGATCCTGCCGCACCCACCGGGCCGCTCGCCGAGGCCGCCGCCGACGTGCACGCCGCCGTCCGCTCCCGTGGCCTGCCCGCCGCGCTCGACGTCCTCGCGGCGCTCCCCTTCGAGTGGCGCACCCGGCCGCCGGCGTGAGCCGCCGGCGGGTCGGGGTCAGCGCCCGAGCGTGGTGTGCCAGCGGCCGAGATCGAGATCCGGCCAGCGCGCCGCGAGGCGCTCGACCACCGGCACGTACTCCTCGCGCAGGCGCTCCACCAGGTGCGCATCGAGCGGGTCACCGGCCACGGCGTTGACCCGGCGCTGCAGGTGCTCGTCGTCGGGCCGCACGGGATCGAGGCCCAGGAACGCGTGCGTGCGGGCCAGGGCGCCCCAGGGGTCGTCCACGCACGTCTCGTAGAGCTGCACGCAGACCTGGTGGCTCGGGAACCACCGCAGCAGCCGGTCGAGGTGCTCGTCGTAGCGGCCGCGAGCGACCGCGTCGGCGACGATCCAGGTGGGTGGCGCGCTGTGCCGGCCCCGCTCGTGGGCGAGGGCGGAGCGGACTCGGTCGATCGGGTCACGCAGGAGGACGAGCACCTTGGCCCGAGGTGCCGCCCGGGCGAGCAGCGCCGGCGTCCACGGATCGGACAGGTAGCGGGGCGTCCACTCCCCCACCAGCGTCCCCGCCGGTCGTGGGAAGTAGCGGTCGTAGAGGTCTGGGTCAGCCAGCTCCGGCCGCTCCCATCCGTGGTCGAAGTGGTGCAGCTCCTTCTGGCGGCCCGGGGGGTGGTGCACGGCGGGGTGGAGGCACAGCAGGTCGTACCAGCGGGTGGTGCCGCAGCGCTGCATGCCCACGCCGACGAAGTCGGGCGGCCCGACCTCCTCCCCCGGGCCGATCTCGGGCGGGTCCCACAGGCCGGGCACGGCGGTCACGCGACCCCCAGTGCACGCAGCAGCCGGGGCAGGACCACGGAGACGTCGAGCTCGGCCTCGGCGATGCGGCGGGCGGCTCGGGCGTGCCGCTCCGGCTCTGCGGCGATCCGTTCGAGCGACTCCGCCGCCTCACCAGCGTCGCGGGCCAGCAGCAAGCCCTCGCCGGTGGGCAGGTGATCGGCGAGGCCCGTGTCCTGGAACACGACCGGCCTGCCCGCTGCGAGGTAGGCCGCGGAGCGATCGGAGAACCAGCCCGTGCGGTGCGCGACGAACGCGTGCTTGCAGATGGCGATCTCGCCGGCGCTGGCGCGCACGTGGGCTTCGAAGTCCTCGACGGTGCGGGAGACGTCGTGGCCGGCCCGGAGCCGCCAGCCCGCCGTCGCCAGCTCGGCGGCCGAGCCCTCGTCGAGGCCGGCGACCGCGAGCTCGAGGGGCACAGACGTGCGCGACGGCAGGTCGGCGAAGGCCACGAACGACCGGTCCTTCTGGCCGTAGCGCGCGCCGTCGAGCTCGACCTCTCGGTGGGACCGCCAGTTCATCAGCGTGGTGAACGGCGCACCGGTCGGCGGGGGGTGCACGACGACACGCTCGGTGACCACCGGGTGCCACGCGTGGAGCCAGCGTCGTCCGGCGGTGGGCACGTCACATCCGGCACGGCCGATGTTGGCGCCGTTCGTGACGTGGTGGTCGTAGGCCGGGGCGGGCGCGCCGGCGCGTCGGGCGCGCTCGAGCCGCACCTGGGTGAACCCCGGCTCCCCATCGAGCAGCACCCGCGTGCCACTGACCGCGGCGTGCGCCTCGAAGGCACCGTGCGTGCCCATGTCGAAGAAGGCGTCGGCACGTGCGAAGGCCGCACGGAGCGCTCGGTCCGACAGGCCGTGGTGGGTGCCGTGCACGTCGACCATGCACCAGCGGTCGCCCAGGCCGATGCGCTCGAGGTGCGGGCGGATGCTCGCGATGCCCGGCGTCGGGTCGTCGCCCATCGTCCCCGTCGCGACGTCGAAGCAGGCGCCGTGGTGGTCGGCAGCCTCGACGAAGGTGACGCGGTGGCCGAGGCGGGCGAAGCCCTCGAGGTACTGCAGCACCCACGACGCCATGCCACCGAGCGGGTAGCGGAAGAGGTAGGAGCCCAGCACGAGCTCAGCCACCGGCCACCACCTCGGCGGCGAGCGCATCGAGGACCTCGGCCCGCACCTGCTCGATGCGAGCGAGGCCGTGCCGGCGGCAGCGCTCGATGTCGGCGTCGCGCTCGCCGGCGAGCATCCGCTGCAACGCGGCCCGCACGCTCGCCACGTCGACCTCCTCGGGCCGCAGCACCTCGGGCCACCCGAGCGCCTCTGCCTGCGCGGCCACCTTGGCGCCGCCGGCGACCGGGTCCACCGCGAGCACCGGCGTGCCGTTGCGCAGGCCGAGGACCAGGCCGTGGAGGCGGGTGGTGACGACGACGTCGACGGCTCGCAGCACGCCCTCGACCTGGGCGGCGGTGCGCAGACCGGTGGCGTTCGCCGGGTCGAAGCACGTGTCGACCTCGACGACGGCCACGTCGGCGTCGGACAGCACGGACCGCACGACCGCGTGCACCTCGGCGTGGCGGCGCTCGGCGTACTCCTGCTGGTCGTGGGCGAGGACGAGCGCCACCACGGGAGCCGGTTCGCCGGGCGCGGCGAGGGCGAGGTCGGGACGGGGCTCGACCGCCGGGTCGCCGTCGCGGGCCCACCAGGCGTCGAAGGGGTCCCACTCGTCGCGCCGTTGGAGCATGGTGACGTCGAGCGCCCACCGGCGAGCGCCGGCGAAGCGGGTCAGCAGGTCGGTGAGGGGCGGTGCGTCGCCGACGGGTCCGCACACCACGGCGACGTCGGTGTACCCATCAGCAGGCACGTCGTCCCAGCGGACCCCGTCGGGCACGTGGTCGGCGAGCGCCTCGGACACGGCCACGTCGTGCGCGATGCCGGCGGCGTCGAGCCACGCGCCGACCGTGCGGGCGGCGAGCAGGTCGCCTGCGGTGGCCCCCATCCACGGGAAGCTGAACCAACCGCACACCAGGACCCGCCTCACGCCGTGCCCTTCCCGGGGAGGATGCGCGCCGGGTTGCCCACCACGACCGCACCGTCGGGCACAGCGAAGTCGACCACGGTGCCGGCGCCGACGATGACGCCCGCGCCCAGGTGGGCCCCGGCGAGCAGCGTGGCGCCCATCCCCACCCAGCAGTCGTCACCCATGCTGATGACGACGGGACGGGGCTCGCTCGGCGGCGCCGTGGGCTCGTCCGCCACCGGCGGTGTGGCGCACGGCTCGTCGGCGAGCACCACGAGCGCCGACACCAGGCACCGCTCCCCCAGCTCGATGCGGTTGTTGGTGGCGAAGATCGGCCCGGTGCACGTGGAGGTGGGGCCGATCTCGACCTCCCCGTCGGGTCCGAGGTCGAACAGCGTGCCGATGTAGATGCCGCAGTTCGCCCCGATGACCAGCCCGCGGGGACGGCGGCTGCGGTAGTGCCGGAACGCGAACGTCGAGTGGAACCACCCGTCCGGGCCGATCTCGACGTTGTCGGGGACGGTGCCCGGGAACCAGTCGTGCTCCAGGGTGGTCACGGGTGGACGATCCGCCCGGGGTTGCCCGCGACCGTGGCGCCGGCGGGCACGTCGCCGGTCACGACCGTGCCGGCGGCGACGGTGGCCCCGTCGCCGATGGTGACGCCCTTGAGGATCACGGCCCCGATCCCGATCCGGCAGTCCGCGCCGATGTGAACGGGCGCCGTGTCGAGCGTGGGCCGCACCCCGGAACCGGCCGGCGAGATCGCCTCGGCGTCGAGCGCGCGAGCGGCAGGGTCGTGGGGGTGGAAGTCGCAGTCGGCGACGCTGACGTTGTAGGACAGCACCGATCGCGGGCCGATGGTGATGCGGTCGCCGCACAGGAACTGCGGCCCGACGAGCACGCAGTCGTCGCCCACCTCCATGCGGCCGCCGGCGTCGATGCCGAAGCCGGTCCAGGTGTAGACGGCCACCCGGTCGCCGAGGACGAGCGCGGGCCGGGCGGTGCTCTTGATCCGCTCGAAGCTCTCGAGGCGCTCGAGCTCGCAGCCCACGCCGGCCTGCACGAGCCCGGGTGGGAGCCGGTCGAGGCTCCACCCGCCGGTGACCGTGGAGGCGTCGAAGGCGGTCACGCCACGTCCCGCCCGTCGAGCAGGTCGGCCAGCACCCGGCGAGCGTCCAGCACCTCGGCGGCGACGGCCCGGGCGCCCTCGGCGGCGGCCCGGGGGTCGGTCTCCACGGCGGCGACGGCCCGCGCCGCGCCGTCGAGGTCGTCGAACGCGTGCAGCCCGTCGCCGGTGGGCACCGCGACGGACCACCCGGTGTCCTGCACCACGGCGGGGCGGCCGGCCGCGAGGTAGCAGGCGGTGCGGCAGCTGAACCAGCCCGACCCGCTCGCCACGTACACCTGCTTGGCCGGACTGCACTCGCCCCGCGAGTGGGTGACGTAGCGGCGGTACGACCCGGGCGTCGCGGTGACGGACGGCGCGTCGACCACGCACCACCCGGCGCGCCGCCACGCGTCGACGGGGGCACCGACCCCGCCGACGGCGACCTCGTGGCGGGCGCGGGTGCACTCGGGGAGGGGCTCGATCCGCGCGAACTCCGACGCCTTCGACCCGAAGCTGCGCCCGCCGTGGGTGAAGGCGCCGTCGTAGTTGTCCCAGGTGAGCACGGTGGTCCACCGCTCGCCGAGGACCCCGGGCGCCTGCCAGGCGTCGAGCACCACGGGCGGCAGCGTGCGGCGCCAGTCGAGGCCGAGGTCGGGCAGCGCGCAGCCGGGACGGCCGAGGGCGGTGGCGTACGTGGCGAACTCGTCGTGCTCGCGCCACGACAGGATGCCCGTGGCCGGGTCGCGGTGCTCGGTGCGGGGCAGGGCCACCCAGTGGTTCCAACCTGGGTCGGTGTCGATCATGATCGTGCGACGGCACCGGGCGTACTCGGGCCGCAGCTGGCAGATGCCGGAGACGTTGAGGAAGACCTCGGCGTCCTCGAGCACGTCGGCGAGCTCCTCGTGCGAGCAGCCGTGCCGGCCCCCGTTGACGTCGACCAGGTGCCAGCGATCGGCCAGCGTGGGTGACAGCGCCGCGAGGGCGTCGCGCAGGTAGGCGATCCCGTAGGTGGGGTCGTCGTGGTACGTGCGGGCGGCGTTGTCGTAGGGCGTGACGCCCGTGTCCTCGAGGTACCAGACGTCGAACCCGAGCTGCTCGAGGCCGAGGGCGTACTGGCCGTAGTCCCACGCCACGCCTCCGACCGGGAAGGTGGCGATGGCACCGGTCACGACGGCCTTCACGGCGCGACCTCCGGCACCGGGAGGCGCACCCCCGCCTCGGCCAGGAGGGCGCCCAGCACCCGGGCGGCCTCGAAGTGCTCCTCGGCCAGACGGCGGGCCGCGGCGGCGTGGTGCACGGGGTCGGCCTCGACGGCGGCGATGGCGCGAGCCGTCGCCTCCGGGCCGTCGGCGAGCAGCAAGCCCGCGCCCGGCTCGGGCATGCCCTCGACGTCACCGAGGCCGGTGTCGGTGGCGACCACGGGGCGTCCGACGGCGAGGTACGCGAGCGACCGGTCGTTCATGGCGCCGGTGCGCACCGTGCGGTACGCGTCCTTGGCCACGGCCAGCTCGCCTCGGGAGCCCTGCACGTAGCCCACGAGGTCCCAGACGTCGTGGGTGGGCGGCACCGGGTCGACGACCCGCCAGCCGCGCCGGAGGAGGTCCTCGGTCGGTGCGTCGGAGGCGACGGCGAGCTCGAGCGTGGCGTCGGTGCGCGCCGGCAGGTCGAGGACGCGCTCGTACCCGTCTGCCTTGTTGCCGAGGAGCGTGCCTCGCCACTCGCGCCGGGCGGTCGAGCCCCACGACGTGACCGTGGTCCAGGCGCCGCCGGCGGGCAGCGGGCTCGGCGCCCACGCCGCGGTGTGCACCGGCGGCCGGGCCGCGACCCAGGGCCGGTCGAGCGGGACGTCCGGGCACCGACCCGCCGCGACGTTGCCGGCCAGGGTGGCCCAGACGTCGTGGTTGCGGGCGATGCCGGACAGGGGCTCGACCCCCTCGGCGATGGCGATCTGGGTGAAGGGGGCGTCGCAGTCGAGCAGGATCCGGCACGGCACCGCCGCCCACGCCGGGTGCCACGTGCTGGCCCCGACGTTCACCAGCACCTCGGCGCGGGCCAGCAGCGCCTCCGCCTCGTCACGAGACATCCCTGCGTCACGGCCGTCGTCGGTGACGTACCAGATCGGCAGGTCATCGAGGCCGACCCACCGAGCGGCTCGCCGGAGGTGGGCGACGCCGGTGGCGGGTTCCTCGGTCATGGCGTCGAGGTCGGGGTCGTAGCAGGACTCGGGCCACAGCGCTGCCTCGACGTAGACGGGGTCGAAGCCGAGAGCGCGCAACCCGAGCAGGTGGTGCAGCGTCACCCACGTCATCCCGGCCAGCGGGAACCGCACGCTGTAGCCGGCGACGACGGCGACGGGGCGACGGGTGGCGATCACAAGGCGTCCAGCATCTGCGCGCACACCTCTGGGGCGGCGAAGTGGTCGGCGACCACCTGGCGGGCGGCCTTGCCGTGGCGCTCGGGGTCGTCCCGGACGGCCTCGATGCCCGCCACCGCCTCCTCGGTGGTCGAGAACGCGAACAGGCCCTCGCCGGTGGGGAGCTCGTCGCGCCACCCGGTGTCCTGCACCACGGCCGGCCGGCCGCTGGCGAGGTAGCAGCAGGTGCGGTCGCTGAACCAGCCGCTCCGGGCGGCGACGTAGGCGTGCTTGGCGAAGCCGATCTCGCCCGCGCTGGCGGCGAGGAACGCCCGGTAGGCGTCGCTGGTGCGGGTGGCGGCGATGGCGTCGGTGACCTGCCACCCGTTGGCGCCGAGCACCGCCGCGCCCTCGTCGGTGTCGAGGCCGCCGGCGAGCGCGATCGAGAGCGCCGCGCCCGTGTGGCGGGGCAGGTCGAGGTGGGCGCGCAGCGAGACGTCCTTGAGCCCGTACGACCGGCCCTCGAACTCGAGCGGCGGGTAGGCCTTCCACGACGTCACGGTGGTGAACGGCGCGTCGGGGTCCGGGGACGTGGTGGCGTCCCAGTCGTCGAGGTGGACCGCCTGGCGGGTGGGCACCCACTCGTGGGCCTGGCCGGGCAGCGGCGGCCGGCCCAACGTGAACAGCCGCGTGTGCCGCTCGGGGATCGGGTTGCCCCGGGCGATGGACACCTGGGTGAAGACGGGGTCGGTGTCGAGGGCCAGCCGGTGCGGGATCCGTCGGTACTCGGGCCGGTCGGGCAGCATCAGCGAGACGTTGAGCAGCACGTCGGCGTCGGCGAGCACGTCGCCGAGCTCCTCGGCCGACATGCCCG
>DASTYO010000215.1:0-3852 GCA_035764875.1 Acidimicrobiales bacterium | reverse complement strand
GGCGCCTGCTCCGAGGGTGACGGCCAGGCGATCTGCGGCACATCACGAGCTCCGCTGAGAGCTGCTGCCTTCCGGCCCTGACTCGGTTCACGGGTCGCGATCGCACAGGACCCGGCCGCCACCTTCGGAGCAGGCGCCCGGACACTGTATCGTGTCCGGTCCCGAGGAGGGGTGCGAGAGCGGCCGAATCGGCACGATTGGAAATCGTGTGTGGGGCAACCCACCGTGGGTTCAAATCCCACTCCCTCCGCCACGGAAGGGCAGGGCCACCCCCGAACCGGGGTGGCCCACCCGCGTGCAGCCCGTGGCCGCCCGCCTCCGCCTGCTCGCCTCGCCCGGACGGCCCCAGCACCGCCCGACCCGCCGACGCGCCGGTCTCGACCCGTTGATTCGGCGCGGAGCGGTCCCGCTCCTGCCGCCCGGCGCCCCGGGACGTCCGGCCCTGGCCGGGGTCACGGCCCGAGGTGGACGATCGACCCGTGCAGGAACGGGTGCGCGCGCACCGCCTCGGATGGTTCTTCGGATTGACGTTCGCCCTCTCGTGGTCCTACTGGGTGCCCGTCGCCCTGGCCGGCGGCTCCTGGAGCCACGTCCCTGGCCTGCTCGGGCCGTTCGCCGCAGCGGTCGTCGTCACCGGGCTCGCCGACGGTCGCGCCGGTCTGGCCGGGCTCGCCCGCCGAGCGGCGCGGTGGCGGGTGGCGCCTCGGTGGTACCTGGCGGCCGTCGTCCTGGTCGCCGCCAGCGCAGCCGGCGTCGCCGTGGAGGCGGCGCTGGACGGCGCGCCCTCGCTCCGCGCGCTCGGCACCATGCCGGGGCTCCCCGCCATCGGCTGGCTGGGCACCTTCGGGCTGGTGCTCGTGCTCAACGGCTACGGGGAGGAGGTGGGCTGGCGAGGTGTTGCCTGGCCGGAGCTGCGGGACCGGTACGGCCCCTCTCGCGCCGCCACGGTGCTGGCCGCGCCCTGGGCGCTGTGGCACCTCCCGACGTTCTGGATCGATTCGGGCCTTCGGGGCTTCCCGCTCCCCTTGCTGCCCGGCTGGCTGATCGGCCTCGCCGCCGGCGCCTTCGTGCTCGGCTGGTTGCACGACCGGACGGGCGGCAGCCTCTTCGTCGTCGCCCTCTGGCACGCCGTGCTCAACATGGCCAGCGCCACCGAGGGCACCGAGGGCTGGCCCGCCGCCCTCGTGACCGCCACCGTCATCGCGCTGGCCTTCGGCATCGGCCGCCACGAGGAGCACGCCTCCGCCGGCACCGCGTCCGACCGGTACGGTGCGCCGCCGTGCCCGGACCCCTCTCCGACCACGAGCTGATGGGCCTCGCGCTCGACGAGGCCCGCGCCGCGCTCGCCGTGGGCGAGGTGCCGGTGGGGGCAGTCGTGGTCGTCGACGGCGAGGTCGTCGCCCGGGGGCACAACCGCCGCGAGGCCGACCACGACCCGAGCGCCCACGCCGAGCTCGTGGCGATCCGGGCGGCGTGCGCCGCTGCCGGCTCGTGGCGCCTGCCCGGGGCGGAGGTCGTCGTGACGCTCGAGCCGTGCGCCATGTGCGCGGGAGCGATGGTCGCGGCGCGCATCGGCCGGCTCGTGTTCGGCGCGCCGGATCCCAAGGCAGGTGCGTGCGGCTCGCTCTACAACCTGGGCGCCGACCCCCGGCTGCCGCACGAGTTCGACGTCCACGCCGGGGTGCGCGCCGACGAGTGCGGGGCCCTGCTCGTCGACTTCTTCGAGGGCCGTCGCTGACCGCTACCCTCGTCCGTTCCCGGGAGGGATGCCAGAGCGGACGAATGGGACGGTCTCGAAAACCGTTGAGGCCTTCGGGTCTCCGTGGGTTCAAATCCCACTCCCTCCGCCACGAAGCTGCTGGTCAGGTCGGTGTCTGCAAGATCCCGTCCGACCGGCAGCTTTCGTTTTGACGAGGTCGGGGATCCGTTCCCGGGACCGCCGGCCCGAGGGGTCGGGACCTGTCCGTCCGGTCGATCGAGCAGACGTTCACGCCGGGTTCACGTGCCGTCCGCCGGCGCGCGGCGCCACCGTGACCCGGCCGTGGTGTGCTGATCGCATGCGTACGGGATCCGCCGCGGGGGCCACGGCCGGTCCGACGTCAGCGCCCGTCGGTCGGGCCGCGGTGTTCGACCTCGACCGCACGCTGCTGCCGGGTTCGAGCCTCCTCACGCTGGCGCGGGCGATGTCCCGCCGCGGGCTGGTGTCGGCCCAGCAACTGGTGTCGGGGGTGGCGATGGACCGGGCGTTCCGGTGGCGCGGCGCGGACGACGAACAGGTCGACCGCCTCCGGGCCGTGGCGCTCCGCCAGGTGGCCGGCCTCGAGTCCGCGGCGCTCCGGGATCTGCTCGACGAGGTGGGCGGCACGTTGGCCCGCCAGGTCCTGCCCGGCGCCCACCTCCTGGTGCGCCGCCACCTCGACGCCGGTGACTTCGTGGTGATCCTCTCGGCCAGCCCCCAGGAGCTCGTCGAGGCGGTCGCCTCCCGCATCGGTGCCCACCGTGCCGTGGGGACGCGCGCCGAGTGCGTCGACGGCCGCTACACGGGACGCCTGCACGCCCCCTTCTGCTACGGCGCCGGGAAGCTCGAGCGCCTGGAGCAGGACCTCGGGCCGGGCACGCTCGCCGACGCCGCCGCCTACGCCGACTCGGCGTCGGACCTGCCGGTCCTGGAGGCGAGCCGAGAGGCCGTCGCGGTCAACCCGGACCGGCGACTCCAGGCCGTGGCCCGCGCGCGTGGCTGGCCGGTCATCCGCTTCGCCTGAGCGACCGCGCCCCCTCGAGACGGCCGTAGCGGCCTGACGGTGGTCAGCCGCTCGACGTCGCGTCCCGACGCTGCCGGCGGGTGAGGAGCAGGCCGATCACGATCGATGCCTCGTAGAAGACGTACAGCGGGATCGACAGGATGCCGAGGGTGTACGGGTCGCCCGACGGGGTGATCACCGCCACCAGTGCGACGATCCCGACGACCGCGAACCGGCGGGCCCGGCGCAGGGCATCGGCCGTGAGCAGCCCGGCGAGCTGCAGGAAGACGAGCACGATCGGGAACTCGAACCCGACCCCGAAGGCCAGCATCATGTACGTGATCAGCTCGAAGTACGGGGCGGGCCGGAACTGCTGCTGCAGGTCGGGACCACCGACGTCCACGAGGAACTCGAGCGCCGGCGTGAGCGTGTGGAAGGCGAGGCCGGCGCCGAGGCAGAACAGCACGAGCGCCGAGGCCACGAACGGGTACGCCCACCGCTTCTCGTTCGCGTGCAGACCGGGCGTGACGAAGCGCCACACCTGCCACAGCAGCACCGGCATCGCGAGGGCCACGCCCCCGTACCCGGCGATCTTCAGCCGGATCGAGAACGCCTCCAGCGGCTCGGTCTGCAGCAGCCGGCAGTCATCGACGCTGGTGCCCTGGAGGTTGCAGTAGGGGTCGACAAGGACGTCGAAGATCGCCGGGTAGAGGAACCAGCAGGCGACCGCGCCCAACGCGACGGCCGCGACGCTCTTCAGGATCCGGTTGCGCAGCTCGGCCAGGTGGTCGAGGAGCGGCATCTCGCCGGCCGGCGGCTGCTGGAGACGGCCGCCCTCGGGCGCGCGGAACCGGGCGAGGGCGGTGACCATCGTCGGCTCAGCTCGCCAGCTGGTCGGTGGCCGCGTCGACCACGAGCCGGTCGGGTGCGGCCTCGGCGCCGCGGAGCGCTCGGGCCTCTGCGTCGGCGTCGGCCTCGGGCTCGTCGGCGGCGGTCGTGCCGCCGTCGCGGAGGCCCTGCTTGAACTCGTTCTGGGCTTGGCCGAGCGAGCGGGCGAACTTGGGCAGCTTGGCGCTGCCGAAGAGCACCACGACGACGAGGAGGATGATGA
>DASTYO010000214.1:0-19321 GCA_035764875.1 Acidimicrobiales bacterium | reverse complement strand
TCCTTCCTGCCGTCGAACAACCTCGAGCTGCCGCCGGTCCTCGACACCGGCGACGACCCCGACCGCCAGTGCGAGGCCCTGCGAGACCTCGTGCCCACCAACCCGAACCACCCCTACGACATGAAGGCGGTCATCGCCGAGGTGGTCGACGACGGCGACTACTTCGAGTACGCCCCGTCGTGGGCGCCGCAGATCACCTGCGGGTTCGCCCGCATGGCCGGCCGCCCCGTGGGCATCGTGGGCAACCAGCCGATGGCCATGGCCGGCGTGCTCGACATCGAGTCGTCCGAGAAGGCCGGCCGCTTCGTGCGCACGTGCGACGCCTTCAACATCCCCCTGCTCACCTTCGTCGACGTCCCCGGCTTCATGCCCGGCGTCGACCAGGAGCACGGCGGCATCATCCGCCACGGCGCCAAGCTGCTGTACGCCTACTGCGAGAGCACGGTGCCCCGCATCCAGGTCATCACCCGCAAGGCCTACGGCGGCGCCTACGTGGTCATGAACTCGCGCTCCATCGGCGCCGACTACGCCATCGCCTGGCCGTCCGCCGAGCTCGCGGTGATGGGCGCCGCCGGCGCGGTCGAGGTGGTGAACCGCCGCGAGATCGCCGACGCCGCCGACCCCGACGCCAAGAAGGCCGAGCTGGTCGAGGAGTACTCCGAGAAGTTCCTCAACCCCTACGCCGCCGCCGACCGCGGCTACGTCGACGACGTGATCGACCCGGCCGACACCCGCCGCAAGATCAACGCCGCACTCGACATGCTCGAGTCCAAGCGCGAGGAGCTCCCGGCCCGCAAGCACGGGAACGTCCCGCTCTAGGGAGCACGGCGGTGGTGGCGGTCGCGTTCGCTGGCGTCACCAAGGAGCACGAACCGGGCCGGGCCGCGCTGCGGCACCTCACCCTCGACATCGACGACGGCACCATCTGCTGCCTCATCGGCCCCTCCGGCTGCGGCAAGTCCACGGCGCTGCGCATCCTCGCCGGGCTCGACGAGCCCACGGACGGCGAGGTGCGGCTCGGCCGGCGGCGCGTCAACGACGTCCCGACCCGCGACCGCGGGCTCGGGATGGTCACGCAGGACGTCTCGCTGCTCCCCCGGCGACCCACCGAGGACTCCATCGCCCTCCCGCTGGAGCTGCGCCGGGTCGACGTGGACGAGCGGCGACGGCGGGTGCACGACCAGGCGCTGGAGCTCGACATCGTCGACCTTCTGCGCCGCCGGCCGGAGACGCTGAGCGGCGGCGAGGCCCAGGTCGCCCAGATCGCCCGGGCGGTGATCGCCCGGCCCGCCGTGCTGCTGCTCGACGAGCCGCTCGCCCGCGTCGACCCGGCCCGGCGGGCGGCGGTGCGAGGCGACCTCGTGCGGTTGCAGCGGCTCTACGGCGTGACGACCGTGTGGGTCACGGCCGACCAGGCCGAGGCGCTCGCGGTCGCCGATCGGCTCGCCGTGCTGCTCGACGGCCGCCTGCAGCAGGCCGGACCCCCGCTGGAGGTGTACCGGCAGCCGCGGACCGTCGACGTGGCGCGCTTCGTCGGCGAACCCGAGGTGAACCTGCTGCCCGGCCGGGTGGTCGGCGTGCCCGGAGACCTCTGGGTGGAGGTGGCCGGCGCCCGCTGCCGGTTGCGGGCCCCGGCCGCCGCCCGCCTCGCAGGTGGGCCGGCCACCGTCGGCCTCCGCCCGCACGAGCTGCACGAGCCGGGCCGACCGGGCGACGGCGCCGACGCAGTGGTGGCCGCCGGCACCGTCCTCGGTGTGGAGACCCACGGCCCCCACGTGGTGGCCACGGTCGACCTCGGCGGCACCGTGGTGCGCTGGGACCGAGCCCCGCTCGCCGTGCGCACCGGCGACCACGTCGCCCTCGTGCTCGACCCGGCCCGCTTCCACCTGTTCGATCCCCACACTGGCGTGGCCCTGCACCACCCCGAGTAGCCTCGAGCCGTGCAGATCTCCCCCGCACCCACCGACGAGGAGGCCGCGGCCATCGTGGCCGCCATCGAGGTCGCCTGGCCCCGGGTCGCCGGCGCGCCGGCGCCCGATCGGCCCAACCGGTGGCGGTTCTCGGGTCGGTGGTGGAGCCAGCCGGTGCCGCTCCGGCGCAACCGGCCCTGGTGAACCCGGGCGGGATCGCCACCGCCCACCCCTGACCAGCCGCACCGCACCGATGCACCCCGACGCCGACATCACCACCGTGGGACCCGACGTCGTCGTCGTGCACCACGAGCGGCGGGCCCGCCGCTACGACGACCTGGCGCCCGGCGAGGTCCACGAGCTCGACGGCCTCGAGGTCCGCACGCTCGACCACCCGGGAGGCGAGCTGCTCGCCCGCTTCGCCACCGTGAACGACGTGCACTTCGGCGAGGTCCGGTGCGGTGTCGTCGAGGGCCACGAGGAGACCATCGGCCCGATCCTGCAAGCGGAGCCCGACGAGCCGCCGTACCCGGTGACGATGAACGAGGCCGCCGTGGCCGAGATCCAGGCGGCCGACGTCGATGCCGTGTTCGTGAAGGGTGACCTGACCACCACCGGCACCGACGAGGAGTACGCCGACTTCCTCGACACGTACCAGGGCGCGTTCGGCGACCGGCTCACCCACGTGCGCGGCAACCACGACGCCTACCGCGGGCAGTCCTACGCCGACTGGCCGGTGCAGCGCGTCGACCTGCCCGGCGTCACCGTGGTCCTGCTCGACACCACCGTGCCGTTCCGCTCCTCGGGCGGCCTCACCGTCGAGCAGCTCGACGAGCTCGACGAGATCGCCGCCGAGGCCGACCGCCCGGTCGTGGTGCTCGGCCACCACCACGTGTGGGCCCCGTCGTCGGCCGAGCGGCCCGACACCTACTTCGGCATCCACCCCGACTGGTCCGAGCGGCTCGTCGAGGTGGCGGCCCGCCGGCCCCGCATCGTCGGCTACTTCGCCGGCCACACCCACCGGAACCGGGTGCGGCGCTTCGCCGCCACCGGCGCGATGCCGTGGGTCGAGGTGGCCTGCGTGAAGGACTTCCCCGGTGCCTGGGCCGAGTACCGGGTGCACGAGGGCGGCATCGTCCAGCTCCACCACCGGATCTCGACACCAGAGGCGCTCGACTGGACCGAGCGCACCCGCGGCATGTTCCTCGGCATGTACGGCCAGTACGCCTTTGGGAAGCTCGAAGACCGGTGCTTCATGCTGGACCGGTGATGGCGCAGCTGCCCCTCCACGACCTCCGTGTCGTCGACGCCTCCACCGTGCTCGCCGGTCCGTCGTGCGCCCGCTACCTCGCCGACTTCGGCGCCGACGTCATCAAGGTCGAGCGCCCCGGCAGCGGCGACGGCACGCGGGACATGTTCCGCCGCCACCCCGACGACGGCGTCACGTACTTCTGGAAGCTGCTCAGCCGCGGCAAGCGCACCATCGTCCTCGACCTGAAGTCCGACGAGGGCCGCCGCGACATGCTCGACCTGTGCGCCACGGCCGACGTCCTCGTCGAGAACTTCCGGCCCGGCAAGCTCGAGGCGCTCGGCCTGGCCCCGGAGGTGCTGCACGAGCGCAACCCCGACCTGGTCATCACCCGCGTCACCGGCTTCGGCCAGGACGGCCCCTACGCCGGCCGCGCCGGGTTCGCCACCCTGGCCGAGGCGATGTCGGGCTTCGCCTCGCTGTCGGGCGAGCCCGACGGCGCCCCGCTGCTGCCGCCCATCGCCCTCACCGACGAGATCACCGGGCTCACCGCCGCCTTCGCCACCATGGTCGCCGTCCACTCGGGCGTGGGGCAGGTGGTCGACGTGAACCTGCTCGAGTCGCTGCTGCAGGTGATGGGGCCGCTCGTGTCGGCCGCGGCGGTCGAGGGCTGGGAGCAGCCCCGCCTCGGCTCCGGCGTGCCCTACACGGTGCCGCGCGGCACGTGGCGCTGCCGCGACGGCCACTGGGTCGCGGTGTCGACGTCGGCCGAGAGCGTCGCCCGCCGGGTGCTCGACCTCATCGGGCTCGGCGACGACGAGGCGCTGCGGACCTTCGAGGGCCGGGTGGCGGCCCGGGCCCGCATCGACGCGCGCATGGCCGAGTGGATCGGGGAGCGCACCCGCGACGAGGTGCTGGCGGCGTTCGAGGAGGCCCACGCCGCGTGCGCGCCCGTGTACACCATGAACGAGGTGCTCGCCGATCCGCACGTGCAGGCCCGGGGAGCCGTGGAGGTCGTGGACGGCACGCCGATGCAGGGCCTGGTCGCCCGGCTGTCGGCCACGCCGGGGCGCATCCGCTGGGCCGGCCGCCCGCTCGGCGCCGACACCGACGAGGTCCTCGGCGAGCTCCACCCCTGACGGCCTGGAGGAACTGGACGCGGATGCTGCGCACCCGCCCCCGCGTGCGCAGGATCCGCGTCCAGTTTCGAGAAGGGGGGGCTCAGGTGGCGGTGGCGACCTCGATGCGGTCGCTGCCCCAGTCGCGGGCGGCGGCCAGCGCGGCGTGGGCCTTGTCGAGCAGCTCTTCGGCGTCGAGGCCGTGCGTGGGGTAGGAGGCGATGCCGGCCCGGAACCGCCGGTTCTGGCCCTCCTCGAGCAGGTTGCGCCGCACCCGCTCGGCCGTCCACACGGCGCCGTCCTCGCCCGTGTCCTCGAGGATGCACACGAACGCATCGCCCGAGCGCCCCGACACGTCCGCCTCCCGGAGGGTGCGCTTCAGGAAGGCGCCGACGGCGTCGTGCGGCAGCGACCGGGTGGGCTGGCCGTCCCTGGTCTCGAAGCACTCGAAGCAGATGACGGAGAGGGGCCGCAGCGCCCGGCGGGCCACGGCCACCCGCCCCCGCAGGGTCGTCGTGAGGAACTCGGCGTGGAGCAGCGACGTCGAGCCGGCGGGTGGGCCGCTCTCGAACAGCGCTCGCATCGGGTCGGCCGCCGGGTCGTCAGCGACGTCGGCGGCGGAGTCCGGCTCCACCACATCGGCCCGCTCGGGCAGCGGCTCGCGCTCGGCGGCAGGCACCGGCGTCGCCGGGGCGGGTGTTGGCACGGACCGCCCTCCGGCCACGGCCAGGGCCGCGGTGACCACGCTGGCCGCCCCGGCCAGCACGGCGAGCGCCTCGGCGGCGGTGGCCACGGCCAGCACGCCGGCGACCGCCGCCACGATGGCGGCCGCGACGAGCGCCCACGGGGGCGCCGGGCGGCGCCGGACCGGTCCCCCCGGACCGGCCATCAGCCCACCGCAGCCACGGTCAGCCGCCGACCAGCTCGAGGATCTCGCCCATGATCCGGGTGAGGTCGAAGTCCTTCGGCGTGTAGACGGCGGCGACGCCGGCGTCGAGCAGCGGCTGGCGGTCGTCCTCGGGGATGATCCCGCCGGCGACCACCGGCGCCTCGCAGCCGGCCTCGCGGATGAGCCGCACGGTCTCGGGGATGAGCTCGAGGTGGCTGCCGGACAGGATCGAGAGCCCCACCGCGTCGACGTCCTCGTCGGCAGCCACCTGGGCGATCTGCGCGGGCGTGAGCCGGATGCCCTGGTAGATCACCTCGAACCCGGAGTCCCGCGCCGCCACGGCGATCTGCTCGGCCCCGTTGGAGTGCCCGTCGAGGCCGGGCTTGGCGACGAGGAGGCGGGGCGGCGCCGGCCGGGCCTTGATGCGCTCTGCGACCGCGCGCAGGCCCTGGCTGACACCGTGCCCGGCGGCCGCGGCCACGCCGGTGGGCGCCCGGTACTCGCCGAACACCTCGCGCAGCAGGCCGGCCCACTCGCCGGTGGTGCCGCCGGCGTGGGCGAGGTCGATGGTGGCCGGCATGACGTTCTCGCCCGACTCGGCGACCCGGCGCAGCTCGTCCAGGCTGCGCTTCACGGCGTCGTTGTCCCGTTCGGAGCGCCAGCGCTGCACGTCGGCGATGAGCTCGTCCTGCACGCCGGGATCGACCTTGAGGATCGAGTCCTCACCGCCGAGCGGCGACGGGGCGGTCTCGGTGAACGCGTTCACGCCGACCACGACCTGCTCGCCGGACTCGATGCGCCGGATGCGCTCGGCGTGGCTGCGCACCAGGCGTCCCTTCATCTCGTCGATCGCCTCGAAGGCGCCGCCGAGCTCGAGGATCTCCTCCATCTCCGCCCACGCCGCCTCGGCCAGCTCGGACGTCAGGCCCTCCATCACGTGGGAGCCGTCGAAGATGTCGTCGTACTCGAGCAGGTCGGTCTCGTGGGCCAGCACCTGCTGCACCCGCAGCGACCACTGCTGGTCCCAGGGCCGGGGCAGGCCGAGCGCCTCGTTCCAGGCCGGCAGCTGGATGGAGCGGGCCCGGGCGCTCTTCGACAGCGTGACGCCGAGCGCCTCGAGCACGATGCGCTGCACGTTGTTCTCGGCCTGCTGCTCGGTGAGGCCGAGGCTGTTCACCTGCACGCCGTAGCGGAACCGCAGCGCCTTGTCGTCGGTGACGCCGTAGCGCTCGCGGCCGATGCGCTCCCACAGCTGGGTGAAGGCCCGCATCTTCGCGGTCTCCTCGACGAAGCGGATGCCGGCGTTCACGAAGAAGCTGATCGAGCCGAACACCTGGGGGAAGCGGTCGTCGGCGACCTGGCCCGACTCCTTCACCGCGTCGAGCACGCCGATGGCGTTGGCCAGGCTGTAGGCGATCTCCTGCACCGGCGTGGCCCCGGCCTCCTGCAGGTGGTAGCTGCACACGTTCATGGGGTTCCACTTCGGGATCCACTCGGCGCAGAAGGCGATCATGTCGACGATCAGCCGGCGGCTGGGCTGGGGCGGGAAGATGTACGTGCCCCGGCTCAGGTACTCCTTGACGATGTCGTTCTGGGTGGTGCCGCGCAGCGCCTTCGACTCGGTGCCCTTGTTCTCGGCGTTGGCCACGTAGAGCCCGAGCATCCACGCCGCCGGGGCGTTGATGGTCATCGACGTGTTCATCTCGTCCTGCGGGATGCCCTCGAGCAGCTCCTGCATGTGGCCGAGGTGGGCCACGGGGACGCCGACCTTGCCGACCTCACCCCGGGCCAGCACGTGGTCGGGGTCGTAGCCGGTCTGGGTGGGCAGGTCGAACGCGATCGACAGGCCGGTCTGCCCCTTCGCCAGGTTCGTGCGGTACAGCTCGTTGCTGGCCTTGGCCGTGGAGTGGCCCGAGTAGGTCCGCATCATCCAGGGGCGGTCACGCTCACGTCGCTGCACGTCGGACATGGAGCCATTCTCGGGCACCGTCCACCACCGCCGCCACCTGGAGCGCCCGAACGTCGACGGCCCGGGCCGCCGGTCCGCCGGCCTCAGGGGGTGGCGGCGAGGAGCTCGGCGTAGCGGTCGAGCAGGGGGAGCACCGCATCGGCGCCGGCGGGCGGCAGGCCGAGCACCGCCCGCGAGACACCGGCGGCCTCGAGCTCCTCGAGCGCCTCGGGGCGGGCGGGGGTGCCGAACTGCCCGAGCTCGACCGTGGCCGGGTCGCGCCCGACCGCCTCGCAGGCCGCGCGCAGGTCGTCGAGCTGGTCGACGAGGGCGTGGCGCCCGGCGATCGGCATCCACCCGTCACAGAACTCGGCGATGTGGGCGAAGGTCCTCGGACCGGCGGCGCCACCGAGGATGACCGGCGGATGCGGCCGCTGGACCGGCTTCGGCCACGCCCACGACGGCTCGAAGTGGACGTGGTCGCCGTCGAAGCCGGCCTCGTCCTCGGTCCACAGCCGCTTGCAGGCCAGCACCCGCTCGCGCAGCACGTCGCGCCGGTCGGCGTAGCGGACGCCGTGGTCGGCGAGCTCCTCCTTGTTCCAGCCGTAGCCCACGCCGAAGAGGAACCTCCCGTCCGAGATCCGATCGACCGTCGCCACCTCCTTGGCGAGCCAGATCGGGTCGCGCTGGGCGACCAGGCAGATCCCGGTGGCCAGCTTCAACGTCGACGTGACCGCCGCGCAGGCACCGAGGCTGACCAGGCTGTCGTGGGTGCGCCAGTACTCCTCGGGCAGCGGCGGTGCGCCCTCACGACCTCCCCACGGCGTCGCTCGCGAGGTGGGGATGTGCGAGTGCTCCGGGAACCAGAGCGACTCGAAGCCCCGGTCCTCGACCTCCTTCGCCAGCGAGACGGGATCGATGGCCTTGTCCGTCGGGAACATCATCACGCCGAGGTGCATCCCGGCACCGTAGGCCGGGCCCGCCCCCTCCGGGCGGCGATCAGGTGCGGAGGAGCCGGGACACTGCTGCCATCACCTCGTGGACCTTCTCGTCGAACGCGGCGTCGCCGTCTCCGCCGTCATCCGTGGTGATGGCGACGTCCTTGACGCAGTGGCGGATGTGCTCGTCGAGGAGTCCCATGCCGACGCCCTGGAGCGCCTTCGTGACCGAGGCGATCTGGGTGAGGATGTCGATGCAGTACATGTCCTCGTCGACCATGCGCTGCAGGCCGCGCACCTGGCCCTCGATGCGGCGCAGGCGGGCCAGGTACTGGTCCTTGCTCATGGTGTAGCCGTGCATGCGGACAGCCTACCAGGCATAGGGGTTGGGGGTATATGGATCCGATGGTACGGTGAGGCCATGCGAACGCGCGTCGACCTCCCCGTCGAGGGCATGACCTGCGCCGCGTGCTCCTCACGGATCGCCCGGGGCCTCAACAAGCTCGAGGGCGTCGAGAACGCGAACGTGAGCCTCGCCTCCGCCCGGGCCACCATCGTCTTCGACGACGAGCGGCTGCAGCCGGGCGACTTCGAGGCGGTCATCACCAAGCTCGGCTACGCGGTGCCGGAGGTCGCCGACCACGACGCCGCCGAAGCGGCGTGGATCCGCACGCTGAGCCGGCGGCTCGGCCTCGCGGCGTCGCTCAGCGTCCCCATCGTGCTCCTCTCGATGGTGCCCGCCCTGCAGTTCGACGGCTGGGCGTGGGTGGTCTTCGCACTGGCGACCCCGGTGGTCTTCGTCAGCGGCATCGGCTTCCACCGGGCGGCCCTGCTCAACGCCCGCCACGGCACCGCCACCATGGACACCCTGGTCTCGATCGGCACGCTGTCGGCCTACCTCTGGTCGGCGGTCGCCCTCGTGTTCCTCGGCGCCGGCGACGCCGACGAGGGCATGGCCGGGATGCCGGGCATGAGCGAGCCGAGCACGGGGGACGCGCACGTCTACTTCGAGACCGCCGCCGTCATCATCACGCTGATCCTCCTCGGCAAGTGGTTCGAGGCCCGGGCCAAGCGGCGCAGCGGCGAGGCCATCCGCGCGCTCGCCGAGCTCGGGGCCCGCACCGCCACGCTGGAGGACGGCTCGGAGATCAGCGTCGACGACCTCGCCGTCGGCATGCGGTTCATCGTCAAGCCCGGGGAGAAGGTCCCCACCGACGGCCGCATCGTCGACGGAGCGTCGGCGCTCGACGAGTCGATGCTCACCGGCGAGCCGGTGCCGGTCGACAAGGCGGCGGGCGACGAGGTCATCGGCGCCACGGTCAACACCAACGGGCGCCTCGTGGTCGAGGCCACCCGCGTCGGCGCCGACACCGCGCTCGCCCAGATCGTGCGCATGGTCGAGGAGGCCCAGGGATCGTCGGCCCCCGTGCAGCGCCTGGCCGACCGCATCGCCGGCATCTTCGTGCCGGTGGTGCTCACCATCGCCCTCGCCACCGTGGCCGGCTGGCTGCTCACCGGGCACGGCGTCGACGAGGCCTTCACCGCCGCGGTGGCCGTGCTCATCATCGCCTGCCCGTGCGCGCTCGGCCTCGCCACGCCCACGGCGATCATGGTCGGCACCGGGCGGGGCGCCCAGATGGGCGTCCTCATCAAGGGCGGCGAGGTGCTCGAGCGCACGAAGGCCGTCGACACGGTGGTGTTCGACAAGACCGGCACGCTCACCGAGGCCCGCATGGAGCTGGTGGCGGCGCAGGCCGTCGACCCCGACGTCGACGACAGCACCCTGCTCCGCCGGGCCGCCTCCGTCGAGGCCATGAGCGAGCACCCGATCGCCGCCGCCGTCGCCGCGGGCACCACCGACCACCGAGCGGTCGAGGGCTTCCGCAACCTGCCGGGCAGGGGCGTCACCGGCACCGTCGACGGCGTCGAGGTGCTGGTGGGCCGGCGCCTGCTGTTCGACGAGGTGCCGGCCGAGGTCGAGGCGGCGGCGGCCGAGCAGGAGGCGCAGGGGCGCACCGCCGTGCTCGCCGGCTGGGACGGCCGGGCCCGCGGCGTCCTCGCCGTCGCCGACGCCGTGAAGCCCACCGCCGCCGAGGCCGTGGCCGCGCTGCGCGGCATGGGCCTGCGCACGGTGCTGCTCACCGGCGACAACCGCCGCACGGCCGAGGCGGTGGCCGCCGAGGTCGGAATCGACACCGTGCTCGCCGAGGTGCTGCCCGACGACAAGCTGGCCGAGGTGCGCCGCCTCCAGGACGAGGGCCGCGTGGTGGCGATGGTGGGCGACGGCGTGAACGACGCGCCGGCGTTGGCCGCGGCCGAGCTGGGCATCGCCATCGGCACCGGCACCGACGTCGCCATCGAGGCGTCCGACCTCACGCTGGTGAGCGGCGACCCCCGCAGCGTGGCCGACGCCATCGCCCTCAGCCGGCGCACGCTGTCGACCATCAAGGGCAACCTGTTCTGGGCCTTCGCCTACAACGTGGCCGCGATCCCGCTCGCCGCCTTCGGCCTGCTGGTCCCGATGATCGCGGCCGGCGCCATGGGCTTCTCCAGCGTGTTCGTCGTGTCGAACTCGCTGCGCCTGCGCCGCTTCCGCAGCCGCCGAGCAACCACCCCCACCCCCGACCGAAGGGAGTCGACCCGTGTCGACCGTGACCTACAACGTCCCTGACATCTCCTGCGGCCACTGCGTCCAGGCCATCACCGGTGCGGTCTCGCCGCTCGACGGCGTCGAGTCCGTCGACGTGTCGATCGACGACAAGACGGTCACCGTCGAAGGCCAGTTCGACGACGCCGCGGTCCGCGAGGCCATCGACGAAGCTGGCTACGACATCGCCTGAAGCCCGCTTCGCTGGTCCTGGATCGACCACCCGTGGTCGATCCAGGACCAGTGGACGACTGCGGGTCGGTCAGAGCAGCGCGGCGAGGACGTCGACGAACACCAGGGCGATGACGCCCACGAGCAGCACCCACACGCCGATGCGCGTGGCCCGCGACCGGCGCCGGTAGGGCGGCTCGTCGAGCGGGTCGGACGGCGGCGTGTAGCGGGGCACGGGTCGACCGTACCGGCGGGGATCGCCCGGTTCACCGCGTCCGCCGCCCGTTCGACCGACGCCGACGTTGCGGCCCGTTCCGGATCGTCCTAGTCCGATCGGACCAACTGTCCATGCCGCGCTCAAGGGGCGCCGCAGACGGGCCGAAACGGACGCCATGATCCGCTCCGTCGCAACCCTCTTTGCCAAGAAGACCGCCGTCGTCGCCGTGTCCGGCGTCGTGATCCTCGGAGGCGCGACGCTCGCGCTGGCCGAGGCCGCTGATCCGCCCTCCACGGACGACACCACGACGACGACGGTCGAGGACACCACGACCACGACGGTCGAGGACACGACGACCACGACCGAGTCGACGACCACCACCACCGAGGCGCCCGAGGAGACCACCACCACCACGGCACCCGAGGAGGAGCTCGAGCCGGCTGCTGCAGACACCGAGGACGAGCTCGAGGCAGACGTCGAGGGCGAGAGCCACGGCGCCGCCGTGTCCGAGGCCGCTCGGGTCACCTGCTGGGAGGACGCCTACCTCGAGCTCTACGGCAACCACGGCCAGTGCGTGAAGACCTTCGCCCACGGCGAGGGCCTGACCCTCGACGAGGTCGAGGCCGAGCTGGCGAAGCGGGCCGAAGCCGACGCACCCGCACCGGCGGCGGCACCGACCGGCGAGGTCGAGGACGAGGACGACGCCAGCGACGACTCCGCTGACGCACAGATCGAGTCCGCCAAGCCGGGCAAGGGCCAGGGCGCCGGCGGCGGCAAGGGCAACGGGAAGAAGGGCTAGTCAGGGGCTGACCAGCGGGGGTCCTCCGGGACCCCGAAGCCCTTCGCCTCTCAGGAGGTGAAGGCCGGCGGCATCGGCAGGCTCAGGGCGACCTCGAGCCTGCCGATGTAGTCGTTCCGGGGCACGTCGACGGCGCCGAGCGAGCGCAGGTGCTCCGTGGTCCACTGCACGTCGAGCAGTCGGGGCAGACCGTCCTCGGCGAGGATCTCGACCAGGCCGACGAGGGCGACCTTGGAGGCGTCCCGCCGGCGGTGGAACATCGACTCGCCGGCGAAGAAGCCGCCGATGGACACGCCGTAGAGCCCGCCGGCCAGCGTGCCGTCGTCGAGCGACCAGGCCTCGACGCTGTGGGCCCACCCGAGCTCGTGCAGCCGGCAGTACGCCGAGCGGATGTCGGCGGTGATCCAGCCGTGGGGACGCTTCGGGTCGGCGCAGCTGGCGAGCACCTCGCCGAACGCGGTGTCGACGCGGATCTCGTAGTCGGCGCACGAGCGGCGCAGCGACCGGGTGACGCGCAGGCCGTCGAGCGGCAGGATCCCCCGGGGGTCGGGCGACCACCAGGCGAGCGTGCGGCCCCGGTCGACGTGCATCGGGAACAGGCCGTGGCGGTACGCGTGCAGGAGCGTGCTCGGCTCGAGGTCACCGCCGATGCCGACGACGCCCGACTCGTCGGCGGTCTCCACGTCGGGGAACGACCAGGTGCAGGGCGGCGGCTCGACGGGCATGTGCCGCGATTCTCCCCGACCGACGCGGCCGTGATCGAACGCTCGACACCGCCGGCCTTCCCGCCCTGGTCTGAAGGCCGGCGCGGGCGGGCAGGGAGCGGCGCGGACGCGCACCAGCCCACCACGCACGACCGCCACTCGCACGAAGGCCCCGGCACCGCCGGGGCCTTCGTCTCGTCATGGGGCGATCGCCGGCGCCGTGCCGGGCAGCCGATCAGTAGTCGTAGAAGCCCTTGCCGGACTTGCGGCCCAGGTGCCCGGCGCTGACCATGCGGCGCAGCAGCGGGGAGGCGGCGTAGTTCGGGTCGCGGAACTCGTCGTAGAGGGCGTCGAGGATCGACAGCGACGTGTCGAGGCCGACCAGGTCGAGCAGCGCGAACGGGCCCATCGGGAAGTTCGCCCCGCCCTGCATGGCGGCGTCGATGTCGTCGCGGCTCGCCGTGCCGTTCTCGAGCATCCGCACGGCGTTGTTCAGGTACGGGAACAGCAGCGCGTTCACGATGAAGCCGGCCCGGTCCTTGACCAGCACGGGCGACTTGCCGCAGGCCTCGGCGAAGTCGCGCACGCTCGCGACGGTCTCGTCGGAGGTCACCAGCGTCTGGATGATCTCGACCAGCTTCATCATCGGCGCCGGGTTGAAGAAGTGGACGCCGCACACCCGCTCGGGGCGGCGGGTCTCGATGGCCATGTCGATGACCGGCAGCGTGGACGTGTTGGTCGCCAGGATGGCGTCGTCCTTGCAGTGGTGGTCGAGCTCGTTGAACAGCGCCACCTTCGTGGCCAGGTCCTCGACCACCGACTCGATCACCAGGTCGCAGTCGGCGAGGTCGTCGAGCTTCGACGTGGCGGTCACCCGACCCACGGCGGCGGTGGCGTCGGCCTCCTCCATGCGACCCTTGGAGACCAGCTTGGCCAGGGACTTCTCCATGGCGGCCACGGTGGCGTCGGCGGTCTCCTGCTTCCGCGACCGGAGCACGACCGTGAACCCGGAGGTGGCCGCCACCTGGGCGATGCCCGACCCCATGATCCCCGACCCGATGATCCCCACAGTCTTGATCGTCATGGCGATCCACCGTACTGATCGGTAACTACAGCCGGGAAAACGCCACCCCCGAACGGGCGGCCTGCCCGGTGCCGGCGCCGGTCTGGGAGACTGGCCGGCATCTCCGATCTCGGCATCATCCCCACCGGCTACGAGCGCACGCTGCCGCCCGAGGTGCAGCTCGTCGTGCGCGCCCGCCGCCGCGCGCTCGTCCAGCGCGGGCGCGGCCGGGTGCTCGACCTCGGCGGGGCCGATGCCCACCGCTCGCTGTGGGCCTCGACGCCCGGCGTCGACTCCGTCACCGTGCTGGACGGCGCCGGCGACACCCGCCTGGCCGACCTCGCCGCCGGCGCCGAGCGCTTCGACACGGTGGTGTCGGTGTTCCAGCTGGCCGGGGCCGATCGCCTCGACGCCAGCCTGGCCCACCTGCGCTCGCTGCTCGCCGCCGGTGGCGAGCTGCTCTTCCTCGAGCCGGCGCGGCTCGTCGGGCTCGCCGGGCGCGTGCAGCGGGCCGTCGCGCCGCCGCTCGGCGCGCTCACCGGCTGGCGGCTCGACCGCGACGTGCCGATGGCGCTGCGCGACAGCGGCCTGTCGGTGACCTCCATCCGCCGCCACCGGGTGCCCACGCTGCAGTGGTGGCTGCGCCAGCTGGTCGAGGGGCGCGCCCACCACCGGCTCGTGCCCGGCGCCGGTGGCGAGGCCGCGCCGGCGCCGGCTGACGGCTGACGGCTGACGGCTGACGGCTCCTCGACGCTCCGACCCGCCGAGGATGGTCCGATCGGGCCATGGCGACATCCCGGACAAACGCGCACACTCGAACGCAGCGCGCGCTCCCGCGCGCACGGAGAGGAACCTCGTGTCCGCTTTGCTCCCCGATCAGCACCAGCGCGTCGTGCTCGCGCAGGGCGCCGCCGCCGTGGCGGCGGGCCTGGCGATCGTGGTGGCGCTCGTCCAGGGCGCACCGGTGGCGGCCGGGCTCGCGGCAGCGGTCCTCGCCCTGCTCGCGGTCGAGTGGCGCCGCCGGGGGCACGTCATGCTCACCGGTCCCGAGCTCGACCGGCTGCGTGAGGCCGAGCTCGCCCTGGCCCGGGCCGAGGACACCCACGAGGCGGCCCGCCAGCTCGCCGAGCACGCCATCGCGCTGCTCGGGGCCCGCAGCGCGGTCGTGCTGATCGAGGGCATCGGCGACACCGTGCGGGTCGCGGCCGGGCCCACCGACGCCGAGGACGTGTACGGGTCGGGATCGCGGATGCGGCTGCTGGACGACGCCGGCCTGCCGTGCGGCTCGATCGCCGTGTCGGCCCGCGCCGACGGGCGGCCGTACGCGCCTCGCCACGAGCGCATCCTCGACGCGCTCGCCGAGCGCGTCTCGACGACGCTGCACCAGCTCTCGCTGCTGACCGAGGTCGGCACCGAGCGCCGGACGCTGGCCGACCTGGTCGGCTCGAGCTCGGACGGCATCTTCTCGGTGGGCTCCGACATGCGCGTCCGCGCGTGGAACCCGGCCATGGAGGCCATCACGGGGGTGGCCGCCGAGGACGCCGTGGGCGAGCACGTGAGCCGATCGTTCCGACCGACCGACGAGCACGGCGAGCCCGTGACCGGGTCGGCCGACCCCGGCCGGTCGGGGCAGCCGGTGCCCGGGGTGCTCATGCGCATCGACGCCGCCGGCGAGGAGCGCTGGCTCACCTGCTCGTACGCGCCGCTGTCCGACGGCGGCTACGTGGCGATCGCCCGCGACGACACGGCGCGCAAGAAGCTCCAGGACGACAAGGACGGCTGGATCGCCCAGGTCTCCCACGAGCTGCGCACGCCGCTCACCCCGATCAAGGGCTTCCTCCACACCCTGGCCCGGCGGGACGCCGAGCTCACCCACGAGGACCGGTCACGGATCTACGAGATCATGCTGCGCGAGGAGCGCCGGCTCGAGGCCCTCGTCGACTCGCTGCTGCGCTCGACCCAGCTCGACGCCGGCGCCATGGTGGTGGTCCCCACCGAGGTCGCGTGGGTGGACCGGGTCACCGAGCAGCTCGACCTGGCCCGCCGCCAGGACCCGGCGCGCACCATCGAGCTCGAGGCGGAGCCGGGCGTGGGCGCGGTGCTCGCCGACGAGGCCCTCGCCACGGGCGTGCTCACCAACCTCGTGTCGAACGCGCTCAAGTACGCACCCGAGGGCCCCATCACCGTGTCGATCGCGGCCGACGACGACACCGTGGTGACCAGCGTGATCGACCACGGCCCGGGCATCCCCCGCTCCGACCGCGACCGCATCTTCGACAAGTTCACCCGGCTCGGCAACCACCTCACCCGGTCCCAGCAGGGCGTCGGCCTCGGGCTGCACATCGCCCAGCAGTCGATCGAGCGCCTCGACGGGCGCATCTGGGTCGACGAGACGCCCGGCGGCGGCTCGACCTTCCGGTTCACCCTCCCCCGCGCCGAGCGCGAGCCGGGCCGCCGGCGGGCGCCCCTGCGCGCGAACGGTCCCTCGGAGGGCTGAGCCGGCGGCTCAGGCCTCGGTGATGGTGACCGACTCGATGGTGTGGACGGTGCTCGGCTGGCCGCCGGGCGAGCCGTCGCCCTCGATGGCGGCGACGACGTCCATGCCCTCGGTGACCTGGCCGAACAGCGAGTAGTTGGCCGTGCCGCCGACCGCCTGGACCAGCGACTCGGCGCCCTGCTCGGACGTGACGATGAAGAACTGGCTGCCGTTGGTGTTCGGGCCGGAGTTGGCCATGGCGAGGGAGCCCGCCTGGTAGTCCTCGGGCTCCGGCAGCTCGTCCTCGAACTGGTAGCCCGGACCACCGGTGCCGTCGCCGTTCGGGTCGCCGCCCTGGAGGACGAAGTCGGGGATGACCCGGTGGAACGTCAGCCCGTCGAAGTACTGGTAGCGGGCCAGGTAGACGAAGTTGTTCACCGTCACCGGCGCCTCGTCCTCGAACAGGTCGATCTCGATGGTGCCGGCGTCGGTCACCACGGTCGCCTTGTAGTCCTTGCTCGGATCGATGCACGTGGGCGGCGGCGCCGGGAACTCGGTGGTCCGCTCGACCTCGCCCTCGGGGCACGGCAGCGGATCGCCGGCCGGCTCCTCGCCCTCGGTGTCGTCGGTGGCCGTGTCGTCGGTCGCCGTGTCGTCGGTGGCGGCGACGTCCTCACCGTCGTCGTCGGATGTCAGCACCGAGAAGCCGATCGCGAAGGCCAGGAACGCCACGACCGCGATGCCGATCATGATCGCCCGGCGTCGGGTGGCGTCGCGCTGCTCCGCGCGTCGCAGCTCCTCGATCTTCTCCTGTCGCGCCTGCTTCTGGCGCTCGCGCTTGGACGTACCCACGGCGGCGGACCGTACCCGTCGCGCCCCGCGCGCACCGAGTCGCCCCCTCCGACCCGCAGCGCGCGCAAGGTCGGAAGAACCGGCGCTCCGCGTGGACTGCTTCCTCGGCGCTTCGCTACGCTCCGTGCCTCACGGCGGCGGACGGTGTGTGGCCGGGCCGCGGCGGACGACCCGTGGAGGGGGAACCGGATGGCGAGCGAAGAAGACGACGGGCTGTCCTCCTTCTCGGTCGAGGTCGGCCAGCGCCTCCGGGCCGTCCGGCGCTTGCGCAAGCTGTCCCTCGACGACGTCGAGCGCGAGAGCGGCGGCCAGTGGAGCGCCTCGGCGATCGGCGCCTACGAGCGCGGCTTCCGCAACCTGAGCCTGCCCCGCCTGCGCGAGCTGGCCGAGTTCTACGACGTGCCGATGTCGGTGCTGCTCGGCGAGGCCGACGACGACGACGAGGCCGACCGCCCCTCGAAGGTGATCCTCGACCTCGTGGCCCTCGCCGCCATCCCCGAGGCCGAGGCCGTGCACCGCTACGCCCGGTCCATCATCCTCGAGCGAGGCGACTTCAACGGCCGCGTGCTGTCGATCCGACGGGACGACCTGCGGGCCATCTGCTCGCTGCTGCACTCCACCGAGACCCAGACGCTGCAGCAGCTGCGCGACTGGGACGCGCTCGTCGAGACGCTGTAGCCGCGCCGTCCCACTTCGGCGCCGCGGCGGCCCGACGGTAGGTTCGACCGCCGTGCTCGTCGTCCAGAAGTTCGGAGGGACCTCGGTCGCCGACCCGGAGCGCATCCGGGAGGTGGCCGAGCACGCCGTGCGCACGAAGCGCCGCGGCACCGACGTCGTGCTCGTCGTGTCGGCCATGGGCAAGGAGACCGACGCGCTGCTCCGCCTCGCCGACGACGTGTCCACCACCCAGCCGGGCCGCGAGATGGACATGCTCATCACCGCCGGCGAGCGCAAGGCGATGGCCCTCGTCGCCATGGCCATCGCCGACCTGGGCATCCCCGCCCAGTCGTTCACCGGGTCGCAGGCCGGCTTCATCACCGACACCAACCACAAGGACGCGAAGATCCTCGAGCTCCGCCCCGAGCGCATCAGCGAGGCGCTCCGCGCCGGCGTCGTCCCGGTCATCGGCGGGAGCCAGGGCGTGTCGATCGAGCGCGACGTCACGTTCCTCGGCCGGGGCGGCTCCGACACCACCGCGGTGGCCATCGCCCACGCCCTCGGGGCCGAGTACTGCGAGCTCTACACGGACGTCTCCGGCGTCTACTCCGCCGACCCGCGCATCGTGTCCAAGGCCCGGCGGATGCACCAGATCAGCTTCGACGAGCTGCTCGAGATGACCGCCACCGGCTGCCCGAAGCCGGCGATGCGCTCCGTCGAGTTCGCCCGCCGCCACCAGGTGAAGCTCCACATCCGGTCCGCCTTCACCTGGGAGCCCGGCACCATCGTCACCGAGGAGACCCCTGACATGGAACAGGCCGTCGTCAACGCCGTCACCCACGACACCTCGGAGGCCAAGGTCACCGTGTCCGGCGTGTCCGACCAGCCGGGCGTGGCCGCGCAGGTGTTCACCGCCCTGGCCGAGGCCGGCGTCAACGTCGACATGATCGTCCAGAACGTGTCCGAGCACGGCAAGACCGACATCTCCTTCACGGTCCCCCACGCCGACGCCGAGCGCTCCACCGAGCTCATCAACACGCTCTCGGGCACGGTCGGCAACGCCGGCTGCGGGTTCGACCACGACATCGGGCGGGTGTCACTCGTCGGCGCCGGCATGAAGTCGAACCCCGGTGTCGCCGCGAAGATGTTCCAGGTCCTCGCCGACAACGACATCAACATCGAGATGATCTCGACGTCGGCGATCCGCATCTCCTGCGTGATCCAGCAGTCCCAGGTCGAGCGGGCCGTCGAGCTGCTGCACACCGCCTTCGACCTCGACGCCGACTGAGCGCCCGCCGATGAGACGATCAACCGCCCGCGCGCTCGCCGGCGCCGCCCTCGTGCTGGCCGCCGCGGCGTGCGGCGACTCCGACGACGCCGCCACCACCACCACGTCGAGCACCGCCGCGGCCGAGAGCACGACGTCCACCACGGAGGCCACCTCCACCACCACCGAGGCGGCGGCGGACGCGGCCTACGTGGTCACCCTCGAGGACCCGGGCCAGGAGCCCCGGCGCGAGCTGCGCCTGGAGGTGGACGCCGGCGACACCGACCAGGTGACCCAGCGCCAGGAGATCACCATCGAGATCGAGGCCGGCGGCCAGGTGCAGTCGGCGCCGACGCCGCCCACGGAGATCGACCTGAGCTACACGATCGAGGAGGTCGGCGGCGAGCGCATCTCGG
>DASTYO010000213.1:0-8568 GCA_035764875.1 Acidimicrobiales bacterium | reverse complement strand
GTGCCGGCGCCGGACGGCCGCCCGTCCCCGGGTGACCTGGCGCCGACCGGCCCCGATGCCGACGGCACGGCTCCTTCCCCGGGCGATGCCCCGACGACGGGTGGCGCACGCGAAGACGGTCGGGAGGGGCCGGGCAAGGGCGGCAAGGCCGGCAAGGGCGCCAAGTCCGGCAAGGCCGGGAAGGCCGAGCCGGGGGCGTCGGGCGAGGGCGGTGACCGGGCGGTCGACGCCGAGGGTGAGGAGCAGGCGCTCGGCAGCGGCGGGCCGATGCTCGCCACGTCACGGCCGGCGGACGACGACGGGGCGGCGGCGGGGCGTGGGCCCCGCGTCGGTCGCCCGATGGCCGAGGCGATCGTGCTCGCCGCGCAGGTCTCCCACGTGGAGGCCGTCGCCGACCGGACGGCGGCTGCCGCGGCCGCGGTGGACGAGCGGCTCCGGAGCCAGATCGAGCGACGCGCCGCCCACCTCTTCGCCCTCGACCGCACGAGGACCCACGCCGGCCGGATGGACCGGCACCTCGACTACCTCTACAACGAGCTCCACGCCGCCCGGGCCGGCATGCGGGCGGCCGGCCGGTGGCTGGCCGAGGCCGAGCGGGGCCGGGCCGACGTGCCCACGGTGAAGGTCAAGGACTTCCGGGTGCACAGCTCGGTGGCCAGCTCGCTGCGGGACCTGCTGCGGGCGGCCTTCGCCGACGGCATCCTGCTCACCGACGCGTCCTCGTACCGGTCCATCGACAGCCAGATCGAGCTGCGCAAGCAGAACTGCGGCCCGACCCCCTACGACGTCTTCGAGCGCCCGAGCGGCACCTGCTCGCCGCCGACGGCGCGCCCGGGCCGGTCGCTGCACGAGAGCGGGCTGGCCATCGACTTCCAGCACGACGGCCAGAGCATCGTGAGCCGCTCGTCGCCCGCCTACCGGTGGTTGGCGGCCAACGCGCCGTCGTACGGGTTCTTCAACCTCCCCAGCGAGCCGTGGCACTGGAGCGTGTCCGGGTACTGATCGCACTTCGGGGTGGTGAGAGGCCGCCTCTACGATGCGCCCCATGAGCGAGTCGCCGGCCCCCACCGCCACCCCCATCGCCTTCGACGAGGGCCACCTGGCGAACGTGAAGTACAACGCCGACGGCCTCGTGCCCGCCATCGTGCAGGAGCAGGGCACCGGCCAGATCCTCATGCTGGCCTGGATGAACGACGAGTCGCTGCGCAAGAGCCTCGAGACCGGTCGCACCTGGTTCTGGAGCCGGTCGCGGCAGGAGTACTGGTGCAAGGGCGAGACCTCCGGCGACCGCCAGTACATCCGCGAGGCCAGCTACGACTGCGACGGCGACACCATCCTCCTGGTGGTCGAGCAGGAGGGCAGCGGCGCCTGCCACACCGGTGAGTACTCCTGCTTCTACCGGTCGTTCAGCGACCCCGACGTGCGCCCGAACGGGTGAGCGCCGGCGCCCCCGAGGTCCTCCCGTCGCGGGAGGAGTTCCACCGGCTGGCCGCGGATCACACGGTCGTGCCGGTGTGGCGCGAGCTGCTCGCCGACCTCATCACGCCGGTCGCCGCGTTCGCCCGGCTCGTGTCCGACGACGAGCCCGGGTTCCTCCTCGAGTCGGTCGAGCACGGCGAGCGCTGGAGCCGCTGGTCGTTCGTGGGGCGCAACCCGCTCGTCACCCTCACCAGCCGGGGCGGACACCTCGACGTCGAGGGCGAGCTCCACCCCGACGTCCCCACCGACCGGGGCATGCTCGCCGCCGTCGAGGCGATGCTCGAGCGCTACCGCTCGCCGCACCTGGACGAGCTGCCGCCCCTGCACGGTGGGCTCGTCGGGTACCTCGGGTACGACGTCGTGCGCGAGGTCGAGCACCTGCCCGACGTGCCGCCCGACGACAAGGGGCACCCCGACGCGGTGCTGTCGGTCATCGGCCAGCTCGCCGCGTTCGACCACTGGCGCCAGCGGGTCACCCTCATCGACAACGTGATCGTCGAGCCGGGGGCGAGCCCCGAGGTGCTCGACGCCGCCTACGACGCGGCCATCGGCCGCCTCGCCCAGCTCGCCGCCGACGGCGCCCGCCCGCTCGACGAGCCCATGCTCAGCCCGCCCCGGGCCGACGACCCGCTGCCCGAGGTCACCTCGTCGATGGCCGACGGGCAGTACCAGGCGGCCGTCGAGGCGGCTCGGGAGTACGTCTTCGCGGGCGACGTCTTCCAGGTGGTGCTGTCGCAGCGGTTCGACTTCCGCCTCGACGCCGAGCCCTTCGACCTGTACCGGGCGCTGCGCCAGGTCAACCCGAGCCCGTACATGTACTTCCTGCGGGTGCCGGGCGTGACCCTCGTCGGGGCCAGCCCCGAGCCGATGGTGCAGCTGCTCGACGGGCGGGTGATCTCCCGGCCCATCGCCGGCACCCGCAAGCGGGGCAGCTCCGAGGCCCACGACCGGCGCCTCGCCGCCGAGCTCGTCGAGCACCCCAAGGAGGTGGCCGAGCACATCATGCTCGTCGACCTCGCCCGCAACGACGTGGGCCGCGTGGTCACCTTCGGCACCTGCGAGGTCGAGGAGCTGATGACCCTCGAGCGCTACAGCCACGTCATGCACCTGACGTCCCAGGTCGCCGGCGACCTGGCGCCGGGCAGGACGCCCGTCGACGTGCTCCGGGCGACGCTCCCGGCAGGAACCGTGTCCGGCGCGCCGAAGGTACGGGCGATGGAGATCATCGACGAGCTCGAGCCGGTGAAGCGGGGGCCCTACGCCGGCGTGGTCGGCTACCTCGACTTCTCGGGCAACATCGACACCGCCATCGCCATCCGTACGATGGTGATCGGCGACGACGGCATGGCGTCGGTGCAGGCCGGCGCCGGCATCGTGGCCGACAGCGTCCCGGACGACGAGCACCTCGAGTGCCAGAACAAGGCTCGGGCCCTGCTCACCGCCGTGCCGGCGGCGCGACGCATGACCGCCGAGCGGAAGGCAGCCCACGGATGACCGAGGCAGCGAAGGGGACGAGCATCGAGCGGGACGTGGTGCGGGTGTGGGGCCCCGATGCCGTGACGTTCCTGCAGGGCCAGCTCAGCCAGGACGTCGACGCCCTCGCCGTCGGCACCTCGACGTGGACCTTCGTGCTCCAGCCCCAGGGCAAGGTCGACGCCTGGGCCCGCATCACGAAGGTCGCGGCCGACGAGGTGCTGCTCGACACCGACGACGGCTTCGGTCAGGCGCTGCACGACCGCCTCGCCCGGTTCCTCATCCGCACCAAGGCCGAGCTCGAGGTGCTCGACTGGCCGGCCGTCGCGGTGCGGGGGACCGGTGCCCCCCACGACGAGCTCGCCGACGGCGTCCTCCGGCTGCCGGTGGTGGGGCCGGGCGTCGAGGGCTACGACCTGCTCGGGCCCGGCGCGGCGCTGCCCGACGGCGTCGACGAGGCCTCCGCCGGCTGGCTGCGGGCCTACGGCGTCGAGCACGGCGTGCCGGCCATGGGCCGTGAGCTCACCGACGCGACCATCCCCGCCGAGGTGGGCGACTGGATCATCGCCGAGTCGGTGAGCTTCACCAAGGGCTGCTTCGTGGGCCAGGAGCTCACCGCCCGCATCGACAGCCGGGGCGGCAACGTCCCCCGGCGGCTGCGGGCCATCGTCCTCGAGGCCCCGGTGGAGGAGGGCGCCGAGGTCGCCAGCGACGGGCCGGCCGCCCACATCACCACCGCTGCGGTGTCCGAGCGGCACGGGCCGGTCGCCCTCGCGTTCCTCGGTCGGGCCGTGGAGCCGGGCGTCACCGTCGCGGTCGGCGACGTCGCCGGCGTCGTCCACGAGCTGCCGCTCGCCTGACCGTGGACCTGCGCCGGCTGCTGCGCCACCCCGGCTGGATCGCCACGCTCGCCCTGGCGCTGGTCGTCATCGTCCTGTTCGCCAGCACGTGCACGGCACCGGGCGCGCAGAGCCTGCCGCCGCCTGAGCCCACGTCGAGCACGCAGCCCGAGCCCACCACGACCTCGGTCGCCCGGTCGCAGATCGTGCTCCCGCCGGTCGCCGGCGAGACCACCACCACGCTCGCCGAGACCGGCGACGCCGTGCTCGGCGGCGTGGTCACCGGGCCCGACGGCGGCGTCCCCGGCGCCATCATCCGGGTGGAGCGGCTGGTCGGCGACGCCGTGCAGACCCGGCAGGTGCAGGCGGCCCAGGACGGGCGGTGGGCGCTCGAGGGCCTGCCCGGTGGCCGCATCCGCGTGCGGGCGTTCCTCGCTCCGACGCTCACGATGACCGAGCCGGAGATCTTCTTCCTCCGCGACGGCGAGACCCGGGAGGTGCGGCTCCAGCTGCGCCCCCACCAGGGCCTCGACGTGCGAGCGGCCGTCGCGCCCGGTGCGCCCACGGTGGGGGACCAGGTCAACCTCGCCGTCCGGGTGCTCGAGCGTGTGGTCGACAGCGAAGGCGTGGCCCGCACGCAGCCCGTCGTCGGCACCACCGTCCGGCTCCAGTGGTCGGGCTGGACCCGGGTCGACGGTCCCGCGTCGGGGGGCGGCAGCACGGGCGCCGGCGACGACGGCGACGACGGCGAGATCGACGGCTTCGAGTCCACGCCCCGCTCGCAGGGGGCGGAGGTGACGGGCAGCGACGGCGTGGCGCTGTACACGTTCCGCTGCGACCGGGCGTCGTCGGTGAGCGCCACCGCCATCCTGGGCTCGGGCACCGAGGAGCAGGTCTTCCCCCTCGAGGTGCCGGCCTGCGCCCCCCGCCCCACGACCACCACGACGACGACCACCACCTCCACCCCCGAGCGCTCGACGTCCACCACGAGCAGCACCACCACGACCGAGGCCGGCTGAGCCGCTCGTACACTGGGCCGCCCATGGCTCCCCAGCTGCCGCACCGAGGCGAGCCCCGGCACTACGACGAGCTGGGCGTCCCGCCCACGGCCACCACCGCCGAGATCCGCGCCGCGTACGTGGCCCTCGCCCGCCGGCACCACCCCGACCGGATGAACGGGTCGCCGGCGCCCGAGCAGGCCCGCGCCGCAGCCCGCATGGCGGCGGTGAACGCGGCGTGGACCGTCCTGTCCGACCCGGCCCGGCGGGCCGCCTACGACGCCCGGCTCGGTGTCCCGGACGGCGGATCGTCGGCGCACGTGCGCAGCCCCGACACCACCTTCCGGCCGCTCGACGACAGCGACGACATCGACCCGCGCTTGCTCGACGACACGCCGAGCGGCGCACCCACGCTGCCCCGGGCCCTCGCGTTCATCCCGACGGGCCTCGCCGTCGTCGGGGTCGCCTTCGTCATCCTGGGCGCCCTGCTCGGGCTGGGCGGCCTGCTCATCGGCGGCTTCTTCGTGCTGGCCTGCGCCGGGCTCGCGTTCCTGGCCCTGCCGTTCGCCGCGCTGATCAGCGCCAGCCGGGCCGACCGCGAGTAGCGTCGCCCGCCATGTCCAAGGTCTCCGTCATCGCCAAGATCCCCTGCCAGGAAGGCAAGCGCGACGAGGTGGTCGCCGCGTTCGGCGAGTACTTCTCGCAGGTCGAAGGGGAGGAGGGCACGCTCGTCTACAGCGTCAGCGCCGACAGTGGCGACGAGACGACCCTGTGGGTCTACGAGCTCTACACCGACGGCGACGCGCTCCAGGCCCACGGCGGCAGCGAGGCGTTCAAGGCCTTCGGCGGGAAGATCGGCGGCCTCCTCGCCGGCGCTCCCGAGCTGCACTTCTGCCAGCCGGTCCACGCCAAGGGCCACGACCTGTAGCCACGCGGGGCGCGGGCACCCAACGATGGCCACCTACCTCGACGGCATCCTGCTGGCCCACCGGCTCACCGCAGCGGGCGACCACCGCCAGGAGGCCGACCTGCGCCGCCACGCCGAGGCCGCCCCGCCGCCCCGGGGCTTCGCCGCCGCGCTGCGAGCCGCCGAGGGCCTCGCCGTCATCGCCGAGGTGAAGCGGCGCTCGCCGTCGAAGGGCGACCTCTTCGCCGACCTCGACCCCGCGGCGCTGGCCCGGCAGTACGAGGCCGGCGGCGCCACCTGCCTGTCCGTGCTCACCGACGAGGTCCACTTCGGCGGCTCCCGCGACGACCTCGTCGCGGCCCGGGAGGCGTGCCGCCTCCCCGTGCTGCGCAAGGACTTCACCGTGTCGGTCAACGACGTCCTCGACGCCCGCATCATGGGCGCCGACTGCGTCCTGCTCATCGCCGCCGCCCTCGACGACGACGAGCTCGCCGTGTTCCACCGGGTCGCCACCGAGGTCGGCCTCGACGCCCTCGTCGAGGTCCACGACGAGGCCGAGCTCGAGCGGGCGCTCGAGGCCGGCGCCACGCTCATCGGCGTGAACCAGCGCGACCTCGTCACCTTCGAGGTCGACCACGAGCGGGCGGCCCGCATGGCCCAGGCGTTCCCCGACCACGTGGTCTCGGTGGCCGAATCCGGCGTCCGGGGCCCCGAGGACGCGGCCGTGCTCGCCGACGCCGGCTACGACGCCGTCCTCGTGGGGGAGTCGCTCGTCACCGCCGGCGACCCCACCGCCGCCGTCGCCGCCCTCCGCGCCGCCGCCCGCTGACCAATTTCGTTCCTCGGTGACAGCAGGTGCCACCGAGGAACGAAATTCTCGGTTGGGGTGGGCGCCGGTAGCGTCGCGGGTCGTGTTCGTGAAGATCTGCGGCATCACCAGCCCCGCCGACGCCGAGGTGGCCGTCGACGCCGGCGCCGATGCCATCGGCATGATCTTCGCCCCCTCCCGCCGCCAGGTCGACGTCGACGAGGCCCGGGAGATCGCCTCGGTCGTCCCCGACCACGTCCTCACCGTCGGCGTGTTCCGCGACCACCTCGTGCGCGAGGTGCTCGAGGTCGTCGAGGCGGTCGGCCTGCGGGCCGCCCAGCTCCACGGCTCCGAGACCCCGCAGACCAGCCAGGCCGTCCACGCGGCCGTGCCCGTGCTCATCCGGGCGCTCGCCGCCGGCGACCCGCAGCTGGGCGACATCGAGGCCCACGGCGCCGACGTGGTGCTGCTCGACGCCCCTGTGCCGGGCGGCGGCGTGCCGTTCGACTGGACCCTGGTGGGCGACCTCACCCGCCGCCACCGCGTGCTGCTCGCCGGCGGGCTGCGGCCCGACAACGTCGCCGAGGCCGTCCGGGCCGTGCGGCCGTGGGGCGTCGACGTGGCGTCTGGCGTCGAGGCGTCCTTCGGGCGCAAGGACCACGACGCGGTGCGGGCCTTCGTGGCCAACGCCAAGGCCGCCGACGACCAGCCCTCCCCGCACCCGCCCCTCGCCGACCTCTGGACCGCTCCATGACCGACGCCCCCACCCGCTCCGACTCGCTCATGGGCGACGTGCCCGACGGGCGCTTCGGCCGCTTCGGCGGGCAGTACATCCCCGAGACCCTCGTCGGCGCGTGCCAGGAGGTCGAGCGCGAGTTCCGGGCCGCCTGGGCCGACGAGGCGTTCCGGGCCCGCCTCGATGGGCTGCTGCGCGACTACGCCGGCCGGCCCAGCCCGCTCACCGTGTGCGAGCGGCTCTCCGACGAGCTCGGCCTTCGCCTGCTGCTCAAGCGCGAGGACCTCAACCACACCGGAAGCCACAAGATCAACAACGTGCTCGGCCAGGCGCTGCTCGCCCAGCGCATGGGCAAGCAGCGGCTCGTGGCCGAGACCGGCGCCGGCCAGCACGGCGTGGCCACCGCCACCGCCGCCGCCCTGCTCGGCCTCGAGTGCGTCGTGTACATGGGCGCGGTCGACATGGAGCGCCAGAAGCTCAACGTGTTCCGCATGCGCCTCCTCGGGGCGGAGGTGCGGTCCGCCGAGACCGGTTCCCGCACGCTCAAGGACGCCGTGAACGAGGCCATGCGCGACTGGGTGGCCACCGTCGAGTCCACCCACTACCTGCTCGGCTCCGCGATGGGCCCGCACCCGTACCCGTGGATGGTGCGCGAGCTGCACCGGGTCATCGGCACCGAGGCCCGCGAGCAGTGCCTCGCCCTCGACGGGCGCGACCCCGACGTGGTCACCGCCTGCGTGGGCGGCGGCTCCAACGCCATCGGCATCTTCTCCGGCTTCGTCGACACCGACGCCGAGCTGGTGGGCGTCGAGCCCTCCGGCGGCGCCGCCATCGGCCACGGCGTGCCCGGCATCGTCCACGGCGCCCTCTCGTTCCTCCTCCAGGACGACCACGGCCAGGTCCAGGAGGCCGAGTCGATCTCCGCCGGCCTCGACTACCCGGGCGTGGGCGCCGAGCACTCGCACCTCGCCGACATCGGCCGGGCCCGCTACGAGGCGGTCACCGACGCCGAGGTGCTCGACGCCTTCCAGCTCCTGTCCCGCACCGAGGGCATCATCCCCGCCCTCGAGCCGGCCCACGCGCTGGCGTGGGTGAGCCGGGCCCGGCAGGAGCTGGCCGGCAAGACCGTGCTGCTCAACCTGTCCGGCCGGGGCGACAAGGACGTGGCCCAAGTGGCCCGCATCCTCGGCGAGGACGTCTGAGCGTGGGCACCCTCGAGAAGCACCTCCGGGCCCGCCGGGACAGCGGCCGCAAGCTGCTGATGCCCTACGTCAGCGCCGGCATCACCGACGACTGGCTCGACGTCATCCGCGCGTACGAGGACGCCG
>DASTYO010000212.1:0-5564 GCA_035764875.1 Acidimicrobiales bacterium | reverse complement strand
GGCTTCGCCCAGCGGCGCTGGTGCACCTTCTGGATGAAGTAGCGCAGCATCTTCTCGCAGATCTCGAAGTCGGAGATCACGCCGTCCTTGAGCGGGCGGATCGCCTGGATGTGCGAGGGGGTGCGGCCGATCATGCGCTTGGCCTCGGCGCCGACGGCGAGGGGCCGGCCGTCGCGGACGTTGACAGCGACGACGGACGGCTCGTTGAGGACGATGCCGCGGCCGCGCACGTACACCACCGTGTTGGCGGTGCCGAGGTCGACCGCCATGTCGCGGCCCATCAGTGAGGTGAAGACGTTCTCGGACATGCCTACCCGATCCTCTCGGGGACCCTGGCGCGCGGGAGGAGCCCGCTCAGGGTAGCGGAAGGCGCCAGGCTAACCCCCCGTCACCGAACCGCAACAGTCGGGGGCTAGAGCTCGGGGAACCACAACGAGATCTCGCGGGCGGCGGACTCGTGGGAGTCGCTGCCGTGCACCAGGTTCTCGTTGGTGGTGGTGGCGAAGTCGCCGCGGATGGAGCCGGGCTCGGCGTCGTCCACGCTCGTCTTGCCGATCAGCGTGCGGCACAGCGAGAAGGTGTTGTCGGCCGGGCCCTCGACGACCATCGCCATGACCGGGCCGCGGGTGAGGAAGTCGACCAGCTCGCCGAAGAACGGCTTCTCCTTGTGCTCGTCGTAGTGGGCCTCGGCGAGGGCGCGATCGGCGGTCTTCAGCTCGGCGGCCACGAGCGTGAAGCCCTTGCGCTCGAAGCGGGCGACGATCTCGCCGACGAGGCCGCGCTCGACGGCATCGGGCTTGCACATGACGAAGGTCCGGTTCACGGCGGGCGACGGTAGGGCAGCTACCGGGGGGCGGTGAAACCGAGGCCGCGCAGCGCGGCCCGGGCGGCGCCGGCCACGTACGTGGAGCCGGTGACGACGAGCGCCTCGTCGTCCTGGAGCAGGTCGACGGCACGCCGGACGGCGTCGGCCACGTCGTCGATCACCCGCACCTCGGCGACGTGGTCGCCGAGGCCCCGGCTGACCGCGTCGGCGATGTCCTCGGCCGGGATGGACCGCGGGGAGTCGGCCCGGGTGCAGATGACGCGGCGGGGCCGGAGGGCGAGCAGCGGGGCGACGGTGGCGTCGACGTCGCGACCACCGAGCATCCCGATGACCACGGTGAGGCCGCCCTCGGGCTCGAACTCGGTGGTGAGCGTGGCCGCCACCGCTTCGGCGCCGTCGGGGTTGTGGGCCATGTCGACCACCACGAGCGGGGCGCGGGACACGACCTCGAAGCGGCCGGGCACCTCCACGCTGCGCAGCGCCTGCTGCACGACGTCACGGTCGAGCGGCCGGCCGAAGAACGCCTCGACCGCGGCCACGGCCACGGCGGCGTTGTCGACCTGGTGGGCGCCGTGGAGCGGCAGGTAGAGGTCGGGCAGCCGGGTGCCCGGCGTGTAGAGGTCGGCCTGGCGACCGCCCACCGCCACCACCGACGAGCGGGCCCCGAAGTGCTGGTTGCGCACCCAGTGCAGCGCCCCGCCCTCGGCCTCGAACACCTCGACGAGGGCGGGGTCGGTCTCGCCGATCACCACCGCGCTGCGCTCCTCGATGATGCCGGCCTTCTCCTCGGCGATCGCCCGGCGCCAGTCGCCCTGGAAGTCGGTGTGGTCGCGCCCGACGTTGGTGATGACGGCCACGTCGGCCTCGGCGACGTTGGTGGCGTCGTAGCGGCCGAGCAGCCCGACCTCGACCACCATCACCTCCACCGCTTCGCGGGCGAACCAGGCGAAGGCCGCGGCGGTGAGCAGCTCGAAGTAGCTCGGCCGCTCGGGGAACAGCGCCTCGAGCGCCGCCACCTCACCGACCACCTCGCCGAAGGACTCCTCGTCGATCGCCTCGGCGTTGCGGCGGATGCGCTCGGTGATCGACTCGAGGTGCGGGCTGGCGTAGGTGCCCACCGTGAGCCCGTGGGCGCCGAGCAGCGCGGTGATCATCCGCGAGGTCGAGCCCTTGCCGTTGGTGCCGGTGACGTGGATCACCGGGGCGCTGCGCTGGGGGTCGCCGAGCACGTCGACGATGCCCTGCATGCGGGCGAGCGACAGGCCGTGGACGACCCCGGCGGTCGGCCCGCCAGGGGTGGTCTCGAGGTTGATGTGCTCGTCGAGGTACGCGAGCGCGTGCGCGAAGTCCACGGCGCGCTCCGCTCAGGCTCGGCGGCTCAGGACGCGGCGCGCTTGGGCCGGTCGGCCTTGGCGTCGCGCGGCACGATGGTGGGGTTGACCCGCTCGAGCACGACGTCGGCGTCGACCACGACCTTGCCCACGTCGGTGCGGCTCGGGATGTCGTACATGATGTCGAGCAGCACCTCCTCGAGGATCGCCCGCAGACCCCGGGCCCCGGTGCCCCGCAGCAGCGCCTGGTCGGCCACGGCGTGGAGCGCCTCGACGGTGAACTCGAGCTCGACGTCCTCGTAGCTGAAGATCTTCTGGTACTGCTTCAGCAGGGCGTTCTTGGGCTCGGTGAGGATCTCGATGAGCGCCTCGCGGTCGAGGTGCGACACCGCCCCGATGACCGGGAGGCGGCCGATGAACTCGGGGATGAGTCCGAACTTCACGAGGTCTTCGGGCCGGACCTCCTGGAGCAGCTCGGCGACGTCGCGGTCGTTGCCGCCGCGGATCTCGGCCGCGAAGCCCACCCCCGTGCGGCCCAGGCGGGACTCGATGAGCCGCTCGACGCCGGCGAACGCGCCGCCGCAGATGAACAGGATGTTCGACGTGTCGATCTGGATGAACTCCTGGTGGGGGTGCTTGCGACCCCCCTGGGGCGGCACCGAGGCCTGGGTCCCCTCCAGGATCTTCAGCAGCGCCTGCTGCACGCCCTCGCCGGAGACGTCGCGGGTGATCGAGGGGTTCTCCGACTTGCGGGCCACCTTGTCGATCTCGTCGATGTAGATGATGCCGGTCTCGGCCTTCTTGACGTCGTAGTCGGCGGCCTGGATCAGCTTCAGCAGGATGTTCTCGACGTCCTCGCCCACGTAGCCGGCCTCGGTGAGGGCGGTGGCGTCGGCGATGGCGAAGGGCACCTTCAGCAGGCGGGCCAGGGTCTGGGCGAGGAACGTCTTGCCCGAGCCGGTGGGGCCGAGCAGGAGGATGTTCGACTTCGCGACCTCGACGTCGTCGTGGACGGTGTGGTGCCCGAACTGGATCCGCTTGTAGTGGTTGTAGACGGCGACCGAGAGGATCTTCTTCGCGTCGGTCTGGCCGACGATGTACTCCTCGAGGAACTCGAAGATCTCGCGGGGCCGCGGCAGCTCGTCGAAGGACAGGTCGGAGGACTCGGCGAGCTCCTCCTCGATGATCTCGTTGCAGAGATCGATGCACTCGTCGCAGATGTAGACGCCGGGACCGGCGATCAGCTTCTTGACCTGCTTCTGCGACTTCCCGCAGAAGCTGCACTTGAGGAGCTCGCCCCCGTCTCCGAACTTCGCCACCGGATGGATCCCCCCTCGGTCTCAGTTGGCCCGGATCGGACCCGTCGTGTCGGCGAGCGCGCGCCGTGAGATCACGTCGTCGATGATGCCGTACTCGAGCGCTTCCTGCGCGGTCATGACGAAGTCCCGGTCGGTGTCGGTCTCGATCTTCTCGATCGGCTGGCCGGTGTGCTCGGCCAGGATCTCGTTGAGGAGGTCCTTCATCCGCATGATCTCACGCGCCTGGATCTCGATGTCGGTGGCCTGGCCGCCGCCCGAGCCCCAGGGCTGGTGGAGCAGGATGCGCGAGTGGGGCAGGGCGAGGCGCTTGCCCTTGGTGCCCGCGGCGAGCAGCACGGCGGCGGCCGAGGCGGCCTGGCCGTAGCAGATCGTGCTGACCTGGTTCTTGATGAACTGCAGGGTGTCGTAGATCGCGAACAGCGCGGTGATGTCGCCGCCGGGGCTGTTGATGTAGATGCTGATGTCCTTGTCGGAGTTCTCCGACTCGAGGTGCAGCAGCTGGGCGCAGATGAGGTTGGCGACGTTGTCGTCGATGGGCGTGCCCAGGAAGATGATGTTCTCCTTGAGCAGGCGGGAGTACAGGTCGTAGGCCCGCTCCCCCCGGTTGGTCGACTCGACGACGGTGGGGACGAGGTAGTTGCGGACCACGCTCGTGTGCTGGGCCACCTGCTCGGGGTTCATCCGTCCTCTGCTTCCTCGTCCTCGTGGCTGTGGTCGTGGTCGTGCTCGTACCGGCTGCGATCGACCGGGTTCCCGTTCTCGTCGACGATCTCGACGTGGTCGAGCAGCCACTGCAGCGCCTTGCGCTTGGTGATGTCCGAGCGTACCGCAGGGATCTGGTCGTTCCGCTCCAGCTGGGCCCGCACCTTGGCCGGCTTCTCGCCGACCCGCTCGGCCACCGAGTCGATCTCCTCGTCGAGCTCCTCGTCGGAGCACTCGATGCCCTCGGCGGCGGCGACGGCGCGCAGGCCGAGGTCGACCCGGGAGGACGTCTCGGCCGCCTGGCGCAGCTCGTCGACCAGCTGCTCCTGGGAGCGGCCGGTCATCATGAGGTACTGCTCGAGCTGGAGGCCCTGGGCCTGCAGCCGCATGGCCAGGTCCTGGAGCCGGTTGTTGAGCTCCATGCTGACGAGCGCCTCGGGCAGCTCGATGTCGACGAGGTCGGCGAGCGCCTGGCCCACCTTCTCCTGCAGCTGGTGGGCGCCCTGGGCCTGGCGCACGTCGACCATGCGCTGGCGCAGGTCGGCCTTCAGCTCGTCGACGGTCTCGAAGTCGGAGTTCTCGGCCGCCCACTCGTCGGTGAGCTCGGGCAGGACCTTGGCCTTGACCTCCTTCACCGTGATGTCGAAGTGGAGCTGGCGCTCCTCGTCCTCGTCGGGGTGGGTTGCGTCGAAGGACAGCTCGTCGCCGGCGGAGGCGCCGGTGAGGTGCTCGTCCACCTCGGTCGTGATGATCCCCGACCCGACCTCGTAGCTGTAGTCGTCGGTGGTGAGGCCGTCCTGCTCCTCGCCGTCGAGCGTGCCGACGATGTCGATGACGACGGTGTCGCCCTCCTCGGCCGGCCGGTCGACGACCTCGACGGTGGCGTCGAGCTTGCGCATCCGGTCGATCTGGGCGTCGATCTCCTCGTCGCTCGGGTCGGGCGACGGCATGGTGACCTTCAGCCCGTCGTGGCCCGCGACGGTGACCACCGGGCGGACCTCGACGACGGCGTCGAAGGTGACGGGGCCGTCCTCCTCGCCGTCGGTGATCTCGATCTCCGGGGCGGCGATGACGTCGACCTGGTGCTCGGACACGGCGTCCGCGTAGTAGCGGGGCAGGGCCTCGCGGAGGGCCTCCTCGCGGGCGACGCCGGTGCCGAGCCGGGCCTCGAGGAGGCGGCGGGGGGCCTTGCCGCGGCGGAAGCCGGGGAGGTTGACCTCCTGGGCGATGCGCTTGAAGGCGGCGTCGATGTCCTTCTCGAACTCGGTCTCGTCGATGGAGACGGACACCTTCACCTTGTTGCCCTCGAGGGCCTCGACGGTCGAGTTCATTCCGTGACCAGCTTCTGTCGGATGGGGGACGTGCACATGGAGCGACCGAGTGTAC